>JANYHG010000101.1 GCA_025359165.1 Hyphomicrobiaceae bacterium
GAAATGGTGGTGCAGCGGTGCCATGCGGAACACCCGTTTGCCGGTCATCTTGAAGCTTGCCACCTGAATGATGACACTCATAGCCTCGAGCACGAACAGGCCGCCGCAGATTGCCAGCACAATTTCGTGCTTGGTCGACACGGCAATGGCTCCCAGGCCGCCGCCCAGCGCCAGCGATCCGGTATCGCCCATGAAAATCATGGCCGGCGGCGCATTGAACCACAGGAAGCCCAATCCCGCCCCGATGAGCGCCCCGCAAATAATCGACAATTCGCCGACGCCAGCGACGTGGGTCACCTGCAGATAGCGCGCAAAATCGATACGGCCGATCGCATAGGCAATGAACCCGAACGTCGCCGCCGCGATCATGACCGGCACAATCGCCAGCCCGTCCAGTCCGTCCGTCAGATTGACGGCGTTGCCCGCACCGACGATCACGATCATGCCGAACAGCACGAAGAACAAACCGAGATCGAGCAGCACGCTTTTGAAGAAGGGTACCGCGAGTTTGCCTGCCAAGGCAGGCGGCGACATCTGCACGATGGTGTAGGTGGCTATGGCTGCGACAATGAATTCCAACAACAGCCGCCCCTTGCCACCGAAGCCAGACGTGGTTTGCTTGGTGACTTTGAGATAGTCGTCATAAAAGCCGATCGCGCCGTAGGACAGCGTCACCGCCAGCACAATCCATACGTATTTGTTCGCCCAATTGGCCCAGAGCAGCGTCGAGACAGTGACGCCAGCCAAGATCATCAGTCCACCCATGGTCGGTGTACCGCGCTTGACGAAGTGCGATTTGGGTCCATCCTCGCGGATGGGCTGGCCTTTGCCCTGCTTGATGCGCAGCAGATCGATAATTGCCGGGCCGAACAGGAACACGAACAGCAGCGCCGTCACCAGGGCACCCATGGTGCGGAAGGTGATATAGCGGAACACGTTCAGCGGCCCGAATTGATCGGCGAAAGCCACCAGTTCATAAAGCATGCGCGTTCCCCCGAGCCGCCAGCATCACCCCAAGGCAGATCTTGCCCGATGCGATGGCGGAATTAAGCTCACACGAAACCGAAGCAGCCACACGACAGGTGCAGCGCATTTTTGCCCGGTATAGGCATATTCGCGGACTTTGCACACCCTTGGGTGGCCGTCGCACAACGCCCTTAAGAAGGGTGGTCGGAAAGCCGACGGATCGCCTGGACTACAGGTGCCATGTTCGTGCCTAGCGAGCCCTTGACCATGACCACATCGCCAGCGGCGAGTGCGCTCAGCAGGGGCGCAATCAGATCGCGCGACATCGAGGCATAGGCACCCCGGACACGTGCCGGGACGACGTCGTGGAGCGATTGCATGTGCGGGCCACAGGTGAACACCAGATCGACGCCGGCTGCATCGATTGCCGGTGCAAGTCCGCGGTGCAGCGCATCCGCATCGGCTCCGAGTTCCCGCATATCCCCCAAGACTGCGATGCGCCGACCGTAACGCTGGCGCGGAACATTGCCGAGATTGGCGAGAGCTGCCGCCATCGACGCAGGATTGGCATTGTAGCTTTCATCAATCAGCAGCAGCGCGCCGCCGGAGACGGCAACCTCACTGCGGGCACCGCGGCCTGCGGGTGCGGCCACGTCAGCGAGAGCCAGTACGCCCGACCCGACGTCGGTAGCGAGGGCATGCAGTGCGGCGACAACCGCCAGGGAATTCATCGCATAATGACGGCCCGGTGCGCCGAGGCGGTAGGTGAGCGGCGTGCCGTGGACCTTCACTCCGACCGTCGAACCCTCGTGATCCAGTTCGAGGCTTTCGAAACGCACGTCGCAATCCCGGTGACCGCCGAAGCTCACAACGCGAATGCCGCGCTCGCTGGCGCGTGCTGAGAGCAAATCGAAATGGATATTGTCTCGGTTGAGTATCGCAACTCCGTCACGCGCGATCCCCTGCATCAGTTCGGCCTTTGCCTCGGCGATTTCGGTCACCGACGCGAACTGCGCGAGATGGACCGCTTCGACCGTGGTGATGATGCCGACGTCGGGGGCGACCATGCGTACCAGCTGCGCGATCTCGCCGGGATGGTTCATGCCGATTTCGAACACACCGTACGCCGTCTCGGTCGGCATGCGCGCCAGGGTGAGCGGCACGCCCCAGTGGTTATTGTAAGATTTTTCCGAGGCATGCGTCGGCCCCAGTCGGCCAAGTGCCAGGCGTAGCATCTCCTTGGTGCCGGTTTTGCCGACACTGCCGGTCACCGCGACGACTTTGGCGTCGGTGCGGAAGCGTGCAACGCGTCCGGCGTCTTCCAGGGCGCTTAATGGATCGTCGACGCGGATCAACGCACCGTCGCCGTCGCGGCGCACATATTTTCGAGACACCAGCGCTGCCGTTGCACCGGCCGCAAACGCCTGCGTGACGAAGTCATGCCCATCGCGCTGATCCTTGAGCGCGACGAACAGATCGCCCGCGACGATAGCTCGGGTATCTATCGAGACGCCGCTAATCGGCGCAAGCAGGCGACCATCCAGTTCGCCTCCACAGACGCTGGCGAGCACGATTTCAGACCACAGCCTTTTAGATGGCGGAGCAGGAGCGCTCATGGCGGCGCGAACCTTTCATGATGAGACCAGCGCCGCCCGTACTGCAGCCTGATCGGAAAATGGCAGGGTCAAGTCTCCGACGATCTGACCGGTTTCGTGCCCCTTGCCGGCGACCAGCACCACGTCGCCCGGCTGCATCGCCGAGACGGCCATTGCGATCGCCTCGCCACGGTCGCCGATATTCCGGGCTTTCGCGGCGAGCGCAGCCGGAACGCCGGAGAGGACTGCCCGGCGAATGTCTTCGGGATTCTCGCGGCGCGGATTGTCATCGGTGACAATTACGACGTCGGCCTGCTCGGCAGCGATACGACCCATGATCGGTCGCTTGCCGGCATCGCGATTGCCGCCGCAGCCCATAACGCAGATCAATTTGCCGCTCACGAACGGCCGGAGTGCTGCCAGCGCTGCCGCGAGCGCTTCAGGCTTATGCGCATAATCGACAACGACGAGGCCGCCATTCCGTTCGCCGACCACTTCGAGCCGCCCGGAAACGCCTTTAAGCGCCTCAAGGGCTGTCAGCGTCGCAGCGGGATCTTCGCCCAGCGCGATGGCGAACGCCGCTGCGGCGAGTGCATTGGCTGCTTGATAGTCGCCGATCAAATTCAAATAGACTTTATGTATCCGCCCGGCATGCTCGACCGCCAATCGCTGACCAAACCCATCGCGCTGGACATCGGCCAGGCGCAAGAACGTGCCATTTGCGCCGATCGTCAGCACTTTCAAGTTCCGCGCGGTCGCTGCTGCAATCGCTTCTGCCGCAAATGGTGCATCGACGTTGACGATGGCGGGTTGCCCCGCCGCGAGAAGCCGCGTGAACAAGCCAAGCTTGGCATTCAAATAGTGCGAGATGTCGGGATGGTAGTCGAGGTGGTCACGGCCGAGATTGAGGAAGGCACCCGCCGCCAACTTCACTCCGTCGAGGCGAAATTGATCCAGGCCATGCGACGAAGCTTCCATCGCCAGGTGGGTGACGCCTTCGGCTGCCAGCGTGGCCAGCGTCTGATGCAGCGTGACTGGGTCGGGCGTCGTCAGCGAACCGTAGACGACACCTGAGGGCTTGACGATACCGATCGTTCCCAAGGACGCGGCTCGGCGACCGAGCGTCGCGAGCACCTGTCGGGTGAAATCGGCGACCGACGTTTTGCCGTTAGTGCCCGTTATTGCGACAATGTACTTTGGCTGGCCAGCGTAAAGCTGCGCCGCGATTTTGGCCAGAGCTTGCCTAGGTTCGGTCGCGGTGAGGACCGCGCCGTCGAAGCCTGCCAGTCGATTGTTTGCGTTAGCATCATCTGCGGCGATCAAGACCGCCGCCGCGCCCTTCGCCACCGCGTCGCCAATGAAACTGCTGCCGTCGGTGCTCGACCCTGAGAGGGCCGCGAATATCATGCCGGGCTGCACCTGGCGGCTATCGGCCGTGATACCGACCACTCGAGTGCCAGCATCGCCCTCGACGCGCAAACATGCCCCATCGATCAAATCTTTGAGCTGCATCAGGTATGATCCTTGCCGGTTTGCCCGTGTCCAAAAATCCCGACGGTCGGAAAGACGCTCAATTATAACTGCCTGACGGCTTAGACTGCGCTCGACGCCAATACACCAAGTTCAGATAGCATCTGGGAACCGCGCCGACGCACGACTGTCCAATCGGGCTTGTATTGCGCGTCGCCGAGGCCGTCAAACGCGGGCTGCAGCATTGCCGCCGACACCGCAGCTAAACCGGCAGCGCGGGGCCCTGCTTCTTGGCGGCGGCATAGTAGGCCCAAAGCATGCGCGCTGCGACTGCGCGATGCGGGCGCCAACGCTCCGCGATAGCGGCCATCTCGCGCGCAGTCGGCTTTGATTGCAGCCCCATCAGCTGTTGCGCTGCGACCTGCAGCGCCAGGTCACCTGATGCGAATATGTCCGCATGTCCGACACAGAACATCAGATAGATTTCGGCCGTCCAGGGACCAATTCCCGAAATCGCGGTCAGGCGCGCCATGGCTTCGGCTTCCGGCACCTCGCCGAGGCCCTCCAAATCCAGCCCCGCCGCGACCGCTTCGGCAACGGCACGCAGGGTCTTGATTTTGGGTCGTGACAACCCGCATCCGCGCAGCACGTCATCAGGCGCACTCAAAACTTTGGCGGGAGTGAAAGGATATAACGTCGTCACGACGCGTGCGTGGATTGCGGTAGCGCTGGCAACAGAGAGTTGCTGGCCGTTGACAATGCGCACCAGGCCTTCGAACCCGCCATCGCGGCGGCGCAACGGTGGGTCACCGGCAAGATCGTACGCCGCTTGAATATATACGCATTTGCGCCTGAGGGCGATAACGCCAGCTTCGACGTCACTGTCGGTGACGATGCAGCGGTGCGTCACCGGGCTAGCTAGGCGTGGTGTCTCCGAAGCTGCAGCTTTCACATGTCTTGCTCGAGCCTTGCTCATTTTTGACGCGCGCTCCGTCTCGCGATCACCTTGATTTGATATCGCTGCATCGTGTCAGCATCCTTGCGCGATTAAAAAATTTCGGTCACCTCTACAGTCTTTATTACGTACACCCGAGTTCACATTGTCTGGAGTGCTTTTGCTATGTTCGTAAGGCGACTGAAATCATTGCAACGCGTCCTTGTTCGCGTCATAGCCGTTATGGGGTCGGTGGTGCCTGTTCATCTGGCATTGGCGGCGCCTGCTTCGGGTCCGCAGCGATGGATTACCTATACGAGCGACGTGGGTGGCTTGGTGTTTTCCTATCCCGCCGGCATCTTTACAGAGCAGCAAGGCGATCCGACCGACCCGCTTCAGTCCCGAACCCCCGATCGCGTCGGGCGAATCTTCACCAGCGGCGACGGACAAGCCGTCTTGCAGATTGGTACATTTCCCAATCTCGATAACACGAGCGTCGACGAATTGCGCAAGCGTGCCTTGGCTGCCAGCTATGCCGATGCCAAAATCGACTACAACAGAACCTCAGCCAACTGGTATGCGTTGTCGGGAACTCGGGCCAAGGAAACGTTCTATGAGCGCGTCCATTTCAGTTGTGACAATCGTCGCCTCGATATCTGGACCCTGACATATCCGACTGACGATTCCGACTTTTATGACGCAATCGTCGAGGAGATGGCCAAGCGTTTCCGGCCGATCATCGCGAACGTGCGCTGCCCTTGACTGATCGTGCACTTGAAGCGGAAATGTTACGCCAATACTCGCTGCAGTTCGCAAAGATCGCCGACGACGGCGTGCGGCTCGCCGCCTGAGGGCGCAGTCGTATTTTTATGAATTCGTTGCGCACGATGCGCGGGGCGATCGACCAAAATACTCGTCCAACCCAGCGCATTCGGAGCGACGAAGTCTTTAGATAGATTGTCGCCAACGTAGACAAACAGATCGCCGGGTTGCCCAAGCGCTGCCTGCATCTGCTCGAACGAACGCGGATGCGGTTTGTGAAATTGGCGATCAGGACCAAGCGCGCCGGTGATGATGATGTGGTCGAATTTTGGTGCCAGCGCCAAAGCCCAGATCTTTGCATGCTGGGTCGCGGGGTGACCGTCGGTGATCAGACCAAATCTGGTGCGCGACCTCCAGTGGGCCAAGGCCTCGGCCGCATCTTCGAAAAGTCGAATATCAGGTGTTTGGCGGCCATAAGCGCGAACGAATTCCTTCAGATCATCCGAAGTGTGATCCGGCTTGGCCTCCGACAAAGCCGTCTGAAATAATCGGCCGAGCTGGCCGTCGTCCAACAGGCCGAGCATTCGGTCGACATCGATTTGGACGCCGAGTGTCGACCGAGCCCATGTCACTGCTGCTCGAAAACCGCCGAGGGCAAAGTCGCGTTCCGCATAGAGCGTATCGTCGAGGTCGAAAATGAGATGCGTTTCGGCCATCGGACAGGTCACTCACGAACGAGAGTGTAAAGATGCCAGACCGACGTCGCCAATAGCATCATAGCGGTTGCCTGATGTGCGAGCGCTAGGGACAGCGGCACTTGGCTGACGAGCGTCCAGATCCCGAGCGCGACCTGTGCGACGAGGATGGCGATTAGGCAAACCGCCGAGGTGCGCTGGCGGTCGTCGTCGGCCGATCGGACCACTCGAATGACATGCCAGACGATGAGGGCGGTCAGGGCGTACGCGAACATGCGATGATCAAATTGCACCGTGGCGGAATTTTCGAACAGATTCACCCACGTCGGATGCAGGATCAGCAGGTCCGATGGCACGAGGTGACCATCCATGAGCGGCCAAGTGTTGTAGGCAAGTCCGGCTTTAAGACCTGCCACCAGCGCGCCAGCTCCAATCTGAAAAAAGATGGCAAACAGTACTACGGCAGCCCAAACCGTGCTTCCCGTTGCCAATGTCTTCAAGTGGATATGCCGATGCGAACCGCGGGCAACGTCCAACGCCGTCCAAATCAATGCCGCGAACAACGCCGAGGCGAGCAGCAAGTGCGCGGCCAATCGGTATTGGCTGACATCCGTGCGTACACTGAGGCCGGAGGCTACCATGTACCAACCGAGTGCGCCCTGCAGTCCACCCAGGGCGAACAAGCCGCCGAGATTCCACGCAAGCACGCCTTTTACGCGGCCACGCACCAGAAAGAACAAAAAGGGTATCAAGAATGCCAGCCCGATCACACGCCCTAATTGCCGGTGGCTCCATTCCCACCAGAAGATACCTTTGAACGCGCCAAGCGACATCCCCTTGTTCAACGTCTGGTACTGAGGAATTTGCTGATACTTGTGAAACGCTTCGAGCCAGGCGGCGTCAGACAAGGGTGGTAATGTGCCGACCAGCGGCTGCCATTCGGTGATCGATAGACCCGAGCCGGTCAGCCGGGTCGCGCCGCCGACCACGACCATGGCAAAGACGAGCGCGGCCATTGACGTCAGCCAGAGCCGCAATGCGCCGAGCGACTCGGGAGCTTGTTTGGCAAAAACGGGACGGACCGAGGCTATGCTACCAATCGTCGCCATGTGTTGGATCCCACTGCGATCAAAGCTCTGCCTTGTCTACATATCAAAGGCTAGGCTGCGTTGGTTAGGCTCACCTCAATTTTCACGCAATGCGTTGAAGCAGCGCGCTTGCTGCGGCGTTAGACAGAGTGATCGTGTTCTATGGCTATGGCTCATCCCGTCCGCAAGTTCGCCGGCACCGTCGGTCTGCTGATGCTGCTGCTCGTCTACGCATTGTTGGTCATGGTTTTCGCGACCAGCGCGTTACCGTCGCAGGGCGGAGTGCTCACGACTTTATTTTACGTCGTCGCCGGCGTCGGCTGGGTGCCTGTGGCAATGCTGATCGTTTCTTGGATGTATAAACATGACAGGCCCACGCCTCGCGCTTAACAACCTGATCGCCGAGGCAATCAGGCCGCCCGCGCGCGCGGTGCGATCGATTTTGCAATATCGTACAGGGCGAACGGCGCGCCGGATAATAAGGTCTTGGTGTAACGCGCGTCTTGATAGTCGCCGTTGAGCGAGACCCGTGGCAGCGATGTCAGCGATCCCGCATGATGCGCATGAACCATCCCTTTGCGCGTGGTAACAGCTGTGAGCATGCCCATCTCGCGGGCAAAGTCGAACTCGCGCTGACCCGCACTGCAGGCATCGCCGAAAGGATAACTAAAATGGCGGATGGGACGCTTCAGCTCAGTTTCCAGTCTTTTTATGCTTGTAACCATCTCGTGCTGCATGCCCGCAGTACCAAGCTTGGAGAGTGCGTGGTGGCTTAGCGTATGTCCGCCGATCGTCACGAGCGGATCGGACGCAAGCTGGCGCAGGCCATCCCAATCGAGGACGAGTTCGCGGCACATAGTTCTCACGTCGAGCCCAGCGCGGCGGCAAAGATTGGCGACAATAGACCTCGCCACAGTTTCGTCGACGTAGCGCAAGCGCCAATAAATCGTGTGATAGGCGGCCTCTTTTTCTGCAAGCGTCGCGGTGGGCAGCAGCCATTTCTGCCCCTCGATGCAGTACTCAACCCGGGAAACTTTTGCGATCGCCTTCTCCAGTGCCAGCCACCAGAGGTCGCCGTGGCCATCGACGTAATCGATCGGGGCGTAAACGGTGTAAGGCACTCCGTAGCGACGGAAAACAGGAGCTGCGTGATCGAGGTTATCGCGGTAGGCATCGTCGAGGGTGAAAGCAACGAATGGCCGTTCGGATTTTGCGGGCTCCTTCAAACGAGCGGCGACCTCGTCGAGCGAGAGCACGTCAAAGCCGGCTTCCATCGTCTGACGGATCGTCGTGTCCAGAAACTCCGGCGTGATTTTGAGAATGCGGTTCGGCGAGAAGGCTGCGGGCATCTCGGGCGAAACATTGTGCAACATGAGGATCGCACCCATTCCACGCGTCAGCGGCGTGAGCAGTTCGCCGACACCACTGTAATGGAGTGTCGACAGAGCAGCCTTGAGGTACCTTGTGCTGCGACGGCTCATTGGCGCTGGAACCATATCTTGAAGTTTTTCTCGATTACCAAGCCACCTGCCGGGCAATCGATCAGACTTAAGCAAGAACCGTGCAACCGGATCAGCAGGCGAGCAGACGCCAGCCGGAACGTGTGTCAGAGTTAAGCAGAAGTTAAATGGCGGCGCGTAATACCGGCGGTCAGAATTTTCTGGCTCGGTCGCAAAAATGAAGGTGCCGGTATTTCTCATTTGTTTGCGCGCGGCCGCCCCACCAACCCCGCGCGCGTATATCGACGGTCATAAGTCAGTACTTATGACCGTCGGTATAACTGGTCCTGCGGCATGACGTGTCGCGAGCCGGGTCGTGCGCGCTTCGCTGCCATAACTTCGGCAGCGATGCCGAGAACAGTGAAGTCTGGAACGTCAAATCCCAAAAAATGCGATGCTGTTCCATTTCTGGACGGATGGAGCGGTGCATCACCCACCGTCACGCCCGCGTCGAAGCGGCCTTGTACCGCCGTGAAAAGCTCGGTGGCGAGCGGCGCCGTCGCGCAGACAATGACAATCTCGTACATCTCGTCGAGAGTATCCAAGAGCATGCCGGCGCTGTCTCCATCGGTAGCCCCACTGCCTTTCCCTGCGGCAATTATATCGAGCGCCGAGCCGGAAGCACGCTGGGTCGCCTCTTCCAGTGATGCCTCTCCGGCAACAAGCTGGGCGATTCCGACAGCGTCGGATACGCCCGCGGCGTCGGCCAGCGCTTGGCCGCTGCCCATCCAACCCAGCACGACGACGCGATGCGCTGTGGCTAATTCCCGAGCCAGCGCCAGTGCGACCGACTCAGATCGATACCCTGTTGCGGGCGCTGCCAGGATTCGGAACGCTCGCCCCTCGACCATCAGCCGCTCGATCGCAGACGCTGCTTCTAGAGCGGTGATCGGTGCTGGAGCCGGCACAAATTCAGTCGAGGGTTCCGCAGATGCTGGTGATCGTCCCGGAAATCCGTTTGCACGCACCAGTTGAGCCGAGGACGGCAGTACGCTTGGCGCAAACGGGCGAGCACCGCGAACAAGTTCACGCGTCAATATCGCCGCAAGCCCAAGGATGAATGTCGCGAAAGCAGCCAGTGGTGCCATCGTGCCGATTTTCGGGAATACCTTTTCGTTTGACGCGTAGGCGCGTGATACAATTTCGACTTCGACCGATCCGACGCCAGCTCCGGCACTCGACGAAGCGGTCTCATATTGGCGCTGCAAACGCTCCAACTCAGCTCGCTTGGCCTTGGCTTGATTCTCCAGTTGATTAAGCTTCGCCGAATCGGGTGCCGACGACAGCACCGTGCGCTTCATCTCATCGAGACGACGGCGCACGCCGGCCTCGCGATCAGCCGCAATACGAGCGTCGTTCCCGAGGCTTTCTACGACTTTTTGAACTTCGGCACGGATTTGAGACTGCAGGTTCGCAAGCTCTGAGGCCAACTGCTTCATACGCGGGTGACCACGTAACAAGGTCGCGGACAACTCGGCGATCTGGCGCTCGAGCGTCACACGCTGCTCCTCCATGCGCGGGATCAGCGCGGACTTCTGCACGTCGGGATTGGCAGCCGCGATCCCGCGCTGGCTCATCTCCCGAGCGGCACTCGCACGGGCTTCGGCGTCACTCCGCGCGGTTGCAGCGCGTGTCATCTCGGCTGCCAGTTCAGCGAGCTGTTGATCCTTCAACTGAGTTGCCTGACTGCCGCCCTGAAACAGGTTCGCCTTGCCACGAAACTCGGTGGCGATTGCTTCGGCTTCCGCCGCCTCGCGCGTCAGGCGTTCGACCTGCGGCGCAAGTTTGGCTCGCACATCCGTATTCTCGGTCACCGCGCGGCCGCTCAAACTACTGCGGTACAGTTCGATTAAAGTATTGGCACAATCGGCAGAGAACTTGGCATTCGACGTCGTGCAATCGACGACGATGCTGCGGGTATCGCGGACCTGATAGGCACGCACAGATTTGAAATAAGCCTGCATGAGCCGGTCTTCATCGGTTTCGCCGACTTTGATACCGCTCACGCCCGCCATGCGCCAAAGCCGCCCGTACAAATCGACGGGTTCGAGCGCGCTGTTGAAATCGGGCTGCTGCGTCAGTTTCAACGCGCTCGACATTTTAAGCGCAAGTTCGGTCGATACCAGACCGCGCACGTGGGTGCCGACGGCTTCCTTATCAGGACGCCCACCCACGTCGCCGGCCCCGGTGCTGCGCACTTCGAGCTGTGCTTGCGACAGATACTTCGGGGCCATCGTCGACAATATGCCGGCAGTCGCTGCACCGACGATACCTGCTGCAAGAAAAAGCAGAGGCAATTTGTGAATGACACCGCGTGCGACCGCACCCATGTCCACATGATCTGCCGACGGCGCGGCTGCTCGTTGTTTGATCGACGGCATAGACGGCTGTCTCTGATCTGATCCGACTTCTGGTGATTGCAGTAGTTAAACCGGGCGTGGTTTCTTTTCGCTTAAAGCATGTCAATTCGGCGCAGACCGAAAGTATTTGTTAATCTATATTGCGCTTAATCAAGGTGTACCGGAGTTCTTAGGGTTCGTTTCCCATGTCGCGTTTGCATTTGCCGCATCTGCTGGTGGCGCTTTGTTTGTGTTGCGCCAATCTCGCTGGCTGCAGCTCGTTGCAAGCCCCGCACAAATTGTCCGCAACCGACTTCGGCGAGACAACTGTCACCGGTGATGTGCCGTTGCCGATCGTGCAATCTGGCGGGACCGCCATTGCCGGCTGGTCTTCGGTCACGATGCGCGATAGCGAGGACGAGGAAGCGCGGCGACAGGAGCCGAAAACGTCCGACTCGTATTCCCTTGATAGCGGCGATAAATTGCGCGTTTTCGTTTACGCGCAGCCGAGCTTGTCCCGCATCTATACGATCGACAACGAAGGCTTCATCTCCGTTCCGCTCATTGGTAATGTGCGTGCCCGAGGCATTTCTACGCGCGGCCTCGAAGCCACGATAATGGCGCGTCTCGGCGCTGAATTCGTGCGTGACCCGCATGTCACCGTCGATATTCAGCAGTATCGCCCCTTCTTCATTCTCGGTGAAATACGGTCTGCCGGGCAATATCCGTATGTCGGCGGACTGACGGTAGACGCCGCGGTCGCGATCGCGGGCGGATTTTCAGATCGTGCGAATGAACGGAAAGTTCAGATTACACGGCGTATAGAAGGGAACGTCGTGAAGCTGGACGTTGCCGGAGATGCATATGTGCGCCCCGGCGACACCATCTCCGTCAAGGAGCGGTGGTTCTAGTCCTGCCGCGCAGGTTGTCGCGGTGAGGCGTTTGTGTCCATGCGTTGTGAAATCGATCGCGCACGTTTTACGAATAAAGCTGTATTGCATTGCCTACGGGCCCCGGTCGGCGGGCTGTTCCGTCATGTCGTCGATCTTGCAAATGCTCAGGTAAACCTCGGCCATCGCGTCGGTGTTGTATGCGCTGCCTCCGGCGATGCGTTAACGGAAGCCCGGCTTCTTGCACTTGCGCCGAAGTTGACGCTCGGACTTCACAGGTTACCGATGTCCCGCGACCTCGGGCTTGGTGACTTCAAAGCGTGGCAGCAGGTTGTCTCTATCGCGAACGATCTCGGTGTCGATGTTCTACACGGTCACGGCGCGAAGGGTGGCGCATATGCGCGGCTCGCTGCTCGAAGCGCCAAAAAGCAAAATCAGGCCCTGCGTTGCTTTTACACGCCGCATGGTGGCAGCCTCCACTATGCGCCCACAACGATGGCCGGACTGTTTTACGGCGCTCTCGAACGGCGTCTGGAAACCTGGACAGACGGCATTTTGTTCGAAAGCCAATTTGCGGCTCGGCGCTATGCCAGCCAAATAGGCGCGGCCAACTGTGCAACAAGGGTCGTGACGAATGGCCTGCTGGCGTCCGAGTTCACGCTGGTCGAGTGCGCCGATACGGCGGCAGACTTCGTATTTGTCGGTGAATTGAGGTTGCTCAAGGGGGTCGACGTTGCACTGAAAGCGCTAGCGGTCGTCAATCGGAAACGCCGAGCGACTGCGGTCATCGCCGGCGGCGGTCCCGACGCCGAACAATTCAAGATGCTGGCGCAAACACTCGGACTTGGTGAGCTCGTGACGTTCCCCGGCGTCCTAGCCGCGCGCGCCGGATTTGCAATGGGCCGTGTATTACTGGTGCCGTCGCGCGCAGAAAGCCTGCCGTATATCGTGCTCGAAGCGGTTGCTGCCGGCCTGCCGTTACTGGCGACAGACGTCGGCGGTATCCCGGAGATAGTCACCGCGCCTTTTGGGTCGCTGCTCCCTGCCGGTGATGTTGCGGCGCTCGCTTGCGCGATGGAGGATGCACTCGAGCGACCTGATGCCATGCGGACGGGAGCGCTCGGTTTGCGCGATGCCATTCGTGACCGATTCACAGTTCAGCGGATGGCGACTGCAATTACAGATTTCTATTCCGGTCCGCACGAATTGCAGCGCGCAGCTTGAGTTTGCTCAGAGTTAATGCCGTTCGATATTGGCACGATCCCTGCTTCATGAGGATCGTGACATCGACACAGCACAAATCCTGGACGCCGCACGCATGACGACCGCCGCACATACCTCGACACCCGCTATCGCTGAAGCGCCCGCGTTTGGGTCATTCAGGGGGACTTTGACGTCAGCGCTTATTACGCCTTCGATGTTTGGCGTTGCTGCGCGCGGTTTCGAAACCTGCGCGCTGCTGGTGCTCGGAACGCTGATCGCTCAGGCTTATGTTCCGGCGGCGGCTCTTGTCGGGGGAACGAACTACATTCTCGCGCCGATCGTCACGGTTTTGATCGCCACCTCGATCTTCCAGGCGTTCGGTCTTTATGCTCCTGCGATGCTGCGCTCGCCGTTGCGTGTTCTCGGTCATCTCTGCCTCGGGTGGACGGTGGCTGTCGCTGCGCTGTTAGCAAGCTTATTTTTTCTCAAGATCGCGCCCGACTTCAGCCGCGTCTGGCTCGCGACGTGGTACGGCACCGGTCTCGTCTGCCTGACACTCGGCCGGGTCGCGTTGATGGTGATCACGCGCGCTGCCAGCCGCGCCGGACACCTCACCCGTTCGGCGATCATCTACGGGAGCGGAGGCTCAAGCGAGGCGTTGATCGCCCAACTGCAAAGCGACCCGAACTCCGATGTCCGCATCTGCGGCGTGTTCGACGACCGCTCCGAAGACCGCTCCATCACGTCGATCGGCAATATCCCATGCCTGGGCAACATCGATGCGTTGAAGGCGTTCTCGCGCAGCGAACATGTGGACATGCTGATCATGGCGCTGCCGCTGGCCGCGGAAACACGCGTCACCATGCTGATGCAGCGCGTCACCGAACTACCGATCGACATCCGGCTTGCCGCCACGGCCTCGACGCTGCGTTTCCACAAGAGCGCCTATTCCTACATCGGTTCGGTGCCGGTGATCGATCTTTGCGAACGTCCCATTTCCGGATGGGATGCCTGCGCAAAGTGGCTGTTCGACAAGACGATTGCGATGTTGGCTATCGTTCTGTTGGCGCCACTCATGGCAATCGTTGCCGCCGCCGTTAAAATCGAGAGCAAGGGACCTGCGATTTTTCGGCAGAAGCGCTACGGTTTCAACAACGAGCTGATCGAAGTCTACAAGTTCCGCTCGATGTACACCGACCGCGCCGATGCGACGGCCACCAAACTGGTTACCAAGAACGATCCCCGCGTCACCCGCGTTGGCCGCCTCATCCGCAAAAGCAGTCTCGACGAGTTGCCGCAACTGTTCAACGTGCTGTGCGGAACGCTTTCGCTGGTCGGTCCGCGACCGCATGCGATGCAGGCAAAGGCCGCCGACCGTCTCTACCCCGATGTCGTGGACGGCTATTTCGCGCGACACAAGGTAAAGCCTGGCATCACGGGCTGGGCACAGATCAACGGCTGGCGCGGCGAGACTGACACGCACGAGAAAATTCAGAAGCGCGTCGCTTTCGATCTCGATTATATCGAAAACTGGTCGGTCTGGTTCGATCTGTATATTCTGGCGAAAACACCCGTCTCGCTGATGTCGACCGATAATGCGTATTGAATGATGGACGCTTCCGCACTTTCCCCGACGGTGGCGACCAGCGCCGCACATAAAATAGCGCTGGCGTTCGTGTGGCTGGCGATTGCATCGGGGGCAATCGTTTTTACCGAGCCGGCCCCGTTCGACGTGTTCGGAGCGGGATTGCTCATTCTGTTACCTGCACTCGGACTGGTGCATGTGACTCCCGGATTGCTGGCCTACTTCGCCATAATGTTGGTGCCTGTGGGATGCGCATTTTTTGCGATTCTTGCAGCTATCGATCCATCACGTTCGCTCACACATACGTCGGTCACGCTCTTTCTGACCATGGTTTCGTTGCTGCTTGCCGCGTTTGTCGCCAAGGCACCGGTGCGGCATACGCGGCTGATCTGTAACGGCGCGGTAGCGGCTGGCGTGATTGCAGCCGGCGCTGGCTTCGTGGGTTATCTCGATCTATTCCCGGGCGCCTACGATATTTTCACGCTCTATGGGCGCGTTTCCGGGACATTCAAAGATCCGAACGTGTTTGGTGCATCCCTCGTTCTACCATCAGTTTATCTCATGCATGTCTTGCTGTCTCCGGCGGGGTCCGGCCGAAAGATCGTTGCCGCTGGCGGCCTCATGATACTGGTGCTCGGCGTACTACTCAGTTTCAGTCGAGGTGCATGGTTCGGCCTTGCGGTGGCTGCGGCGACATTTGCCTACTTCGCATTCGTCACGGCGACGGACGATCGACAACGGATGAGGATCATCGGCGGCGTCGGTGGCGCGGCGATTGCGGGCGCGTTGCTCGTTCTGGTTGCCCTGCAGTTCGACGTGGTGGCAAATCTGCTCACGGAGCGCGCGACGCTGACGCAGAGTTACGACGAAGGCCCCGAGGGACGTTTCGGCGGTCAGGTGAAAGCCAAGCGATTGATCCTGTCGCATCCGTTCGGGCTCGGCGCACAACAATTCGACGGGTTTTATCACCTCGAGGAAGCGCACAACGTCTACCTGTCGATGTTCATGAATGCTGGCTGGCTGGGCGGTCTGCTGTTTGCGATGACTGTCGCGGGCACCGTCGTGCTCGGAGCGAGGCACGCATTACGCAACAGCGAAACACAACGTCTTTACATGGTCGTGTATGCGGCATTCGTTGCGCACGCGTGCGAAGGCTTCGTGATCGATCTCGATCACTGGCGGCACTTTCATCTGCTGCTGGCGCTGAACTGGGGATTGATACTGAGCGATCGCGCGCCCAACCTGGCGAGTTCAATCAATTTGCAAGCGATTGCCTTATCCGCTCCGCGGCATCGACGGTATTTTTCAGCAGGCACGCAATCGTCATTGGTCCGACGCCGCCAGGCACAGGTGTGATGGCCCCGGCGACTTGCAGCGCTTCGTCGTAGGCGACATCGCCGACCAGCCGCGTTTTGCCCGCAACGTCCGCAGCCACGCGATTGATGCCGACATCAATGACGATGGCGCCGGGCTTGATCCAATTGCCGCGTACCATCAGTGGCCGACCTGCCGCCGCAATGATCAGGTCCGCGCGTCGAACGACAGCCGGGAGATCGCGCGTGCGCGAGTGCGCGATCGTGACTGTGCAATCCTCGCGCAACAACAGCTGAGCCACCGGCTTGCCGACGATCGTCGAGCGCCCAATCACCACCGCTTCCAGGCCCGCGAGTTTCGGCGTGACCGTCTTGGCAAGCAGCACGCAGCCTGTCGGGGTGCACGGCGTCAGGCAGGGCTCGCCGATGACCAGGCGGCCCACGTTGATGGGATGGAACCCGTCGACGTCCTTGTCCGGATCGATGGCGCGCAGGACGGCCGCGGCGTCGATTTGGGGCGGCAACGGCAATTGCACGAGAATGCCGTGGACATTCGCATCCGTGTTCAATCGGGCGACGATCGCCAACACTTCGGCCTGCGTAGCCGTTGCCGGCAACTTATGCTCGAATGAAGCCATGCCCGCCTCGCGCGTTTGCGCGCCTTTGTTGCGCACGTAGACCTCGCTCGCGGGGTCTTCGCCGACGAGCACGACGGCCAGTCCCGGGGTCACGCCTCGCGCGGCCTGCAGCGCTTGGACGCGTCGAGCGACTTCGTGGCGCAACGCCTGTGCGATCGCCTTGCCGTCGATGATCTCGGCCGTCATGTGTTCGTCCTGCTGGAGTTGCGCTCGGCGAGTACCGCCAAGGCGGCCTCGGCCGCAGCCGACAGCACTTTGCCATCGCCAGTGATCGTCAGCACCTTAATGCGCGATTTGTGCCCGCTCGTCACGCAAGCCGAACGTTTGGGCACGTCGAGCCATGAAGCGATCAACTCCTCCAGCGCGGCATTCGCCTTGCCGTCTTCGGGCACTGCACGCACGCGCGCCTTGAGGGCGGGCCCGTCGGCGGTCACCTCGACGCCTTCGATACGGTCATGCGCCGCCTTCGGGGTCAGTCGCACCCGCAACGAGAGGCCATTGGTCGACGGCCGCCAGGGTCGGTCCTTGCTCATTGAACCGGCAGTCATCGTATCAGACCCAAAGCCGGGGTGCCTTTTTGAGCTTCAATTTTCCGCTCAACGAAGCGGAATGCATGTCGCGGACATAACCAACGCGCACTGATTTACATGCCCGCAAACAGTTCGATCAGGTTGCCGAGAATGACACTGTCGATGAACATCACGATGAACCACAGCGCCAACGGTGTGAGGTCGAGGGGCGCGGTGTTGGGCATCCATGGCCGAATGCGTCGCAGAAATGGCTCGGTGACCGCATCGATCGCCTGAACGATGGGACGCACGCGCGCGTCGAAGCGGCTGATACGCCCAGATGCGAAGATCCAGCTCATGACGACCGAGACGATCAGAACGATCTGATAAAGATGCAGGATCTGCTGCAAGAAAACAAGAAATCGCACCATTGAGGGAGACGCCTTTCGCTGGATAAGATCAGTACGTTATATACTGAACACCACTCAATGCGAAGGAGCGATCCATCTGCGGCTCACCGTCGCGGCAAACCGGGCGCACGGGCCATGCGAGCCTGAGCCGTAAGCCGGACTTGCGCGTTGGGTGCGCCAAAGCCGGCATAGTTAATCCGCTGCACAATCTCGAAGAAGAAGCGCTCGTCGAATGTCTGCGTATACATCTGGAAGTATTCACCCTGCTCGTCGCGGTCGTAAAGTACGTCATGCGCCTGCAGCCTTTCCAGGAGGGCCGGGGCGATTTCGATCTTGGATTCCAAATCGTCGTAGTAGTTTTCCGGGATCGTCAACAGCTCGACGCCGCTGGCCTTGAAGGCCGCTGCCGTCTTGAAAATGTCGTCCGTCGCAAACGCAATGTGCTGTACGCCCGACCCGAATGCCTCCGAAAGAAACCGCGACGACTGCGTGTGCGTCGACTGCGATGCATTCAGCACGATGCGCATCGCGCCGTCGGCCGATTGCACGACCTGACTTTTTACCAAACCGCCGGGGTCGAGGACGTCTTGTTCCGCCGTTTTGCCGACATCGAGCAGCGAGGTATAAAATAGCAGCCACGTCAGCATTTCCTCGTAGTGCATCGATTGTGAGATGTGATCGACCACAGTCAATCCGGCACCGGCGTTCGGTTGCGCATCCATCACCGACTTGAATTCGATGTCCCAAACACGACCGAGATCGCTGGCCGGATCGATGAAATAGACGAGGCTGCCGCCGAGGCCGCGCACAGCTGGAATATCGAGTTCGCCGGGCCGAACCGGCTGGCGGAACGGGCGATCGAGTAGCCCTTCTGCACGCGCCAGCGTCGCCTTCGCGTCAGGCACGCGCAGTCCGATCGCGCAGACCGACGTGCCGTGCGTGATATTATAGGCCTGCGCAAAGCCCTCGGTGTCGGAGTTGACGACCACGTTTATCTTGCCTTGAGTCCAGCGGCTGACCGCCTTGGACACGTGCTGTCCAGCCTTGAAGAAACCCAAGCCGGACAGCACCTTTTCGAAGGCGGGCCGACTGGTGTCGTCAATCGAAAATTCGATGAATTCGGTGCCGAGGCAGGCGGAGCGCGGCGGCAAAGCAGGCGCGCTGGATGGGCGTCCGGTTTTCGTCGAAAACTGATCCATCAAGTAGATAAGCGAGCGGTGGCCATCGACTGCGAGCCTGCGGGCGGACCCGGCGCGAAACTGATCATTGAAGATTTCCAATGAGAGCAGTCCGTCGTATCCGGTCGTGTCGAGCGCTGCCATGAAGTCGAGCAGCGGAAAATCACCTTGGCCGGGGAAGTTTCGGAAGTGACGGCTCCATTGCAGCACGTCCATATCCATCGTCGGCGCGTCCGCGACCTGAACCAGGAAAATGCGGTCACGCGGGATGGAGCGCATGGCGCTGAGATCGGTCTTGCGAGACAGAATATGAAAGGTATCCAGAACAACGCCGACGGAGGGATGATCGGCGCGTCGCACCGCTTCCCAGGCATCGCGGTAATCATTGATGTGCCGGCCCCAAGCCAATGCCTCGAAGCCCACCCGGATGCCGCGCGCCTTGGCCCGCTCACCGAGTTCGCGCAGGTCCGCCGCGGCGCGATCGATGCCGCCGAGGCAGTCCGGCGCGACGTTCGAGCAGACCATCAGCAGGTCGCATCCAAGTTCGGCCATCAGATCGAACTTGCGCTCGGCGCGCGCAAACGCCCGCGCACGTTTTTCCGGTGGCAGGCCCTCGAAGTCACGGAACGGCTGAAATGTAATGATGTCGAGCCCCAGATCGACCGCCATCTTGCGCACGTCGCCCGGCGTGCCATTGAATGACAACAAATCGTTCTCGAACATCTCGACGCCTTTAAAGCCAGCCGCGGCGATGGCTTCGAGTTTTTCGGCCAGCCCGCCGCTCAGGCAGACCGTGGCTATCGACATGCGCATCCGAAGTCTCCCAAGACGTCCCGGTCCGCTTCTCGAACCTCAGCCGTCGTAGCCCTCGACGATGACGATGTCGACGGTCCCGGCGGTGTTGCGGACCTTGACTGCATCCTGGTACTCCGGGCTGTCGTAACAGGCCTTTGCGGCGGCGAAGCTTGTAAATTCGATGACCACATGACGGGGCAGCAGTTTGCCGCCGCGCACTTCCGACGCTCCACCGCGGACGAGAAACTTGGCCCCGTACTTGGCGAACGCGATCCCGTTCAGCTTTACATACGCCTTGTATGCCTCCGGATCAGTGACATCGACGTGGGCGATCCAATATCCCTTGGTCATGCTTCGACTCCCATGTTCTTGCTGGAAACTATATCCCGGAAACAGCGACCTGGAGGGCCTTGGCGGCGGTCTCGATATCGGCTGCGGACACGTCCAGATGCGTGACGGCGCGTAAACGCGCGGGTCCCATCGCACCGATGCGAACGCCATGTTTCAGCGCCGCCTCCGAGATCGCCTTCGCCGACATACCGGTGCCACTCACATCGAGGAAAACGAGGTTGGTTTCGGTTTTTGGATGCATCAGTTCGATGCCTTTGATGTTGCCGGCGAGTGCCGCAAAGCGCTGCGCGTTGGCGTGATCCTCGGCCAACCTGTTCCAGTTATTGTCCAGTGCGTAAAGCCCTGCCGCCGACAAAATGCCAGACTGACGGAGTGCGCCGCCGATGCGATGCTTCCAGAGCCATGCCTCAGCGATGAAATCCTTGCTGCCGGCCAACACGCCGCCGATCGGACAACCTAGGCCTTTGGAAAGGTCGAGCCAGGTACTATCGAAGGCTGCGCACATCTTCGCCGCGGATACGCCGGACGCGACAACCGCATTCGGCAAGCGTGCGCCATCCATGTGCAACCGCAATTGGTGAGCCTTGGCAGTCTTCGCGACATCGTCGATCTGCGCCATCGTCCAGACTGCGCCGCCGCCGAGGTTCATGGTCTGCTCGATGGCCACCATGCGCGTGCGGGGCGTGTGGCGCATCGCTGGGTCACGCACCGCTGCATGCACGGCGGCGCCGTCGAAGATGCCGTTTCGATGTGTCACCGCACGACCCTGCGCGCCCGCGATGGCCGCACAGCCGGCACCCTCGAACGTCAACAAATGAGAATTGTCGGTCGAAATGAACTCATCTCCCGATCGGCACTGCACTGCGACAGCAATCTGGTTGCACATCGTCCCGGACGGCAGGAACATCGCCGCCTCTTTGCCGAGCAGAGCGGCAACTCTCTCCTGTAACAAATTGGTGGTCGGATCTTCGCCGCGCTGTTCATCGCCAACCTCGGCATCGGCCATGGCTTTTCGCATGCCGGGGGAAGGCCGCGTCATAGTATCAGAAAACAGGTCGACGAATTTACGGTTAACAGTTGCGGACATAATTCTGTTTCTCGATAAGTTGGCTGAAAGGCAGGATTGTCCCGTCCATCCGAGCATGATAGCGCCACCAAAGCAAATGCCGTCCCCCCAAAATTTCGCTGCGCAGCGCTCGCACCTTTTGGCCCGCGCCCGCTCCCGAGAAGGCGTACAAATCATGCAATTGAGCAAAGACATCACAGCCATCGTCACCGGAGGCGCATCCGGCCTCGGCGGCGCGACAGCCGAAGCCCTTGCGGCTCACGGGGTGAAGGTCGCGATCTTCGATCTGAACGAAGCGGCAGGCCAGGCCAACGCCACCAAGATCGGCGGCCGGTTCTACAAATGTGACGTCAGCAGCGAGGTCAGTATCGATGCGGCTTTTGCCGCCGCTCGCGCCGATCTGGGGCAGGAGCGTGTTCTCGTCAATTGCGCCGGTATCGGCGTATCGAAGCGGATCACCCGCAAGAACAAAGAGACAGGCGTCTTCGAACCTCATGACCTCGCGAGCTTCGCCAGAACCATTCAAATCAATCTTGTCGGCACCTTTTTGATGATCTCGCGGGCGGCGGCCGGGATGCAGACGCTCGCCCCGCTCAACCCAGACGGCGAACGCGGCGTGATCGTCAACACGGCCTCAGTGGCGGCCACCGACGGCCAGATCGGTCAAGTCGCCTACTCCGCCTCGAAGGGTGGTGTGCTCGGAATGACGTTGCCGATCGCCCGCGACTTGGCACAGATGGGCATTCGGGTGTGCACGATCATGCCGGGCCTGTTCAATACGCCGATGGTCGCCTCATTGCCCGACGAAGCGAGGCAGTCGTTGGCGGCCTCGGTTCCGTTTCCGGCACGGCTCGGCTACCCCGCTGAATATGCCGCGCTTGCATGCCACATTTGCGAAAACGGAATGCTGAACGGTGAGAGCATACGGCTGGACGGTGCCATACGTATGGCACCACGATAATCTGCAAAAACTTCGCTCCGAGCGACATTTACTACGTTTTGTTCAAGTAGTTATTCCGTGAGCCTCTCGTCGCGAAAGTCGATTGGCATCACACCGATCGTGAGCTAAGGACTGCGAGACGCTGTCGAGTTGCAGGCGCAGTCTTCGTTACTCGCCCCAACATCGATTACTGTTCAGTGCGTGCGTGGATTTCCTATGCGTTCCCCCAATAGTGCAAATTCCGATCGTTCGATGCGGTCGACGCGACGGCAAAGCATTGCAAATGCTTGGCTGTCGCCAGCGAACTGTGCGCTTGGCTGGCTGCTCGGAATGGTTTTGATCGTCGCATCGGGATCGCTGCGAGAAGTGCCGACGGCACGACCGACCTTGTCGACAGAGAAGACGACGGTTCCCGGTGCGGCACCTATCGTTGTGCTGTCCGCCAATGGGCCGACGAGCGCCTGGATCCCGAGTGAAAGCGAATGGGGCGAGCAGCTTCGCGCTACGAAGTTCGCGTCTCCTTCACGGCGTGAAGGTGGCTACGTCAATGGCTCGAACAGCGGCGTCGGCTACACACCTGCGCTCAGGAACGGCCTGACAAAAGCGCTGCCATGGGAATATGGTCAACCCGGTTCACAACGTGTGTCGCTGCCACTGCGCGCCGGGGACGGCAAGAAAAACAAGAACGGCGACGACGACGATGACGGCCGGGAGGAGAAGTCGTCGTCCACGACTTACCGGACGATGTGCGTTAGGCTCTGCGACGGCTACTATTGGCCGGTGAACTACGCGGTTACAAAGGACCAGTTCAAGGAGGACGCCAACGCCTGCGCCCGCACGTGCGGGGGGCCGGGCGAAGCCAAACTGTTCAGCTATCGCAATCCCGGTGGTGAAATCGAGGAGATGGAGGACAGTGACGGCAAAGCTTACAAGAAGCTGCAGAATGCCTTCCTGTTCCGCACCAAGTATGAGGCGTCGTGCAAATGCCGTCCGCATCCCTGGGAGGAAGCGGCCGCCGATCGGCACAAGGCTTATTCCTACGTGGCCGACGCCCGGAAGGGCGACCGTATCGCACAGCAAAAGCTTGGCGATCTTCGAGTCAAGTTGCAAGTTGGCGCCCAGACGTCACGGAAAGCCAAGGCCGCTCAGATGGCCGGGAAGGGCAAATCGGCGGCGTTGATGCCATCGCCTGACTTAGCACCGATCACGCTGCCCGCAGAGGCTCAGAGCGCGAAACCAGCCGACGGCGCATTACCTCTCATTGTGCTGAGAAAGCCATCCGTGATACGGGGCGATCAACTTCAAACTGGAAATCTCCGCGTTTCACGCCCGCGCACCGCCGCCGATGGCACGCCTGATGTCGTCAAGGGCGCGCCACGGTCCAGCCTCGTCCGTTTGCGCCTTGGCGGCCGTGAGGCTGAGGAAATTCCGGTCTCGTCGCGATTGCCCCGGAAGGCTGCGGATGCGGCCGACGGCCTTGTCGTAAGGCGCTGAACGGCTATTCGCGAGGGTAACGCAGTCGCCACCCGTTACAGTTCGACGCGTGTATTCAGACAAAGTTTGCGAATTTCTTGCATAACCAAAGCGTTGGCTTGGCGAAGCTGGCATTCCATCTTAAGTTTCACCAATCCCGTGAAATTGTGGCATGTCAGCCGCGTCCGGCGCTCCTATTCCAACGCCGCGGTTTCAATAGACATGCCGATCTTTCGTCAAAGCCTGGTCGTCGGATGGCATGTGAGCGCCGTGCTCGCTCTGCTCGTCGCACTGCTGTCGCCGGAGCCTGTGGCGGCACAAGGGTTCCTCGAGCAGGTTTTCGGGATCAGCCCCCCGAAGCCGGCGATGTCCGCGCTTCCACGGACTCAGTTCGTGAAACCGCTCAGTCCCGGGCTATTTGCCAGTCCGCGTGAGCATTCCGCCCAGTCGGCGTCCGTAAGCGAAAGCTCTGGTGGCACCTACCGAACGCTGTGCGTGCGCATGTGCGACGGGTTCTATGTGCCGATAAGTTTTTCGACCCGCCGCGACAACTTCATGCAGGATCAGCTCAAGTGCCGGTCCACGTGCGGAGCAGACGCACAAATCTTCTATCACCGGAACCCTGGCGCTACGGTCGAGGATGCCGTCGATCTCGGCGGCCGTCCCTATAGCCGTCTTCCCAACGCCTTTCGGTTCCGAAAAGCGCGCGTCGATGGCTGTGCCTGTCGTCCTCCACCGTGGTCGCAAGCCGAACTGGCACGCCATCAGAGCTATGCATCGGCAACCACCAGCCTTTCCACGGCGCGATCAGCGCAGGCCCCAGCACCGCAATCCGGAGATAGCTTAGCCATCGCGTCGGCGGCGGTTCCTATCGTCGGGGCCGAAGCCGCCGCGCCGCCGAAACCAGTCACCGATGTCGTCGACGGAAAATCGGGCAAACCCGTTATCGACCAGACATTGGGCAGATCCGCGAAAGCAACTCGCATCGCCAAGTCCGAGGTGCCGTCCAGCGTCGATGGGACGCCAGCTTTGCGGTCGAAGCCTGCCGGCGTCGGCCAGCGTCCCAAAACCGAACAGAGATATGCCAGTGTCGAACGCCGATCGCGACCGCAGGGGCAAAAAGTCGCCGCTGCGGCACTTCCGTCACAAAGTTATGGCGGTGGTCTATTCGGTAGCGGCCTGACCAATCAACCGAAACTCAAATGGCCCGGCGACTGATCAACCTTGGCCGCTGGCGCTCTGCATAAAAGCCGCGAGCTCCAGATCAAGCGACGTCACCCCGTTGGCGTCATGAGTTTGCAACACGACGTCGACACGGCTGTAGACATTGAACCATTCGGGGTGATGGTTGATCTGCTCTGCTTTCAACGCGGCGCGGGCCATGAAACCGAAAGCCGCGTTGAAGTCGGCAAACTTGAACGTCTTGCTTATCGCCTCGCGACCTGGCACGCGAGCCCATCCCTCGAGTTTGGCCAGTTCGTCGCCGATGTCTTTGTCGCTCAATCGTTGCGGTCGCTGCGTCATGTGGTTTCTCCTCAACTCTTGGGATGTCGAGATATCGGGTTCGTCAGATGCTTCACCGGATTCGTCGCCATGGCACTGATCCTATTCATATGCCGCGGCAACACCTGCCGCTCGCCGATGGCCGAAATCGCCGCTCGCAGCATGGAATCGGGATCGGCGACCAAGCGAGACGGTGGATTGCGCTTTGGCTCTGCAGGCGTTGCCGTCAACGCGCCGGGTAGCCCTGCCGATCCCCGGGCCATTGCGCACGTCGCAAGATCCGGCCTGGATCTCACGAGGCATCGCACCCGCGCGGCTGACCCGGACCTGCTCGCTGCGGCCGAACGCATTTACGCTCTCGACAGGTGCGTCCGGGTTCATCTGCTTCAGACCATGTCCGAATCCTTTCATCCGCGCATCACACTGCTGCTCGACCTCGTGCCGCAGCTGGGTTTGCAGGACGTCGTAGACCCGTGGCATGGCAGCGCCGCCGACTACGCAAGAGCGTTCGACCTGATTCAACTCGCGGTGGCCGCCCTCCATACGTCTCGAAGACAGCTCGGCTAGGATCGCAGAAATCGTCGGGCGGTCTCAAGGTCTTCCGGCGTATCAACACCCAAAGGCACGGTATCCACCACCATCACGTCAATACGCATCCCATGTTCGAGGGCGCGGAGTTGCTCGAGCCGTTCGCGCTGCTCGAGTGGAGTCGGTTTCAGCGTCACAAAACGTTCGAGCGCTGCTCGCCGGTAGGCATAAATGCCGATGTGATGATAAAGTGGGCCGTCGCCCGATGGCGCAGTGGCCCGGGTAAAATATAACGCCCGCAAACGCCGGACAGAAGTTTCGATTGCACCTGCGGTGCCGTCGGCCAGCGCAACGGGCGTGCCGATAGCCTTGACGACATTCGGGTTCGTGCGTTCCGAGGCGACACGAATTTCGGCAGCAAGTGTCGCGATGTCGACGGCGTCGGTCTGCAGCGGCTTTAGGCAATCGCTTACGAGGTGCGGCTCGAGTGTCGGAAGATCGCCTTGCAGATTGACGATGTTAGTGATCGCACCATCAGGGTCGATGGTATTCAGCGCCTCATGAATGCGGTCCGATCCGGTCGTATGACTGTCGCGTGTCATGACCGCTTCGCCGCCCGCCGCGCGGACCACGGCCGCAATCTCGGTGCTGTCGGTGGCGACGATCACACGCCCGACGTCGGCAGCGATTGCGCGGCGCCACACGTGAACGATCATTGGCAGTCCGTTGATGTCAGCCAGCGGCTTGTCCGGCAGCCGGGTTGCTTTCAGACGTGCCGGTATGGCCACAAGAGTTCTCTGCACGGCGTCCCCTTCGGGTTTGATGTTCAAGTATCGGGTCGGGCATCGCTCTCAGCGGTGACAATTCGCCTCGGCTTCACGTGGTAGAACGGCCCCCGTGGCAGTTGCAAGGCGGGTCTCAACCCGTATATTTGCGCCTGATTGAGGTGGGTTGCGGTGAGAGCCGTGAACTGCTGCGGGGGATGTCGGTGCCGCATATCGGGCATGGGCAGCTGAAGTCACGACGAAAGTCAGGAAATATGAGCAATTCCGACAAGTTGAATAACGTCGCCATGGCCGTGTTGTCGGCTGCCTTGTTCGCGTTCGGCGGCAAGACTTTGATCGACATCGTCGGGTCTGGTCATGCTCCTGCAAAACCCAGTTACGCGCTGCCGGCCAGCACGGGCGGCGGCAGCGGTGGTGCAACTGCGGCGGCGGCGGGCTTCACGTTCGCCAAGGTTGCCGAATTGCTGCCGAAGGCAAATGCCGATGCCGGTGCCGATACGTTTAAAAAGTGCGCCGCCTGCCACACCGATGCCAAGGACGCGCCGAACAAGGTTGGTCCGAACCTGTGGGGCGTCATTGGTCGCCCTGTCGGGCAGCACGCCGGTTTTGTCTACTCCGAAGCCGTCAAGGCCAAGGGCGGCAACTGGTCTTGGGAAACTTTGGCCACCTACTTGAACGACCCGCGCAATGCGATCCCTGGTAACAAGATGGCGTTCGCTGGTGTCACTGACAATGCCGATCTGGCGGACCTTCTCGCCTATCTCAACAAGCAGTCCGACAAGCCGGCCGATTTGCCGAAGTGACGTCGCGTGGTGCTCGACGACGTAATCGACGCAGTTCCGCCGTTGAAACTCTCGAAAGTATCAGCCTCGCACGTCGTGCGGGGCTTTTTCGTACTGATTTTTGCCCTATCGATGTGAAATCGTACTGAAATGAAGAACTTGTAACTTGGAACCTGATGCCGCCGTGCAACATGTTATGAGCCGGTCGAATACAGCTTAACCACAAGACTGGACATCTGGGAGATGACGTCGATGGCATTGGATGATCCACGCAAAGTCGCGATGATGGTGCTCGCACTCACCGTCGGATGGTTCGTGCAACCGTCGGCAGCTCGCGCAGACGACGAACGCAGGATGGGCGTGTCGCTCGTCGGCCCGCCAAAAGCCTCCGCCGACTTCAAGAATTTCGAATGGGTCAACCCGGCGGCACCGAAAGGCGGTCGCATTCGCCAGTTCGCCAACGGTACTTTCGACAGCCTCAACCAGTTTCCGGCGCAGGGGCAGTCGGCGTCTGGATTGACGCTGATCTACGATCTGCTTTTCGCGCGCAGTCCCGACGAAGCCGCGACCGGCTATGGATTGATCGCCGAGTGGCTTGCGTTCCCGCCGGACTTCAGTTCGGTGACGTTCGGCCTGCGCCCTAGCGCCCGTTTCAATGACGGGCAACCCGTGACGCCCGAAGACGTCGTGTTTTCGATGGAGGCCTTGAAGAAGGCGTCACCGCTCTATTCGACCTACTATCAGCATGTCGTCAAAGCCGAAAAGTCCGGGCCAAACGAAGTGCGCTTCACCTTCGACGTCAAGGACAACAGAGAGTTGCCGCAGATCGTGTCCGAGTTGCCGATTTTGCCGAAACACTGGTGGACCGCAAAAAACACGAACGGCGAGCCACGCGACATCATGAAGTCGTCGCTGGAAATACCGGTGGGCTCGGGCCCATACATCGTCAAGTCGTTCGAACCTGGCCGAGCCATCACCTACGAGCGGGTCAAGAATTGGTGGGCGGCCGATCTATCGGTCTCAAAAGGCCAGTGGAATTTCGACGAAATCAACATCACCTATTATCGCGATCGCGTTGCACCGTTCGAAGCGTTCAAGCGTGGCGATATCGATTATTGGACCGAGCCGTCGGCAAAGAATTGGGCGACTGAATACGAATTCGACGCCATCAAACGCGGCGCCGTAAAGAAAGAAGCGTTTCCGGTCGATCGCGTCGCCGCCATGCAGTCGTTCGTCATGAACCAACGGCGGCCAGTGTTCCAGGATCCGCGCGTGCGACAGGCCTTCAATCTCGCCTTTGATTTCGATTGGGCCAACAAAAACCTGTTCTTTGGCCTGTACACGCGACTCAACAGCTACTTCGATAATTCGGAATTGGCGACACGTGGACTGCCACAAGGTCGCGAACTCGAGATCCTCAACGAAGTGAGGGCCGAACTACCTGCTGACGTGTTCTCGAAAGAGTTCAAGGCCCCGACCGACGACATTCGCAAGAACCTCGCGGCGGCCTCGAAACTGTTGGCGGAAGCGGGATATGTGAACAAGGGCGGCGTCGCGACCAACGCGGCGGGGCAACAACTCGCGTTCGAATTCCTGCTCGACGATCCGCAGTACGATCGTATCGTGCAGCCGTATATTCAGAATTTGCAGAAGCTTGGCGTGCGGGCCAACATTCGCCAAGTCGACAGTGCCCAATATCAGCGCCGGCTGACCGAGTTCGACTACGACATGATCTTCGGTCAGTTCGCCCAATCGGAAAGCCCCGGCAACGAGCAGCGCGAATTTTTCGGCACCTCGACGGTCGACGTGCGGGGCAGTCACAATCTTGCAGGCATCAAGAACAAAGCGATCGATGCTATCATAGAGAAGGTCATTTTTGCCCGCGATCGGGCAGATCTAGTCGCTGCTACCCGCGCGCTGGATCGCGCGCTGCTGTGGAATTTCTATGTCGTTCCGACGTGGTACCGGGGAGCGGAATGGGTCGCCTACTGGGACAAGTTCGGGCGTCCCGCAAAGCTGCCTGCGCGTGCAGTGGGCTTTCTGCAGACATGGTGGTTCGATCCGGCAAAAGCCGATGCGACAGCAGCGCGCCCCTGAGCACCGACAACTGGAGACCTGAATGAAGCGGTCGACGGCGAGTTTTTCTGCAATTGCGATTTGTGCGATCGTGTGGACGTTGTCAGGTGCGGCCGTAGCAGAGCCGGTGCATGGCCTCTCTGTGTTCGGAGACCTCAAGTACGCCAAAGGTTTCGCACATTTTGACTACGTCAATCCAGGCGCGCCCAAAGGTGGCAAGATCGTCACGGTCGGCACTCAGGCTCTGACAACATTCGACAGCTTCAATGCCTTCATCCTGAAAGGCGATGCGGCGCAAGGCGTGGTGGAACTCGTCTATGATTCGCTCATGGTGCGCGCGACCGACGAGCCGGACGCCATGTATGGCCTCGTCGCGGAAAGTGCCGATGTCGCGCCCGATAAGCACTCCGTTACCTTCAAGATTCGTCCCGAAGCCAAGTTCGCCGACGGCACGCCGATCACCGCCGACGACTGCGTTTTCACATTCGCGGCGCTGAAGGAGAAAGGCCATCCGATGTATGGCAGCGTGATGTCGAACGTAGAATCTGCGACCGCACTCGACCCGCAGACTATTCGCTACGTTTTCGTCGGTGACGAAGTCCGCGATTTGCCGATGATCGTTGCTGCCATGCCCGTGCTTCCGCGCGCATTCTACAACGCGCATCCGTTCGATCAAACCTGGCTCGACAGGCCGGTTGGATCGGGTCCCTACAAGATCGGCGATTACAATCAAGGCGTCTCGGTTATTTTCGTGCGTCGGCCGGACTATTGGGCGAAAGATCTCAACGTCACGCGCGGACGCTTCAACTTCGACGAGATCCGTTATGATTATTTCCGCCTTCGCACAGCGGCGGTGCAGGCATTGAAAGCGGGTATGATCGACTTGCGGGAAGAGTTCACCTCGAAGGATTGGGCAACCGGCTACGACATAGATCCTGTCAAGGACGGCAAGATGACGCTCAAAGTGATGCCTGACGCCAATCCGTCGGGCACGCAGGGGTACTGGATCAACACGCGACGCGCCAAGTTCGACGATATTCGCGTGCGACAAGCCCTGGGCTTTGCCTTCGATTTCGAGTGGGCGAACAGGAACCTGTTCTATAATTCTTACATGCGAACGGCGAGCTTCTTCGAAAATTCAACGATGAAGGCCGTGGGCGCTCCTTCGCCGGCCGAGCTTGCACTGCTCACGCCGTTCAAAGACAAATTACCGGCGGAAGTTTTCGGCGAAGCTCCACTGCCTCCCGTTTCCGATGGCTCCGGCTCCGATCGCAAAATGATGGCCGAAGCGGGCCGGCTGCTGACGTCGGCCGGCTACGTTTTGAAGGACGGAAAACGTGTCAATCCCCAAGGGAAACCGTTCGAGATCGAGTTTCTGATCAACGATCCGTCGAGCGAGCGAATTCTCGGCGGCTTCATCCGTAATCTGCAGAGTCTGGGCATCAACGCGAGCGCCCGCATCGTCGACGAAGCACAGTACCTTCGACGGGTGAAGTCGTTCGACTACGACATCGCAAGTTCGCGCTTCACCATGCAGATGACACCCGGGCCAGAACTGAAAGCGTTTTTCGGCAGTAAGGCTGCGACCAACGAGGGCAGTTTCAACATGTCGGGCATCAAAGACCCCATCGTCGACGCCATGATGAACAAGGTCGTGACTGCGAAGAGCCGGGACGAATTGCAGGCCGCTGGACGGGCTCTCGATCGGATCTTACGCGCTGGATATTACTGGGTTCCGAACTGGTATAAGTCGGCGCACAAGCTCGCATTCTGGAATAAGTTCGGCTGGCCGGAAAAACAGCCTTTGTACGATACCGGTATTCTCGATACGTGGTGGTTCGACCGTGACAAAGCGGCCAAACTCGCCACAAACTGAGCGGCTGGCACCCACGTGACGCGCCAGCGGTTACGGTTATGCTAACCCCCGGCGCGCCTGCGTCCAAGACAACACGGAGTGCGACCTGCCTATGGCCGCCTACCTTCTCAAACGCTTCCTGCTGATTTTTCCGACACTGTTCGGCATCATGCTGATCAGTTTTGCCGTCATTCAGTTCGCTCCCGGCGGTCCGATCGATCGGATCATCGCGCAGGTGCAAGGCACCGAGGTGAAGGCAAGTGACCGCGTTGGTGGCGGCGGCGGCGGCGACGGCCTCGGGAACCGCAACCAGACCATCTCTGGCGAAAGTTCGAAATACCGTGGTGCGCAAGGGCTAGACCCGGCGTTCATCAAGAGTCTCGAAAAGCAATTCGGCTTCGACAAACCGGCGCACGAACGCTTTTTCCTGATGCTCAAAAATTACGCTGTGTTCGACTTCGGAAAAAGTTACTTCCGCGACGTTTCCGTGCTGCAATTGATCCGCGAGAAGATGCCGGTGTCGATCTCGCTCGGTCTTTGGATGACCTTGGCGACGTATCTCCTCTCGATCCCGCTAGGCATTCGCAAAGCTGTGCGGGACGGTGAGAAGTTCGATACTTGGTCGTCGGCGGTGCTCGTGGTCGGCTACGCGGTGCCGCCGTTTCTGGTCGGCGTCATGCTGCTCGTTTTTTTCGCTGGCGGCTCGTTCTTTCAGTGGTTTCCGCTTCGTGGTTTGACGTCGGACGGCTGGGCACAGTTGTCCATGCTCGGCAAAGTCAAAGACTACTTCTGGCATCTCGCGTTGCCGCTGACGGCCTTGGCGCTCGGCTCTTTCACGACCATGACGTTCCTGACCAAGAATGCGTTTCTCGACGAGATACGCAAGCAGTACGTAGTCACCGCACGCGCCAAAGGTCTTACGGATGCGCGCGTGCTCTACGGGCACGTGTTCCGTAATGCCATGTTGCTCGTGATCGCGGGATTTCCGAGTGCGTTCGTACATGCCTTCTTTTCGGGCTCGCTGCTGATCGAAAAGATCTTTTCACTAGATGGGATTGGATTGCTCGGGTGGGAGAGCCTGATAAATCGCGATTATCCGGTCATCTTTGCGACCATGTATATTTTCGCGCTGCTTGGACTGGTCATCAAATTGCTCTCTGATTTCATAGCCACCCTGGTCGATCCGCGCATCGACTTCGAAAGCCGGGAGGTTTGATCATGGATGTTCCAGCTCAGATGCTCCTGCCGCGCGACGACAGCGCTACAAGCGCGCCACCTCTCACAGAACCGGCCAAACGGAGCCGCTTGTCGCGTTATGCTGACAAACTCACACTCAGCCCCATCAATCGCCGCCGGTGGCAGAATTTCAAAAGTAACCGGCGCGGCTACTACAGCTTCATCATCTTCCTGTCGCTGTTCGTCATCAGCTTGTTCGCGGAAGTGATCGCCAACGACAAGCCGATCCTCGCCTACTACAAAGGCGAATGGTTGACGCCCGCGTTCGTCAACTATCCCGAAGAGAAGTTCGGCGGTTTCCTTGCCGTCACCGACTATAAAGATCCTGTTATCTACGACGAGATACAGGCACATGGCTGGATGCTATGGCCGCCGATCCGCTATTCCTACAGCTCCGTCAACAAGGACACACCGCACTTCAAAACCAAAGCCGGGGGTCAGTGTCTCGCGTTCCCTGATCCGCCGCCGTGGGCAACGTCGGCAAGTCTCTGCGACGCGCCTGCCGATCAGGTCGAGAGATTCCAGACGCTCGGCAATCGCAACTGGTTCGGCACCGACGATCAGGGGCGCGATGTATTGGCGCGATTGATCTACGGCTTTCGCATCTCGGTTTTGTTCGGGCTGATTTTGACGACGTTGTCGTCGATCATCGGTGTCGCGGCGGGTGCCGTGCAAGGATATTTCGGGGGCCTCACCGACATCGTGTTCCAACGCTTTCTCGAGATCTGGTCATCGATCCCGACGTTGTATGTCCTGATCATCATCTCGTCGGTCCTGTCGCCGGGATTTTGGGTGTTGCTTGGCATTCTGTTGTTGTTCGAGTGGACGCATCTGGTGCACTACGTGCGAGCCGAGTTCCTGCGCGGTCGCAATCTCGAATACGTGACGGCAGCGCGCGCGCTCGGTCTTTCCAATGCCAAAATCATGTACCGTCACATTTTACCGAACGCTACCGTGGCAACGCTGACATTCCTGCCGTTCAATCTCTCGGGCGCGATCACCGCCCTCACGTCGCTCGATTTCCTCGGGCTCGGCCTGCCGCCGGGCTCGCCATCGCTGGGTGAACTCGCGTCGCAGGCCTACGGCAATCTGCAGGCGCCGTGGCTGGGTTTTGCTGCATTCTTTTCGATCGCCTCGCTGCTGAGCCTACTGATATTCATCGGTGAAGGCGTGCGCGACGCGCTCGATCCCAGAAAGACCTTTCGATGACCGAACTGAGAGCCGAGCAAGAAAACCTTGTCGAGCACGCTACCGATACGCTGGTGCGGGTGCGTGATCTCGAAGTCGCTTTCGGGCACGGTGCGCGGCGCTCGCTGGCAGTGAAGGGCGTGTCATTCTCCATCGGCAAGGGCGAAACGGTAGCCCTCGTCGGTGAAAGCGGTTCGGGTAAAACCGTGTCCGCCATGTCGATCCTCAAGCTGTTGCCATATCCGGCGGCGTCGCATCCGGCCGGCGAAATCTTCTTCGAAGGTACGGATCTTTTGCATGCGCCAGAGTCCGTCATGCGCGATATTCGCGGCGCACGGATCTCGGTGATTTTTCAGGAACCGATGACGTCGCTGAACCCGCTGCAGACGATCGAGACGCAGGTTACGGAGATCGTGAAACTGCATCAGGGTCTCGATGATGCGGCGGCGCGTGCACGCATGCTGCATTTGTTGAAGCGTGTCGGCATTCCCGACCCCGAGAAGCGGCTCAGCGCTTATCCGCACCAGCTCTCGGGTGGGCAACGTCAGCGCGTGATGATCGCGATGGCGTTGGCCAACGAGCCAGACCTGCTGATCGCCGACGAGCCGACGACGGCGCTCGACGTGACCATCCAGGCGCAAATTCTTGAACTGCTCGCCGAGCTCAAGGCCGAAACGGGCATGGCGATGTTGCTGATCACGCACGATCTCAACATCGTGCGGAAACTCGCCGAACGCGTCTACGTCATGCGCCATGGCGTCATCGTCGAGACGGGCGCCACCGAGCAGATCTTCAACGCGCCGAAGCACGCCTATACTCAGATGCTGATTTCCTCCGAACCCAAGGGACGCGCACCCGACGCGCAGCCCGACGCACCCGTGATGGTCGAAGCGGACGATCTCAAGGTCTGGTTTCCTATCAAGCAGGGATTTCTGCGTCGGACGGTCGATCACATCAAGGCCGTCGACGGCATCTCGTTCAAGCTACGGCAGGGCGAAACGATCGGCGTGGTCGGCGAATCGGGCTCGGGTAAAACCACGCTCGGCCTCGCAGTGCTTCGGCTCGTGTCCTCCAAGGGTCCGATCATCTACATGGGCCGCCGTCTCGACGGTCTCGACAGCACGGCCATGCGCCCACTGCGGCGTGAAATGCAGATCGTCTTCCAGGATCCCTACGGCGCATTGTCGCCACGCCTGTCGATCGGCCAGATCATCGAAGAGGGACTGACGATACAATATCCGGGCTTGGACAGTGCCACACGGCGCGCGCGGGTTAGCGAAGCGTTGGAAACCGTCGGACTGCCAGGCGATGCGCAAGATCGATATCCGCACGAATTCTCCGGTGGCCAGCGGCAGCGCATCGCCATCGCGCGCGCCATGGTGCTGGAGCCAAAATTCATCATGCTCGATGAACCGACCAGCGCGCTCGATCGCAGCGTGCAGGCGCAGATTGTCGATCTGTTGCGCGACCTGCAGCAGGCGCGCGGCCTTTCATATCTTTTCATCAGTCACGATTTGCGCGTCGTGCGCGCGCTGGCGAACTACGTCATCGTGATGAAGAGCGGTCGCATCGTGGAGCAGGGTCCGGCAGAAACTATCTTCGATGCGCCCCAGCAGCCCTATACCAAAGCGCTGCTGGCGGCCGCTTTCGATCTCAAAGCCGTTCAGCGTGAGTCGGTGGCGTCGTGACCTTGCTGCTGTCCATTAACAGTGCCGGCGATAGCTGGTCGCCGCAACGCTGGCGTGAGCGATTTGAACAGGCGCTGCCGAACCATCGCATCGTCGTGGACGGAGCGGACGCGTACGCGAAAACGGAGGTGCGGTATGCTGCAGTCTGGAAGCCCGCCCCGGGCTTGCTGGCCCAGTTTCCGAACCTCGCCGTGACCTTCAATCTTGGTGCCGGCGTCGACGCTCTGCTGTCCGATCCGGCGTTGCCGGATGTGCCGTTGGTCCGCGTCGTGAACGCGGACCTCACGCGCCGCATGACCGAGTATGTGACGCTGCATGTGCTGCTGCATCATCGGCGCATGCCCAAACTTTTGCGCGCGCAGGCCGACAAGCAATGGTTGGCGAAAGACCAAAGCGCGGCGAGTGCGGTGCGGGTCGGGATCATGGGGATGGGCACGCTCGGCCGGGATGCGGCCGATGTGTTGCGCCGCATCGGCTTCCAGGTGGCGGGCTGGAGCCGCAGCGCGAAACCCGAAACCGGCGTTGTGATCTATTCCGGAGCCAATGAGTTGGCAGCGTTTCTTGCGCGCACCGATATCCTCGTGGTGCTGCTGCCGCTGACGCCCGCAACGACGGGCATTCTCGATCGGAGGGTGTTTGCCGGTCTTGCGCGCGACGGCGTGCTCGGCGCGCCCGTGTTAATCAACGCCGGACGCGGCGGCTTGCAGATCGAAGCCGATATTTTGGCGGCGCTCGACGATGGCACGCTGGCGGCAGCATCGCTCGACGTCTTTGAGACGGAACCGCTGCCGCAGATGTCGCGCCTTTGGGTGCATCCCAACGTCATCGTGACGCCGCACAATGCTGCCGACAGCGACCCAGACGCAATTGCTGCGGACGTCGCCGCGCAAGTTCTGGCCTTCGAACGGGGCGATGCGTTGCGCAACGTCGTCGCGCGCGGGGCAGGGTATTGATGTAGCCGACCTTGGTGATCAGGCAAGGCCCGCCAGCACTTGGCGGACGACGGCGAGAGGATCGAGGGCGGCGGTGATGGGGCGTCCGACGACGAGGTGGGTAGCGCCCGCAGCGATGGCTGCGGCGGGCGTCATGACGCGGGCTTGATCCTTATCGGGGCCAGCCGACAGACGGATGCCCGGCGTGACGATGAGAAAGTTCGGCCCGACGGCTGCGCGCACCTCTGCGGCCTCGTGGCCCGACGCGATGACGCCATCGAAACCTGCGGCTTTGGCCATCAACGCGCGACGCACGACAAGTTGTGCCGGCGTGGTGTCGCCTATGCCTTGCTCGACAAGATCGAGCGCATCAAGGCTGGTGAGAACCGTCACCGCCAACAATTTCAGCCGGCTCGAACCACGACCCATGACGGCGGCATCCAGCGTTTTGCGATCGGTGCCGTGGACGGTGAGATAGTCAAGGCCGAGCGTGCCGATGTTCGCGACCGCCTTCTCGACAGTATTCGGAATATCGAGCAGCTTCATGTCGAGGAACACCGACTTGCCGTCGCGCTTGAGTTGCTGTGCCAGGGCGATACCGCCGCCGAAGAGCAATTCGAGACCTATTTTATAGGCCGCCACGTCATCGCCAAGTTTGTCTATCAGCGCTTCCGCCGCCGTCACGTCGGGCATATCGAGGGCGACGAACAGGCGGGCATCGGCGCGAGATGTGGTCATGGTTCGATCCCTAGTCTTGCAGCCTTGCTTGTCTCACGCGTTGTTCTTCCGGGTGCGCACTTCGGCAAAAACCTGCCAGTCGGGTGCGGTTTCGAGACCCAGGCGCTTGCGAATGGCCGCCGAGGTCACACGCAGGAACGGGTTGGTCGCGCATTCGATGTCGATGCGGGTCGGCAACGTCGGCTTGCCAGCTTTGCGCAGCGCTTCGACCTCGGCGGCACGGGCGACGAGGTTGGCATTTTCAGGCTCGATGGTGAGCGCGAACCTGGCATTGGCGAGGGTGTATTCGTGGCCGCAATAGATCGCGGTGTTGCCTGGTAACGCGGCCAATTTTGCCAGAGAGGTCCACATCATTTCCATGGTGCCCTCGATAACGCGGCCGCAGCCAAGTGCGAACAACGTGTCGCCGACGAACGCGACGTTCGCGGTCGGGATGTAAAAGGTAATGTGGCCATTGGTATGCCCTGGCGTCTCGATGACCTGCACCTGATAGGAGCCCAACCGAAATGCATCGCCCTCGGAGACCTGCGTATCGATGCCGGGGATTTTTGCAGCTTCCGCCTTCGGCCCGATAATGACGCAGCCTGTTTCAGCTTTGAGGGCGAGGTTGCCGTCGGTGTGGTCGGCGTGATGGTGAGTGGTCAAGATATAGCTGAGCTTCCAGCCCTTTTCGGCAAGCGCGGCGCGGACGCTATCGGCATTCGGCGCATCGATGGACGCGGTGACGCCGCGCTCGGTGTCGTGAATGAGCACGCCGAAATTATCGGACAGGCAGGGAAATTGGTGAATTTCGAGAGCCATGGGGCGTGCTCCGGCTGCGGCCGCAGAGGCGGCGGTTGATCGGCCCGAGCAGTGCCACTGGTTCGGGGGCAAGTGCAAGTCTTGTTGCTTCCGGCCGTTGCAGCAAACCCTTGATATCAACCGTGGTCGGCGGGCGGAGTGCCGTGGGTGTGAAAACTCTCGATCGTCTTTAGGCCCCAGGCTTGCCCCTTCTTGCGCTCGGTTTCGGTCCAGGTCACCGGTTGCCAATCGGGTGCCAGGATCAAACGCGCGCCAGCATTGGCAACTTCGACGCGATTGCCGGCGGGTTCGTAGACGTAGAGGAAGAATGTCTGCTGCACCGCATGTTTGTGCGGGCCGGTTTCGATGTGCACGCCGTTTTCGAGAAACATATCGGCAGCCTGCAGAATGTGCTCGCGCTGGTCGACGGCATAGGTGACGTGATGGAAACGGCCGCGCGCCGCCGTGCTGTCTCGCGTGTAGGCGACGTCGTAGGACTTGTTGTTGACCGTGAACCAGCAGCCCGCAAGCGCGCCGTTGTCGAGTACGATCTGCTCCGTCACACGGCTGCCGAGCGCGTTGGGCAGGAAATCCCGGATCGCCGACACATCCTGCGCCAGCAGATTGAAGTGATCGAGACGGCGCACACCGGCACCGCGACCGTGCGTGCGTTGCGCCTGATTCTTTAGGGCCGGGCGCTCGTTGGCCGGTGGCTCGTAGCGCTTGGTGTCGTAGTAGATTTCAAAGATGTGGTTGTCGGGATCGCGGAATCGATAGGCAGAGCCGTGACCGAGATCGCCCTCGGTCCAGCCGATACCTGTGCCGAGTTTCTCGATGGCGGCGACGCGTCGCTGCAAGGCTTGAGGAGAGGCGCATCGGTAGCCGACATGGGCCAGACCCGTCGTGTGCGACGCGGTGAGCTTGAGGGTGTGGAACTCGTAGTCGTCGAACGCGCGCAGATAGACGGAATCGCCGGCGCGGCCGCTCTCGGTCAATCCGAGCAAGTTGACGAAAAAATCGAGGCTTTGCTCGGGTTTGTTCGTGAGCAGCTCGACGTGGCCGAGATGAGCTACATCGTAGCAGGGTTCTATGGGTGTCATCTTCTGATCAACCTAGTGATGGGGTCAGCCCAAAAGTTCCAATGCCTCAGGGAAGAGCCGCTGATAGGCCTCGCCATAGGTCATGGCGCGACCGGAGTTGCGGCCACCCTGCATACCGCGATTGAGGGCGACGCGCGTGTAGTAGTCCCAGAGATGTTTCTGGGCGGCCAGCACTTCGAAGGCTTTGCGCTTGGTTTCCCAGACATCGTCGATATTCAGAATGACAGTCGGTTTGAAGTTGCACTGCTCGGGCTGATGTGGCTCGAACAGAAACATGGGTGGTGCGGAATAGGCGCGATCCGGATCCGGCTTGTGACCCGCAGCCTGTGCGATGATGCGGGCTTCCTGAGCAAAGCGCGTCGCTTCGGGATGATCGACGTTGTAGGGGTCCTCGAGTGCGTGCGTCAAAATAAACGACGGGCGCAATTCGTGCATCACGTCGATCGTGCGTTCGAGCATGGCGGGCGTCGTGTGCAGTGGGTAATCGCCGGCATCGAAAAACTCGATTTCAGCGCCGAGTGTTTGCGCCGCACGTTCCGCCTCTTCGCGACGTCCCGCCTTCACCTCGGCCAGCGAAATGCCCCGCTTTTTCCAGGCGAACTGACTCTCGCCGCGTTCGCCGTACGAAAGGCAGAGAATTTTCATCCGGTAGCCCCTGGCTGCATGCAAGGCGATGGCACCGCCCGCGCGCCAGACGAAGTCGCCGGGATGCGCCGAGACGACGAGGCCGGTTTTTGACGCATGTGCCATTTGCATTTCCCATCGATCCCAAAGTTAATCTGCTGTGCGCGATCATTCCGCAGCGATGCCACGCACCGTTGCGTCGACAAACGGCACATAGGCCGTGCCGTCAAATAAAACTCGCGCTGTGCGGATCAAGCCGGCGCTTTCAAAAGTCGGCGCTGCAGCAGTGCCGCCAACTTCGACGGCGACACTGAATTCGCCGGTGGGATGCTCGACAGAGATCACCTTGGAGCGACCAATTGGGATCTGCGCTACACTCGCGGCGGGGGAGTCCGGCAGCAGACACGCCGTCGCCACCGTCACTGCCGCGAACACCCCGATGGAGGCGTGGCACTCGTGCGGGATGAAGCTGCGCGTCGCGACATGGCCGCCGTTTTTGGGGGCTGCCACCAGTGCGATCTTCGGCACGACCTTCGCCGCGACGTCGCCAAGATTCATTATGGGACCGGCAGCGAGCCGTATTTGTTCGAGGCGGGCTTTGAGTTCGAGATCCGCATTCAATTGATCGCGCGGCTCGTAGCCGGTGCGACCGACGTCGCTCGCCCGCAACACGATGACCGGCATACCGTTGTCGATCAACGTGCAGTCGACTCCTGCGACGCGGTCGACGGCGCGACCGGTCGGCAGCAGCGATCCACAGACCGAACCTGCGGTATCGACGAAGTCGATGGCAATCGGGGCTGCCGTGCCGGGTACGCCGTCGATACGCGTCGCGCCGCCATACTCGACCCGGCAGTTCGGCGTGCAAACCTTGAGTACCGCAATAGTCCCGGTGTTCAGCGTGCGGACGCGCACCGGAGTGATGCCATCGCGTGCCGCTATCAGACCGCGCTCGATCGCAAACGGTCCGACGCCGGCCAGAATGTTCCCGCAGTTCGGCGTCGTGTCGACCATCGGCTTGTCGACGCCAACTTGTGCAAACAGAAAATCGATGTCGGCACCCGGGGTTGCTGCCGGTGCCACGATGGCGACCTTGCTCGTCAACGGGTGCGCCCCGCCGAGGCCATCGACTTGCCGCGCGTCGGGCGATCCCATTACGGCCAGCAACAAACGATCGCGGCTGATCGCATCGCGGGGCAGATCGCGCGCCAGAAAATACGCGCCTTTCGATGTGCCGCCGCGGATCAACATGCATGGAAGTCCGATCTGCACAGATGTTCTCCTCGGGACGTCGAATGTAGCGAAACGTACCTACCGACCAATTCACGATCCGATGCCGCCGACAACCTTCGTCACCGTAAGCTCTGACTTTGAACCTTACGACGCGGCGCCGCTGCACTACAAAATTCGAGGTGCAACAGCATCTTGCCGCAAGGCTTTTATTTACGTCGCGTATCGCCACAATCTGAACGTGCATCTTGCAAAATATCCCTTATTGCTATAGTTAAAGAAGGGTGAATTTCGCGTCTCGGGAGCATTAATACATGGCGTCGGTAGCTTTTGGACTGTCTCATAAAACTGTTCGTGCACGCAAAAATTACAGGCCCCGCCATACTCTTTCAGCGTCGACCATCGACATCGACCATGTCGATGAACTTTGCGAGTTGGCCTATCGATACGAGACCGGCGATGCGCCCCATGGCGACTTGTCCCGCAAAGCGATTGCCTTGCTGTTTTTTCAACCCAGCACGCGCACGCGCGCCGGCTTCCAGGTGGCGACACTGGCGCTCGGCAGCAATGTGGTCGGCTTCGAGAACATGTCTGCGTCGCGGTCCAATCAGCGCAGCGGGGAAACGCTAGAAGACTGCGCAGCTGTTTTCTCTCGGCTTTGCGACGCCATCGTCGTCCGCCATCATGAAGCCGGGGCTGCCATGCGGATGGCGAGCACGTCGGCATGCCCGATCATCAACGCGGGTGACGGCTGGAACGAACACCCGACACAGGCGCTTGTCGACATTTATTCACTGCGGCGCGGCCTCGGAACAATCAAAGGAAAAAGCATCGCTTTTGGTGGTGATCCGCGTGGGCGTACGGTGCGATCGCTCATCCTGCTGCTTCGGCTCGAAGCGCCGAAAGAAATCGTATTTTGCCCGCCGGTGCACGTGCCGCTGCCGGAGGACCTCGTGCAGGTCATAGAAAGTCATCAGATCCGCTTACGTATCGTTTCCAGTATCGACGACGCACTGGTGCAGTGCGATGCAGTGATGATGGCGCCGTACGACATGTCCGATATCGGCGAAGCTGCCAGCTCTGGATATGTTTCGCCTCGAACGACACCGCTAAGTCACGTCATCACGTCTGAAAAAATCGAGTTGGTGGGTTCACGCTCGCTCTTGTATCATCCGTTGCCACGGCAGGACGAAATCCACCCGTCTTGCGACGATTTAGAGCAAGCGATGTATTTCGAGCAGGTGCGACTATCGAAATTCATGCGTATGGCCATTCTCGGCAATACTTTGCTGAATACGTAAATGGGTGAAGGTAAGCTGCCAATCGCGCCGAACCTGCGCTTACTCAAAGTCCTGGCCTGGATGTCCGGAGCGCTCACGTCGTTCGTGTTCGCTGCGGTGTCTATTCGTGAGCTCTCGCAATCTTTGAATGTTTTCGAAATCAACGTCTGCCGCACAGGTGGCGGACTGTTCGCGCTTATCGCGGCCATGTGCGTCGTCAAATCTCTCAGATGTGGGCTGTCGCTCAACGACATGCCGCAACACCTCTGGCGCAACGCCGTGCACGCCACTGGCGGATTTTTCTGGACGCTTTCGATTTTCACGCTGCCACTGGCGACCGTGTTTTCATTAGAGTTTACAGCACCGGCCTGGGCGGCAATCATGTCGATGGCGGTTTTGGGCGAGCGGGTCAGCGTCAACGCCATCGTAGGGTTGGTGGCAAGTTTCATCGGAACATTGATCGTACTGAGGCCATCACCAGACTCGTTCGATATCTTCGCGCTGTTGCCTCTGGCTGCAGGATTGTGTCTCGGCCTTTCCGCATTGCTTACCCGCCGTCTCACGCGAACTTTTGGCGTCTTTGCGATCCTGTTCTGGATGATGATCATCCAGTTGATCATCAATTGTGTCGGTGCGCTGATGATCGTCGACGCGGCGAGGCTCAGTGAGAGTTTGACGCCTCCAAACGTCCTTGCGGCCATCGTGCTGGCGCTCGCGGGTTTGAGTTCGCAGCTGTGTCTGTCGAATGCCCTGAAGATCGGGGAGGCGAGCCTGGTCATGCCGCTCGATTTCCTGCGCGTGCCCCTGATCGCGGGCGTGGGTGCACTCAACTATGAAGAACCGTTCGACCACTGGGTGATGATCGGTGCAGCGGTCGTCGCATCTGGAGTTCTCATTGGCCTGCCGAGGCCAAGCGCTCAACATATTCAGCTGCGCGGTCGCAAGGTAGAGAACTCACGACGTCACGCCGCCCGCAGCAGACTTCCCAAGGCCACCGACAACTCGAAAGAAATCTCGGTCGCCGGCACTGGACGGCTGAATAAGTAGCCTTGAAATTCGGTACACCCGGCCTCGATGGCTGTGGCGAACTGTTGCTGGGTCTCGATACCCTCTGCTGTTACGCTCATTTTAAGCGCTTTTGCCATTGCAACGATCGCTGTAACGATATCCCGCGAACTCTGTTGCTCACCCAAGTTCTGAATGAAGGAACGGTCTATTTTCAGTTTCGTGAATGGGAAGCTCTGCAAATAGCTCAATGAGGAATAGCCGGTTCCGAAGTCGTCCAGCGCGACGCCGACGCCAATATGGCGGAACTGATGCAATGCTTCGAGGACGTCTTCATTGGCGTCCAGGAGAAGGCTCTCCGTCACTTCCAACTCTAAACGGTGCGGCTGCAAATTCGCATCAGACAGTGCTTCGGCCACCATTGCGGCGAGCCCGGCACGGCGAAATTGCAGCGGAGACAGGTTCACGGCAACGCGGACATCATCAGGCCATTGCATCGCTTGCATGCAGGCCTCGCGGACGACCCACTCGCCGATGGAATGAATGAGCCCTGTTTCCTCGGCTATCGAAATGAAATCCAATGGTGACACCAGACCGCGGGCCGGATGCCGCCAACGGAGAAGCGCCTCCGCGCCTTTGATCGTGCCGGTTTTGACGGAGACAAAAGGTTGATAATGAAGCTCCAACTGATTCAAGGCCAGTGCTTGACGCAAATCTACTTCAATATCGCGCCGCGTCTGCATTTTTGCATTGAGGGCGGGCTCGAAGAATTGATAATCCCCTCGACCGAGTTCCTTCGCCCGGTAGAGGGCAAGATCCGAGTGCTTCAGGAGTTCCTCCGAGCTTGTCCCGTCCTCCGGCGCGAGCGCGATGCCGATGCTCGCTCCTCTGACGATGGACGATCCGTCGATCTCGTAGGGTGCGCCAAGCGTTGCGATCAATCGCTTGGCGAGAACAATGGCGTCGTCAGGCGATTTTATGTCGCTCTGGATGACAGCAAATTCATCGCCACCAAGACGAACCACCGTATCATTCGTCCTTACGCACAGGCGCAATCTGTCAGCTACCGATAGCAACAATTTGTCACCGACTGCATGACCGAGCGTGTCGTTGACGGACTTGAAGTCATCGAGATCGATGAAATGCAGGGCCGCTTTATGTCCGCGCAGACAGCGCGTGAGTTCTGTCGCTAGAACCTCGCCAAGGACCACGCGGTTAGGAAGGTCAGTGAGCGTGTCGTGACGAGCAAGATGGATTATTTTTGCTTCGCGCTGGCGTTCGAGCGTCACGTCACGATGAGTGATGACCCAGCCGCCCGTCAGCATGGATTGGCAATTCACGGACAACATCGTCCCGCTATGCAGTTCGGTGACGAAACTAGATGCTTGTGGATTTGCAAACGCGGCCGTGTAGGCCTCAATTGCCTTTTTGAACAAATCCTTGGAAGCAACGCCGCTATCGATCCTGACTGCGGCAAGGTCTGCAATCGTCATGCCGGTGTGTACGTCGACACGGTTGATGCCATGCATGGACAGGGCTTGATCATTACACAAGATCAATCTCCCCTGACCATCGAACATCGATAGACCTTGATTCATATTGTTGATGGCGGCGTCGAGTTGAAGGTGCTTGACCTGCAGCTCCGCTTCCCGGTAGGCGAGCGTCACATTTTTCTGCGCCAGCGTTTTCAGCGCGGATTGCAAGTCGGTGATATCCTCAAAGGTTCCGAGGGCGCCTCCGGTCGCCAAAGGGGTTACCTTGACGTTGATCGTGCGACCGTCCGCAAGCTCCCACTGCGAGACACTTTCGAATTTCGCACCACGCATGCCGAAGAAGTTCACGAGCACATCTTCGTCGTCGTTCAGGACAACCAGACTGTTGGTTCGCACGAGCCGCTCGATATCGTTTACGGTAGTGTCGGCCCCGATAGCTTTTCGATCGAGGGCGAAAGTCGCGGCGAACTGGCTATTCGCCAACTGCACGCGCCCCTGCGAATCGATCATCAGCAAGCCCTGAGACATATTCGAGAGGGCCAGATCCAATTTGAAATTCTGCTCTGAAATTACACTTTCGCGTTCGATGATCTCGGTTCGATCACGTCCGATGCAGAAATATTTCCGTTCGCTTTCGGACCAGGCACACGACCATGCGACCATTACGTCACGGCCGCTCTTGTGCGACAGGCGCGCCTCAAAACTCCTAGTAACCGAATCCGATTTCACCTGCCACATTACAGCTTCAGCGTAGGACCGGTCAGCCTCCATCAAAAATGCCAGCGCATTTTGCCCGACCAACTCCGCCGGAAGGAAACCGAAAATGGCGTAACAGCTGGGTGTAACTCGAACTATATTGCCCCGATCATCTGTAATCAAAATCAAGTTTTTCGAAGTATCGAATAAGATTCGCCGCTCCTCGATCTCCTGTTGAAGCTCTTCGGAAACGAGCGTCTTTTTATATTCCACTTGGAATATTCTGGTTCGCTCCCGGCTGAGCGCGGCGGTTCCCAGGATGAGGACCGCACCCAACGCTGCAAATGCAATGCACAAAGCACTCAGCAGCGTGAAAAGCTCGGCATCTTGTGCGACTGGCCGCGCACTGTGAGTGGCGAATGCGACCTGGAATGACGCCGCGAGCGCGCCGAGATAGGCACCGACCGATGCTGCAAGCAGTCTCTTCTGCGAAGCGTCCAGTTTGCGAAGCAGCAAAACGAGATTTGCGATGTGCAAGACTCGTACGACCCTTCGAGAGCAACTAAATCGACGAAGCGTCTGGACGATCGCGGTCGAAATATCCGCGCCTAAGAAGAACCGTTTACTCTGCATCTCGCATGCTCACCAGGACGCTTCGGTCGCGACTCCGGTAAAGGCAATACGTTCGGTGCATATACTTCGAACGCCAACTTTAACAACCAGAGATCGCATAAACGGAACGTACATCCTAGTTATTAAGGAACCACACCCAGCAGGTAGTAGATTTTAAATGCATTTCCCAAGTCGGAAGTCCCAGATGTGTGTCCGTGCGAGCCAGCTTCGTCCTTGCTTAAAGCCTATTTCGGTTTCCACGCCTTGGCCTCTGCAACAATGGCGGGCGTATCGAAGGAGTTGACCTCATCGAGCAACTCGTTCGTCACAAAATCTGCGTAAGGTATCGACTGCTTGATCACGCCGTTTTTCAGCAGCCAAGCGACGAACGACGTATAATTTTCGGCGACGTTGTCGCCCCACCGCGTTGCACCGACCTTCGCGTAATCCCAGCTTTTTGCCCGGGCTTTCAGAGTTGAAACGTCATCCCGCAGGGCCGTTTCCTCGTCCTTGCCGGTGGCTTTCGACTGGGGATAAACCTCCCACATGATCCGAATGGCAGCCTCGGGATTGGCCATGGCGAACGTCGTGCCCATGGCATAACCTTTCGCCAAAGCGACGGCCTGCTTACGTTTGATTTTCAGCGTTTCAGCGAGAGCTATGAAGCCGTTGGATGGAAATTTAGCGATTTCCGGATGGGCAAAATAGCGCAACTTTACGCCGGCGTTCTCGACCAACGCGTATTGTGTGTCGAACTGGGAGAGGGCGTCGACCTGTCCGCCAGACATCAGCGCAGCCGTCTGGCCGCCTTCTCCGGCGACGACGATGGACACGTCCTTGGTCGGGTCCATGCCGGCGTCGGCTACCAAGGCACGCGCCACGATGGCACCGGCCGACCCCATGCCGATCACACCGATTTTTTTGCCTTTGAGATCCGCGACGGTTTTGAGCGGGCTGTTTTCTGGGACGGTAATGCCGTAGATGTTGCCTTGATACGCCGTGTAGAAGAACTTGATGTCGACGCCTTGCGGGCGGATGACCAGGACCGGCTCGGCGCTCGGCAATGCGAACGGAACCTCGCCGGTCGCAACGAGCTTGGTGCAGTCGCCGGAGCCGGGCAGTGGCACCAGCTCGACCTTGATCCCGGCCTTTTCGAACCAGCCCATCTTGGTCGCGATGGCGAACGGCGTCGAGGCGGAGGAAACCGTTCGCGCACACCATCCGACGCGTATCGTCTCGATCGGGGCTTGGGCTTGTGTCGCTCCGGTTGTAAAAAACAATGCGCCGAAGGTCAGCGCGACAGCAGCGCGCCTGGCACCGTTCACTCGAGTTTTCATAGTTTTTTCTCCTCCACGACCGCCGCTGCATTTCCCTGCGCGGCGGCATCCCAAAACAACAGACGCCGTCGCGTCATCCCGACGATGCCGTTCAAAACAAGTCCGATTGCCGACAAAATCAACAGGATCGAAAACTGCCCGGCGACGTCGACGTTTATATTCATGCTCTGGATCAGCATCCCCAGACCTTTTTCGGCTCCGATGAATTCAGCCACGATGGCACCGATCAAAGCGAAGATCATCGCGATTTCCAAACCGGCGAAAATAAACGGCAGCGCATTGGGCAACCGTAGCATCCAGAAAATCTGCCATTTGGATGCCGCCAGTGAACGCATCAGGTTGATGCGGTCCTCCTCGGCGGACCGGAGACCCACGATTGTATTGACCATAAGAGGGAAAAACGCGACCAGCGCAGCGTTGATGACCTTGGACGTCAAGCCTAGCCCGAACCAGACGATGATCAACGGTGCCAAAGCGACCTTGGGCATCGCCTGGAACATGACGATGAAGGGATAGAGGAAATATTCGACGCGCCGCGATAGCGCGACGAACGTGCCGAGGATGAACGCCAAAGCCGTTCCGAGCACGAACCCAAGAAACGTTTCCATCAGCGTCACGCCGATGTGCTCCGGATAGAGGTTGTTAGCGAAACCTCGGTAGAGCGCCAGAAATACCTCGCTCGGCGGCGGCAAAATAAAGGCGCGTATCTTGAAGTACCAGACACAGCCTTCCCAAAGGCCGAGCATGGCTGCGATCAGCAGCAAGCGCAGAATAAATTTACCTGAGCGCCGCATCAGTCGAGTCCTCCACCGGAATTGAGCGCAACACGAACCCGCTTCACGTAGGCCCCGAACTCTGGGGTATTCATCACTTCGAGGGGACGCGGCCGCGGCAGATCCACCACGAACGCGTCGGCAATACGCCCGGGCCGAGGTGTCATTGCGATCACGCGGTCTGCGAGGAACACCGCCTCAGAGGTCGAATGGGTGATGAAAAGCACAGTTTTCTTGCGCTCCATCCAGATGCGCTGAAGTTCGACGTTCATGGTCTCTCGAGTCATGGCATCGAGCGCGCCGAACGGCTCATCCATCAGCAGCAGAGCAGGGTCGTGGAGTAACGCGCGGATGATGCCGACGCGCTGTTGCATACCGCCCGACAGCTCGCGCGGATAGCGATGCTCAAACCCAGAGAGACCGACGAGCTTGACGAGATCGAGCGCACGTTGGCGCATCTCGGCCTTGTCCAGCCGTTGTACATCGCCCGGCAACATGACGTTGGCGAGCACATCGCGCCAGGGAAACAGCACCGGCGACTGGAATACGACACCGATGTCGCGACGCGGGCCGGTAATCGGAGATCCGCGCAGGCGCGCCTGCCCCGACGTCGGCGGCAACAACCCTGCCAGAATTTTCAAAATCGTCGACTTTCCGCAGCCGGACGGGCCAACGATGGCGACGAACGAACCATCGGGTATATCGAATGAAATCCGGTCGAGGGCCAACACGCCCGCGCCTTTGCCACCGTAACTGAGAGAAACGTCATCGACCGCGATAGCCGAATCGTTGATCGAAGGTGCAGTTGCCGCGACACTGCGCGCCGACGCATCAGCCGCTGCGTGACTTACCAAACCGCAATCCTCCACGATCATCCGAAGTCTGCGACTTCGGCATGATTGGTCAGCTTGAACTGCCGATCTCAACCATGAGCAATGTCAGCCAGATCACGCGCCGTGTCCAGACCATGGGTGCTGTACCATGGGTGTTTAGATTTCATATTACTTTGGGCCGACCGTAGGATGCTGCAAAATGCAGCGGACGGTATGTCCCGCCCCAACGGCACGTGCTTCCGGCGCTTTTGTGCGGCAACTTTCGGTCACGCTCGAACAGCGCGGCGCAAATGCACAGCCGGCTGGAAGGTTGGTCAAATCAGGCGGGCTGCCCGGAATCGTTGGCAGTCGATTGCCGGACAGTCGACCGCCATGCGCACGCGTCGAGAGGAGCCCGACGGTGTACGGGTGGCGCGGCGTGCGGAGCACATCGCGGACGGGACCAAGTTCGACGATACGGCCTGCATACATGACTGCAACGCGGTCTGCGACTTCGACCGCGACGCCGATATCGTGGGTGACGAAAATCATCGACAAACCGAGTTCGCGCTGCAGGTCACGCAGCAGCAGCAGGATCTGAACCTGCACCGTAGCGTCGAGCGCGGTCGTCGGCTCATCGGCCAACAGAACTTTGGGTGAGCATGCGAGGGCGAGGGCGATCATTGCGCGCTGTCGCATACCGCCAGACATCTCGTGGGGGTAACTGTCGAGCCGCCGCTCGGGGCTCGGGATGCGCACACGCTCGAACAGATGAAGCGCGCGGGTGCGCGCCGTATCCTGTGACACGGACTCGTGGCGTCGGATGGCTTCATTGATCTGGCGGCCGACCGTGTAGACGGGGTCGAGCGCCAGCATGGGCTCCTGAAATACCATCGAGACCGTCTTGCCGCGGAAGCGGGACAGCGCGTCGCCATCGAGCAACGTCACGTCTGTCCCATCCGCGATAATACGGCCGTCGATGCGCGTGCGCTTCTCGTTGTGCAAACGCAAGATCGACCGCAACGTCACGCTTTTTCCGGAACCGGATTCGCCGAGCAGAGCCAGGACCTCGCCACGCGCGACGTCGAGGTCGACATTGTCGACCGCGCGCACAGGCTTGGTGCCGCCCGTAAACGTGACGCTGAGTTGCTCGACCCGCAGAATTTTATCTTTGGTCATGCCACGCGCCCCGCCGCTCTAGAATGGCCGGTCCCGGGGTGGGCCATGTGGCAGGCGGCTGCATGAGCAAGGCCGACGCCGCCCAAGTCGGGCTCGCGCGTGCTGCACACCGGTTCTGCGTATGCACACCGCGTATGGAAGCGACAGCCGGGTGGGGGATCGATCGGATTGGGCGGATCGCCAGCGAGCGGCGCTTGGGTGCGGCGATTGTCGGGGTCCATGGATAGCAGCGATCCCAGCAATGCGGTCGTGTAAGGGTGTCGGCTCGCCGTATATAACGCCTCGGTCGGACCAACTTCGGCGATGCGCCCAAGATACATGACCAGCACCTGAGTGGACATGAAGCGGACGACTTCAAGATCGTGGCTGATGAAGAGATACGTGAGGCCCATCTCGTCTTTCAGATCGAGCAGGAGATTCAACACCTGCGCTTCGACGGACTTATCCAGAGCGGACACCGCCTCGTCGAGCAGCAGCACGCGGGGTTCGACGGCAAGCGCGCGGGCGATGTTGACGCGTTGACGTTGACCGCCAGAAAGTTCGTGCGGATAGCGGCCGGCAAAACGGGCGGGCTCCAACCCGACGCGGTCGAGCAGTGCGCGCGCCTTGCGCACGGCCTGATCGCCGCTGACGCCATGCACTGTTGGTGCGAAGGCGATACTGTCTTCGACGGTGAGGCGTGGATTAAGCGACGCGTAGCTGTCCTGGAACACCATCTGCACCTGGCGGCGGAATTCTTTCAAGGGAAGGGCTTTGGTGCCGACCGTCTGGCCCTGATAGCGGATCGCGCCGCTGGTCGGCACGATCAACTGCATGAGCAGGCGTGCGGTGGTCGACTTGCCGCATCCGGATTCGCCGACGATCCCAAGCGTCTCGCGCTCCTGGACCGCGAACGACACCCCGTCGACGGCGCGCACTGCGGACCCTGCGCGTCCGAGCAGACCTGTCGCGAGCGGAAAATGTTTGATGAGATCGACGACTTCGAGAATGGGGGTGCTCATGCTTTGAGATCCATCGCCGAGCGGAGGCCGTCGGTAAGCATGTTGAAGGCGATGGAGGTGAGAAAGATCATCAACCCCGGCAACGCGCAAAGGAGCGGCTGGATATACATGGCCGTGCGCAGTGTGTTGAGCATCAAGCCCCATTCGGGCTCGGGCGGTTTGACGCCGAGGCCGAGAAACGACAGCCCCGAGGCGAGGATCATCGATACGGCGACAAGGCTCATGGCATAGACGAAGATCGGGCCCATGACGTTGCCGAGCACTTGCGTGCGGATAATTCGCAAGGGGCCTGCCCCGCTTGCGCGCGCGGCCTCGACATAGTCACGGGTGCGGACACTGGTCGTGACGCTTTCCGCGATACGGGCGATGGGTGGAATGAAGACGACCGTCAGCGAGATGAGCCCGTTAGCAATGCCGGCGCCGAGAGCACCCGACAATGCGATGGCGAGCAATACCGAAGGAAATGCGAAGAACACGTCGATGATGCGCATCATGATCGTGTTGACCCAGCCGCCCGCATAGCCAGCGACGATACCGATCGTTGCTCCGGCACCGAGTGCGAGGAGCACCGGCGTTACGCCCATGAACAGTGAAAGACGCGCGCCGTAAATCAGGCGCGACAGCATATCGCGGCCAAGTTCGTCGGTGCCGAGCGGATAACCGTCGGTGCCCGGTGGTCGCAGACGACGCAAGGCCATGCCCTTGAATGGATCTTGCGGCGCAATCAACGGCGCGAAGACAGCCATCAGGATCAGCGCGAGCACGACCAACCCTGCGCCGACGGCCACGGGGTCACGACGAAAACGGGACCACACCGTCGCCCAGTAGCCTGGCGACCGTTCGATTGGGACGAGTGCTACGGGTGCGGCGGTCTGCAACATCGGTCAGGTCCGCTGAATGCGAGGGTCGAGCGCGGTCTGCAGCACGTCGACGAGAAGGTTGAGCAGCACGAAGAACATCGCCAGTACCAAGATCGTGCCTTGCAGGACGGGGAGATCGCGCTGGAAAATTGCATCGTTGAGCAGCAGCCCTGTGCCGGGCCACGAGAACACCGTCTCGATAAGAATCGAACCACCTAGGAGATAGCCGAGCTGGATACCCATAACTGCGAGCGCGGTCGGCGCCGCGTTTTTCAACACGTGTCGGAACACGCCCAGTTCAGTCAGGCCTTTGGCACGCAGACCGGCGATGAATTCCTGGCTCAAAATTTCGGCGACGAGCGCCCTTACCGTCCGGGCGATGATGCCCATGGGAATAACCGACATCGTGATGGCCGGCAGGATCATGTGGCGCACGTGGTCCCAGTTCCATTTCCAGGCTTCCGATCCGCCGGGGCCGGCACCGGTAGGGGGCAACCAGCCAAGCGTTGCGGAGAAGATGATAACCAGCACCATGCCGAGCCAGTAATGCGGCACAGAAACGCCGACGACCGAGACGAACGACGCCAATTTGTCGAGCCACGTATCGCGGAAATAGCCGGCGACAAAACCGAAAAACGAGCCGAGCACGAAACCTATGAACGTCGCCAGCGCTGCAAGGATCAAGGTGTTGTTCACTGCCTTGAGCACCTCGAGGGCGACCGGCCGATTGGTGCGAATGGACGAGCCGAGATCGCCGGTCAGTGCGCGGCCGAGCCACTTGAAAAACTGCTCGTAGTAGGGGCGATCGAAGCCGTACAGCGACATCATCTGCAGTTTCAAGTTCTCAGAGGCGTCGGGCGGCAGCACCGACACCAATGGATCGCCCGGTGCCATATGCACCAGCAAAAAACAGACGAACGCCACACCGAGCATGATCGGCAGGGAGTAAATCACTCGTTTGGCGATATAAATCAGCATTGAATTGCGATGCTTCCCCGAGACGACGTTCGCAAGGTATGATTTTTTGCAGTGCCACAACAATGCGAACGGTGCCAGACGAATGTGCGGCCACAGTCGATCCTGCCTGGAAAAATGGCAAGGCGGAGCCACTGGCGATCCTGGTACGGTCAAGGAATGACAATGCGGCTTTTGATGATCAATCCGAATACGTCGCCTGAGATCACGGATCTGGTCGTGTCGGCCGCCCGCCGCGTGGCAAGTGCGGGCACAACGATCGTGGGGGCAACTGGAGCGTTCGGTGCTCGATATATCGCTACCCGTGCGGCAGCGGCGATCGCTGCGCATGCAGCACTTGACGCCTATGCCCGCCACGCTAACGACGCTGATGTGATCGCGCTCTCGTGTTTTGGCGATCCCGGCCTCGACGGCCTCAAGGAACTTGCGGCGCAGCCCGTCGTCGGCATGGCCGAGGCGGCTTGCCAAGAAGCTGCGGCAGGCGGTCGACGCTTCGCAATCGTCACCGGCGGGGAACGCTGGGGGCCGATGCTCATGGAGTTCGTCGCGGCACTGGGACTGAGTGGGCAACTCGCGGTGATCAAGACGGTCGCGCCCAACGGTGCCGAAATCGCACGCAATCCGTCGGCGGCCCACCAGCTGCTGGCCGATGCCGCCAACGCCTGCGTCGCGAAGTACGGCGCAGACGTGGTTATTCTCGGCGGTGCCGGTCTGGCTGGAATGGCCGAGGTGCTGGCCGAGCGCGTCGCTTGCCCCATGATAGACAGCGTGACGGCAGTCGTCCGCGCGGCAGAGATCCTCGCACGGGCGCGGCCACTGAAGCCACTCGACGGGTCCTATGCCCGGACCGCGCCTGCGCCGACCGTGGGCCTCGGAGAATCGCTTGCCGCGCTGATCGAGGGCCGGCGTTAAAAGACGAAGGGCGACGTTGCCGTCGCCCTTCGCGTTACTCGCATTTCGAAGTTCCGGACATCATTCCATGCTGATCGGTGCCAAGTCGATGAACCAGCTCTTCGGCTGCACGACGCCTTTGACCTTCGCACTCATGGCGCGGGGACCGACGTCGTGGGCGACCCACAGGAAAGGCGCATCCTCGACGATACGAGCGTGGAGCTTGGCGAGACCCGCATCGCGATCGGCTTCAGCGAACGACGTGCGCGCGGTTGCGATCAGGGCGTCGATTTCCGGATGCGTATAGTAGCCCCAGTTGTTCGACGTGGGCGGAACGGTTTTCGACGACGAGAACCGCACCATGGCGAAGAACGGGTCCATGGCGGCGAAGGTGACGTTGGTGGCGTGCGCGCCGCGAGACGTCGGATCCTTCGCACCGGCACGCCAATTGGTGAAAAGTGCGTTCCACTCGATGACGTCAAGCTCCACGTCGAAGTAACACTCCTTGAGCGCCTGCTGCAGGTACTCGTTCATGGCGATGGGCTGCATCTGGCCGGAGCCCGAGGCCGACGTGAGTGTTTTGACCTTGAGGCGCTTGGTCGCGGTGAAACCCGCATCTTCCATCAATTTTTTTGCGGCGGGGAGATCGTACTTGATCTCGAACTTCGGATTGCCCCACCAGGGATGGCCCGGCGGTACGGTGCCCTTCGGCACTTCCATCAGACCGTTGAGCGCGGCCTTCAACTCCTCGCGGTTGACGCACAGGTTGGCTGCCTGACGAACGCGTTTGTCGAGCCAAGGCGAGCCTTCGGCGAACGAGAACTGCCAGGGCCAGACGTGCGGCTGGGCGTTGGCGTAAAGCACGAAACCCTTGTCCTTGATGCTTTTGACGGCATCGGGAGCCGGGTTTTCGATCCAATCCACCTGACCCGACAACAGCGCCGCAGTACGCGCGCTGGCTTCGGGCATCGGCACCAACACGACGCGATCCAGCTTCGGCACGCGCTTGGCGTCCCAATATTCTTTGTTACCAACGTATTCGAGCCGTTCGCGCGGTTGGAACTTCGACATCTTGAAGGGGCCCGACCCGGAAGCGTCGCCAGCAAAAGCCGCCCACGCCTGCTTGGCGCGTTCGGCCTTGTCGACGACCGAAGCCAGGGCGTCGTACTTTTTCTGCCAATGGGCGGGCGAGGCGATAAACAGGTTCGTCAGATTCAGCGGCAAGAAGCTGTCGGGCTCCTTGGTGGTCATTTCGACCGTCGTCGCGTCGATCACCTTCGCAGACGCAAGTGTCGGCATACGCGAGACCGTCACGCCAATCTGATCGGGCGCGAAGTGGGCCGCGTCCTTGTCGAGAACTTTCTGGACGTTCCAGACGATCGCTTCTGCAGTCAATGGCGAGCCATCGTGGAACTTGACGCCGGAGCGCAGCTTGAACGTCCACTTAGTCTTGTCGGCGTCGTCGACTTTCCATTCGGTCGCAAGTCCAGGGATCAGAACGCTCGGTTTATCAGCCGATGACAGGTCGAATTGCGTGAGCGCATCGTACATGGGTATCCCGGTGAAGCGGTTGCCCTCGAAGCCCTGGTCGGGTTGGCCGCTGGTCTTGGGGATGTCCGCCGCCGTCATAGCTATTCGCAGTGTTTTTTCCTGGGCGAGTGCCACAGGTGCGGCCAGCAGCATCGCAGACAGTGCGACGGCATGACCAAGGTGAACCGAAAATTTGACGGGCATACTATTCCTCCCAGAACTCACATGTGGTCGCAAGGCATTTGGTCCTGCCAACCGCAACACGATAAACACATGAGCATTTCAGCGGCAATGCGCCAACTGCTCAAAAAATGAGCGTGATGAACCGGTGTCAGTAAGTAGTTGAATGGGTAGGGATGGTGGACTGCGGACCGCTCAGGTTTGCGCTCAGCTCAGTCTCATTCGCGGTTCCTTTTGGCGACCAACAATATTGATTGCATCTGCGGCATCGCTATATTGCAACTATGGCCAAATCCCTGAACCCGAAAGCAAAGCTGCGTCCGTCGCGCGGCAGCAAATCCGGTAAACCACTGCCCCCGCCGGCGGAAACACAGGCGGGCACCCCTGGCTTCAGCGAAGCGCCACAAATGGCATTTACCGCGTCGGGACCATTGTTCGACCGCCCGAAGCTGACCGCCGCCGGATTGCCGACGCTGCCGGCTTTGCGCCAGTCCGGTCCGCGCCCGCCGCGCGGCGACGAGACGATGACATCGTCCCTCAACGCGATTTTGACGCGCCCGGAAGATCGCGGCGAAAAAGAGCGCGATATCCTGGCGCGTCAGCCGATGATCGCGGCGCATCCGCTCGTCGCGGGCACGCTGCCAAAGTATGTGCCGCATCGACCGGAACGGCCCGACAAGAGCGAAGGCGGCATCCGGTTCGAGTTGATCTCAGATTACACGCCGAAAGGCGACCAGCCGGCGGCGATCGCCGAGCTTGTCGACGGCGTAAAGCGGCATGACAACAATCAGGTGCTGCTCGGCGTCACGGGTTCGGGCAAGACGTTCACGGTGGCGCACGTCATCGCGCAGACACAACGGCCCGCGCTGATCCTGGCACCGAACAAAACGCTCGCGGCGCAGCTTTACGGAGAGTTCAAGAGCTTCTTCCCGAATAACGCCGTGGAGTATTTCGTCTCGTACTACGATTATTATCAGCCCGAAGCCTATGTGCCGCGCACCGACACCTACATCGAGAAGGAAGCGACGATCAACGAACAGATCGATCGTATGCGCCACGCGGCGACGCGGGCGCTGATCGAACGCGACGACGTGATCATCGTGGCGTCGGTGTCGTGCATCTACGGCATCGGCTCGGTCGAGACGTACACGGCCATGACGTTCACGGTGAAGACTGGCGACCGGCTTTCGCAGAAGCAATTCCTCGCCGATCTCGTCGCGCTGCAGTATCGCCGCAACGACATGGCGTTCGTGCGCGGCAATTTCCGCGTTCGTGGCGATACGATCGAGTTGTTTCCGGCGCATTTGGAAGATCGCGCGTGGAGGTTCTCATTGTTCGGCGACGAGATCGAGAGCATCACCGAATTCGATCCGCTGACGGGCCAGAAGACGGACGAACTCAAGCTCGTGAAGGTCTACGCCAATTCGCACTACGTGACGCCGAAGCCGACGTTGCAGCAGGCGATGAAATCCATCAAATCCGAGCTGAAACAGCGCCTCGACGAACTCAACGCCACCGGCAAACTGCTGGAAGCGCAGCGACTGGATCAGCGCACCACTTTCGACATGGAGATGATGGAGGCGACGGGCAGTTGCGCCGGCATCGAGAATTATTCGCGTTACCTGACAGGCCGCCAGCCCGGCGAACCGCCACCGACGCTGTTCGAATATCTACCCGACAACGCGCTGGTGTTCGCCGACGAAAGCCACGTCACCGTGCCGCAGATCGGTGGCATGTTCCGTGGCGATTACCGGCGCAAGGCGACGCTTGCCGAGTACGGATTCCGGCTGCCGTCCTGTATGGACAATCGCCCGATGCGCTTCGAAGAGTGGAACGCGATGCGACCGCAAACGGTGTACGTGTCGGCGACGCCGGGCCCGTGGGAGATGGAGCAGACCGGCGGCGCGTTCGTCGAACAGGTGATCAGGCCAACCGGTCTGATCGACCCCGTCTGCGAGATACGTCCGGCCAAAACGCAGGTCGACGATCTCTTGGACGAGGTGCGCAAGGTCGCGGCGCAGGGCTATCGCACGCTGGTGACGACGTTGACGAAACGGATGTCGGAAGACCTGACGGAATACATGCACGAGAGCGGTATTCGCGTGCGCTACATGCATTCCGATGTCGAGACGCTGGAGCGGATCGAGATCATCCGCGATCTCAGGCTCGGGGCTTTCGATGTGTTGATCGGCATCAACCTGCTGCGTGAAGGCCTCGATATTCCGGAATGTGCGCTGGTGGCCATTCTCGACGCGGACAAGGAAGGGTTTTTGCGTTCGGAAACGTCGTTGATCCAGACGATCGGGCGTGCGGCCCGCAACGTCGACGGTCGCGTGCTGCTGTATGCAGATCGGATCACCGGCTCGATGGAACGTGCGCTCGCCGAGACGACCCGCCGGCGCGAAAAGCAAACGGCTTACAACATAGAGCACGGGATCACGCCACAGAGCATCAAACGCAACATTCACGACACGATGTCGTCGGTGTACGAACAAGACCACGTCACCATTGATGCCGGCTTGGCGGACTCCGGACTGACGCCGACGGTCGGGCACAATCTCGGGGCCGTCATCGCGGATATGGAGAAGCGCATGCACGCTGCGGCGGCTGATCTCGAATTCGAAACGGCGGCGCGGCTGCGCGACGAGGTCAAACGGTTGCGGGCGACGGAACTGGCGATTGCTGACGACCCGCTGGCACGACAGTCGGCGATCGACGATCGCACCGGCGGCTATAAAGGCGAGCAGAAATACGGTGCCTCGGCCAACATGCCGAGCAAGCGCGCGCCTGCGAAGGCCGGATCCGGCATCGCAACCGAGTACCAGCCGGTGCAGCCGACATTTGCGCAATCTACGGCGCAACCGGCATCGAGCCGTGTGCGCAAGCCAACGCTTGACGAAATGACTGTCGGCCGCACAGAGGTGCCGGTCGGAAAACCGATACCGAAGCGGCCAGAGGGAGCGGTGCCGCGTGCCCCGACGAAAACCATTGACGTTGCGGGCGAAGGAGAGACTGTAAGCCGGCGCGGCCGCTCGAAGAAGACGGGACGGCCAGGGGCCTAATGTAGGCTTGTCGAGCAGGGTTGGATCTGATGGATAGTCCTGCTAGAATCACGTGACACCGGCACGGACCGTGCGATTGCAACTACAGCGCAGGCCATGACCAAACTCGAGTACATTGAAAAGGCGGTCAAGCAACTCTCAGCGGACGAGGTTGCTCTTTTTCGCCTGTGGTTTGACGAATATGAGGCCGATCTCTTCGACGCTCGCATCGAAGCCGATTTAAACGCAGGCACGCTGGGCAGCCATTTCGATAGCGCCTTAGCCGCTCGTAGCGCAGGCAAGACGAAAAAATTGCCTTGCGGGGAGGGTTAGTGCACTCGCCCCTAACCGGTGCTCTCACGAAGCGCTCCCTCCCACAGCTCGCGGTTCGCGTAGGGCTGAAGCATCGCGCACTCGCCGTCGAGACCGACGACGGCTTCTTGTGGACCTGGATTGGGAGTCATAGCGATTATGACAGGCTCATAAAATCGCTATAAGGATCACGGGCGACGCGTAGGGCTTCGAGGATCACACTCGCGCCATCTCAGTGTTGAAGGTTGGGGCGGGACTACAGAGGACGAGGGGACAACATGCTTGGTCGCGCATTGATTTCGACGATAGTTTTGGCTGCCGCACTGGCAGTTCCGGTTTTGGCGCAGACGGCACCGTCGGTGGCACCCGCCGCGTCTACGATTCCACCTGCGGCCGAAGTGCCTGCAACTGCGCAGCCCGTTGCGGCACCTGGCGAGGTACCTGCTACGACGGCTGTCCCAGGTAAAGGCAAGGGCGCTGCGGCAGCCGGCACGGGCGCAGCCAAGGGTCGCGAATGCACGCGCCTGCCGCTGTCCGATATTCAGGTCGGGAAGGAAAAGACCATCGAAGTCGCTCGGCTTCGTCTCGACGAGTACGTCGCCAAGGTCGGCAAACAAAAGGGCTGGAATACCTGGGACAAGAGCCAGGAAACGATCGCCTGCGAGGATTACCTGTTCGTGCCGCTGCTCGGACAAGAATACAAATGTCTCGTCACAGCCACGTTCTGCAAAAAGTCCTGAGACCGACTGCCCACAGGTTGCTGTTGCCACGATAGGCCTGCATCGGCGAATCGCGTATGAAGCACCCACGATGCAAATGCGCGTCGTGCTCGTGCGCCCGCATCTTGCGGAGGCGCATCGGCCGATAGGTTCAGGCTCAACTGCCCCGGAGATGATGATGCGAATTTCTACACTGGCGCTGGCATCTGCCTTCGCCGCCCTCGCGGGTTCGGCTTTGCCGGCCCTCGCTCAAGATGTCGTCGGCGTCGCCAGCTGCGATTCGTTTCTGAAAACGTATTCGGCGTGCATCACCGAAAAGATTCCAGCCAACCAGCGCTCCAGCGTAACGACGGCGATCGAACAGACGCAGGCGAACTGGAAAGCTGCAGCCGCCACTCCGGAAGGCAAGGCCAAGCTCGATACGACCTGCAAAGAAACGGCTGAGAAGCTCAAGAAAGAAGTCGCCGCGCTGAATTGCGCTTGGTGATTACGGCGGGTCGCTAGAGGTCTCGAACAACGCCCCAGGCCAGCCCGGGGCGTTGTTTTGTTTCAGATTGCTTGAGTAATCAGCCGACGATTTCGTCGAGGCGGAAGTTCATCGCGATTTCGCGCTCGGCGGCGGCTGGGCTGTCCGACCCGTGCGACGAGTTCTCGCCCTTAGATACGGCGAACAGCTTGCGGATCGTGCCTTCGGCGGCTTCCTTAGGATCAGTCGCGCCCATCACTTCGCGATACTTGGCGATGGCGTTCTCACCGGCCAGCACTTGCAGCACGATGGGGCCCGAAGTCATGAACATCACCAGTTCGCCGAAGAACGGCCGCGCTTTGTGCTCGGCGTAGAAGGCTTCGGCCTGCGCCCGCGTCCAGCGCACGCGCTTCTGGGCGATGATGTTCAGGCCAGCCTTCTCGATAACGGCGTTGATGCCACCTGTGATATTGCGGCGCGTCGCGTCCGGCTTCAGAATAGAAAACGTGTGTTCGATAGCCATCGCGGGCGCTCCAAAGTGGGGATGTGTGAAAGTCGCCAGAGCTATAGCGACGGCGGGGGTAGGGGGCAAGGTGGAACGAAACCTCAGCCGGCGAGCTTGCTGAGCAGGGCCCCGATAGATGGTCGCCCCTCAGGGGGTATGCCGAACCAACGCCATTATGCGAAAGCGAAAGGAACTTGCGATGGCCAAGAACACGATCTGCCTCTGGTACGACAAAGACGCCGAAGCTGCCGCCCTGTTTTACGCCGAGACGTTTCCCGACAGTGCCGTCGGCGCTATTCGACGCGCGCCCGGAGATTATCCGTCCGGAAAGGCGGGTGACGTGCTGGTCGTCGAGTTCACGGTCGCCGGGATCGCTTGCATCGGGTTGAATGGCGGACCGGCATTTCGACACACCGAAGCCTTTTCATTTCAGATCGCCACCGACGATCAACAAGAAACAGATCGCTATTGGAACGCTATTGTCGGCAACGGCGGTCAGGAGAGTGACTGCGGTTGGTGCAAGGACCGCTGGGGCATTTCGTGGCAGATCACGCCACGTGTGCTGACAGACGCCCTGGCGCTCGGCGGTGGCGAGGCTCAACGTGCGTTCGCGGCCATGATGAGCATGAAAAAGATCGACGTTGCCGCTATCACGGCTGCACGACTTGGTTAAGGGCGTTGCTTATTCGGATGACTCGCAAAAGGACGGGCTCCGCGATCACTTGCGAAATTGTCGTCGTGTTTCCCTGGTCACAAATGGCGCAGGACTGGCGTTTGCACGACGTAGCTACGTCCGGTGCCGAAACGGACAAAAACGCGCCAAATCGCAAATTTGGACGCACAAAATCGAAATCGCCGATTTTACCGCTTTCGTGCGACTTTCGGGAACAACGCTAGCCCGTTTTGGTCCGGAGGTCAGTAGAAGCACGGCTGCCATTCGGCGTGGAATTGCCGGGTGGCTTGTTATTGGGCCTTTCCTGCCTTTTTTCTGGCCTTCTTTCGCAACACTTCTCTTGCCTGAAGAATAGGCAATGGTAGCGTCAGCCAATGGGTGGGGCAGGAGACGGGAAGCCGTGGCAGTAGGGGAAGCATTGCGACTCACCAGTCTGTCGCACGTCTACGGCAGTTCGAAAGCCGTCGATAATGTGTCTCTTGATGTAGCCGGCGGCGAACTCGTTGCCCTGCTCGGTCCGTCAGGTTGCGGCAAGACCACGTTGTTGCGCGCGATAGGCGGCTTCATTCGCCAAACCGAAGGCCAGATCAACATCGGAGGCGAGAGCGTCGATCATCTGCCGCCAAACAAACGAACGGTCGGGATTGTTTTCCAGAATTACGCCTTATTCCCGCACATGACAGCGGCGCAGAACATTGCTTATGGCCTCGAAGCGCGCGGGACGTCGCGCCAAGTTACACAGGCCCGCGTCTCCGAGATGCTTGCACTCGTCAAGTTGACTCCGTTCGGCGGCCGTTATCCGAAGGAGATGTCTGGTGGCCAGCAGCAACGCATCGCGCTCGCGCGTGCACTCGCCATTCGACCTGCCATACTTCTGCTCGACGAACCGTTCGCTGCCTTGGACAAGAATTTACGGCTGGACATGCAGATCGAAATCAAACGCATCCAACGCGCGTCGGGCACGACGACACTTATCGTCACGCACGACCAGGAAGAAGCGCTTTCGATGGCGGACCGGGTGGCGGTATTCAATCAGGGGCGCCTTGAACAATTTGCAGCGCCGTCGGAGATCTACGACCATCCAGCTTCGCTGTTCGTCAATACGTTCGTCGGCGCTGCCAACACGTTCGCTGGTCAGGTAACGGAATCTAACGGCGAACAGTTGACCGTCGATCTGGGTGAAGGGTCTGAAATCCCCGCACGCGGTATCGGGCAAGCTATCCCTGTCGGGTCGGCGGTCACGGTCTGCATCAGACCAGAATATCTACGCATGGCGCACGATACTGGTGGCATTCGCGGCACTGTCGAGATGGGCCTGCCGCTGGGCGCCATGGTGGTTTACGAAATCGTGATGGCCGACGGCAGGGCTGTCAAGATTGCCCGACCCCGCGAACTCGGCGCCAACATCATCGCCCCTGGTACCGCCGTTACACTCGTGCCGGCTTCACCAACCGCTGCCACGGCATTTCGCGCCGCAGCTGCGTAGAGTTACGGAGCGTTATTTTTCAGGAGGGACCACGCATGTCATTTAACCGTCGGACATTACTTACTGCATCTCTGACCATGGGCGCGATGCACGCTTTCCCCGGTCTTAGCTACGCTCAGGCGCGCCGATTGGTTTTCGCCACTTTCACCGGAAGTTGGGAAGAAGCGCACAAGGACGTCCTCGTGCCGGCCTTTCGCAAAGCCAATGCGGACGCCGAAATCACGCTCGATCCCATGCTGTCGGTCGATCAGATCGCGAAGGTGAAGGCTGCGCTGACCAATCCGCCCATCGACGTCATGCTGCACGATCCTGGCCCTGCCCTCGTCGCCATCGATCAGGGGCTGGTTGAGCCGTTCCCCATCGCCAAGTCGGCCCACTACAAGGATCTCATTCCCGATGCCCAGGTCGAAACCGGCCCTGCGCCGTTTTTCCAGGTTGTCGGCATCACCTACAATCCCGAAAAGGTGAAGACACCGCCGACGTCGTGGGAAGATATCTGGAAACCGGAGTTCAAGGGCCGCGTCGGGATTACGAATTTGAACTCTACGCTGGGCACCGGCTGGCTTGTCGAAATCGCGCGTATGCGCGGCGGCAGCGAAGCCAACGTAGACGCTGGCTTCAAGGCAATCGAGGATCTGAGGCCCAACCTGGGCGCGGTCGCCTCCAATCCGGGTGCACTGGCCACGCTCTATCAGCAAGGTCAGGTCGACATTGGACCTGGCAACTTCAACGCCATTCAGATCCTCAAGGCGCGCGGCGTGCCGGTCGAGTTTGTGGCGCCCAAGGAAGGCGCCATTGCATTCAAGACAACCATGCATATCGTCAAGAATTCGCCGAACATCGAAATGGCCACCAAGTTGATCGACGCCGCGCTGTCGCCCGAGGTGCAGACCAAGCTAATGGAAAGCCCCTATCTCATCGTACCGACCAACACCAAGGTGAAGATGTCAGGTGAAATCGCCAAGGTCCTGGCCAAGGACCACGCCGACATGAAAGCCAAGTTCAAGTTCCAGGACTGGAAGAAGATCAATGAACAGCGCGCGGGTTGGATCGAAAAATTCAATCGCGACATCAAAATATAACGCCCGCATCATGACCACGACGGCTGCCGCGGGAGCGGCTTTCGCTCATCGAGCAAGCGATTCATGGCAACTGCGACACGGCCCAATACGACCACTTACGAACTGAAGCTGGCGCTGCCGCTGGCCTTGTTCTTTTGTGCCTTCTTTCTTGCGCCGCTCGCCATCCTGTTCTTCGTCAGCCTCCACACCGACCCCAGCATGTCGAAGATGGGGGTGGCGCAATACTGGAAGTTTCTGAGCGATCCGTTCTCGATCGGCGTGCTCCTGCGCACGCTGTGGATCGGTGTCGAAGTGTCGGTGCTTTGTTTGCTGCTCGGCCTGCCGATGGCCTGGATCTACATGCGTGCCTCCGGGTGGATGCAGTCGGTGCTCATGCTGGTCGTACTTCTGCCATTGCTGACCAGTGTGGTGGTGCGTACATTCGCGTGGATCGTTATACTCGGACGCCAAGGCATCGTGAATTCGACGTTATTCGCCCTCGGCTTTATCGAAACACCGTTGCGGTTGCTCTATACCGAGAGCGGTATGATCGTCGCACTGGCGCAAGTGCAGATGCCGCTCATGGTGCTGCCGCTGGTAACGGCTCTCTCCCGCCTCGATCCCAACCTTCTCGATGCCTCTGCCGCGCTTGGCGCCGGTCAATGGCGCACCTTTTCGAAGGTCGTACTGCCGCTGACGCTGCCGGGCATCATCGCCGGGTGTCTTCTGACCTACGCTGCATCTATTACCGCATTCATCACTCAGACGCTGGTCGGCGGTGGCCAAATGCTTTTCATGCCAATGTATATCTATCAACAGTCCTCGACACTGAACAATTGGCCATTTGCAGCGGCGATTTCGATCATCTTTCTGTGCGCTGTGTTGGCCGTCGTTTCGCTGTTCAACGCACTTGGACGACTGAGTAGTGGCTATACACACTCATGAGGCACGACAGATGACGCGACAGCGTAGTAGCCTCGAAGCGGTAAGTTTTCACGTGACTATGTGGGTGCTCGCGGCGTCGTGTTTCTTGCTACTCGTCTTACCGACGCTCGTCGTTATCATCGTGTCGTTTACCTCCGGGTTCTCGCTCAAGTTTCCGCCGCCCGGTTATTCGTTCCGATGGTACAGCGCGCTCCTCGATGCTTGGCAGCTGCACTTTGCCGCCGCCAACAGTTTGAAAGTGGCGGCCGGGACCACCGGACTGTCAGTACTGCTTGGAGTCGCTGCCTCCTTGGCCATCGCGCGCTCAGAGACTTGGAAGGCACGCGTTCTCGACAGTTTGTTCATGTCGCCGCTGGTGCTGCCGGCGCTGGCTTTTGGGCTCGCAGCACTGATGTTTTTTTCGGTGATGGGACTGTCCGTTTCTCCGCTCACGCTGGTGATCGGGCACGTCGTCGTCTGCGTGCCTTACGTGGTGCGGACGACGGTGGCGGCGTTGGCGCAATTGAACCCGGCGCTTCTCGAAAGTTCTGCCAGCCTCGGCGCGTCAAACTTCTACACTCTTCGTCGCATCACCTTGCCGCTGATTGCTCCAGGCATCATGGCAGGTGCGTTCATCGCCTTCATGTCATCGTTCGACAACGTGCCGGTTTCGCTGTTTCTGCGTGATGCGCGCACCGATATGCTGCCGATCCGCATGTGGCAGGATCTTGAAGGCAAACTCGACGTGACGATCGCCGCAGTGTCGGGCGTGATGATCGCTATCACGATTGCCGCACTCGTCATCATGGAACGCGTCGCCGGTCTGTCGCGCCGCCTGCGCTGAACACGTCAGCTCCCGCGATAGAGCGAAAAACCCCAAGGCGTGATCTTCATAGGCAAATGAATATGCTGCTCGGGAGCAAAGACATTGAAACGGAAGGGCACCACGTCAAGGAATGGCGGGCGCGGCTGGGCGACGCCTTCGGACGAGAAGAAATCACCGGCATGAAAAATCACCTCATGCGGCCCCGCCGCCAGCGGGGTTGCCGAAATCGTATGGTCGAGTGCACCGGACGCGGCGAGCCTACCCTCTGCGATCCGGGTGCGTTGGGGTTCCAGGGCGAACACCTCCACAAGCATCCCACGCGCGGGCACGCCGCGCGTAACGTCGACGACGTGAATGGAAAGTCCCGGCATGATGGGCACCCGCTTTGGTTGGCTCATGAAAATCGATGATAGCGCGACCAATGCCGCGATGAAACTGCCGTTGTGGCCCGCGCTCATCGCCATGACCGGTTTGCAGGCATTGGTGGCGCTGGCACTGTTTGCCCCCGGCGTTCTCGCACCGAAGCTCGGCCTCACCGTGGGCGACGTTGGACTTTTCACGACGGTGGTGTTCGCGGTCGGCATGGCGACGTCACTCCAGGGTGGACGCCTAACACGCTCCTGGGGGCCTTGCCGCGTCGCTGCCTGCTGCGCTGCGGCAGTCGCCAGCGGCATGGCACTTGCCACACGCGATGGTGCGTTCTGGCTGATCGCCGCTGCGATCTGCGTTGGAATGGCATTCGGTCCCGAAACACCGGCGAGTTCGACGCTCCTGTCGCGTCTCGCTACGCCAAAGCAACGGCCGTTGATTTTCTCGATTCGCCAGACCGGCAACCAGATCGGCGGCATCCTCGCATCGTTGGCGCTGCCGCTCATCGCCGTCACAGCGCCGACGGCAGGATACGGGTGGATCGCCGTCGCCGCGATTGTAGCGACGCTGGCATTCCTGGCGCTCAGCACGCGTTACGATGCGCCCCAGGCGGCCGAAAATGCAGCCATCAACATGAGTGCGGCTGCAGCCATTGTCTGGAGCAGCCGTCCCCTCCGGTCGCTCGCGATCCTGTCCATGCCCTACTCGGCAATGCAACTTGGCATCAACGCTTTTCTGGTGACATTTGGCGTAACCGTTCTCCATCTCGGCCACGTTGCCGCCGGAACGTTGCTGGCCATCGCGCAAAGCGGCGGGCTGATCGGCCGATTAAGTTGGGGCTTCGTCGCCAGCCAGTGGGTGCCCGCACCCAAACTGCTGATCGGCCTCGGGGTCGGAATGAGCGCCACGGCGATCGGGTTGGCTTCGACCGGAGCCGCCTTGCCGTTTGCGGGCCAGGCCATTCTCGCCTTTCTCTTGGGCTTGACCGCCAGTGGCTGGAATGGCGTCTTCCTCGCAGAAGTCGCTCGGTTGGCGCCGGCGGAGAGCGTCGCGGAAATCACCGGCGCCGTCTTGACCGCAAGCTATGCCGGACTGTTACTGGCCCCCCTCCTGATCACCATCGTGGCAACCACCGGCACCTTGGCAGCGAGCTATGTCGTTCTTGCGCTCTGCACCCTTGCCGCCTCGCTGCAACTCCTATGGACGCCCCACCATGATCGAGCATGATGCCGTCACCATAGCACGCGAAGTCAACGCCGGCCGGCTGGATCCCATCGCGGTCGTCGACGCCTTCGACGCGGTCATCACCAAACGCAATGGCACGTTGAACGCGCTTCTCGATTACGACGGCGAGGGCGCGAGAGCTGCGGCTCGCGACGTTTCCAAGCGCCTCGCAGCCGGAGAAAAGTTGCCGCTAGCCGGCGTGCCGATGGTGGTCAAGAACAACATCTTCGTGGCAGGCCACACGATCACCCAGGGTTCGCGCCTGTTCCGCGATTTCAAGGCACCGGAAGACGCCATCGCAGTCGAGCGCGCTCGCAACGCGGGCGCCGTCATCATTGGTATTGGCAATTGTCCAGAATTTGCCTGCAAAGGTCAGACGAATTCTCCGCTGCACGGGATCGCACGCAATCCGTGCGATCCTTCGCTCACGCCCGGCGGTTCCTCCGGCGGCAATGCCGCAGCGCTCGCCGCAGATTTCGCCCCCATTGGGCTCGGCACCGACGCGGGCGGGTCCGGCCGTCGACCATCTGCGCATACCGGCACGGTCGGCTTCAAGCCGTCGTTCGGTGCCATCCCCTACGGGCCCGGTTTTCCTGAACCGTTCTTCAACGTCTCTGTCATCGCCCCCATGGGTCGCACGGTGGCGGACGTCACTGCCTTGTTCTCTGTTCTCGCGGGCACCGATCCGCGCGAACCCGATACCATCGCGATCGAACCTGCTTCGGATACGTTTGACCCGGCGCGGCTTCGAATAGCGTTCAGTCCTCGATTGGGTCTGGATGTTCCTGTAGATGCAGACGTCATGGAGGTTATCGCAGCGGGCATAGACAGGTTGTGCTTTGCTCGCTGGAAGATCGCTGTCAGTGATCCGGTATGGCCGCCGAACCTTTCAGAAACGGCGCTGATGCCACTGCAGACCGCCGGTCTGGCCGCGCTGTATGCACCCGAGTTCAAGCGTGACGCCGGCACCTTCGATCCCGACATAGCGGCGCAGATCGAAACCGGGTTGGGCTATACGGGCCGCGATGTTGCCGCCGCGCTTGAGGCAAGCCGCCTCATCAAGCTGGCTGCGTCGGCTTTCTTTTCTGGACACGATCTGCTCATCTGCCCGACTACGCCGTGCGTCGCCTGGTCCGTCGAACGTCTAGGCCCCTCTCACATCGGGGGCGTTGCTGTGCCGCCGCGCGGGCACGCCGTCTTCACGCCCTTTTTCAACCACGCGCTCACGCCTGCCATCTCGATTCCCTGCGGTCATGGCCGCGATGGGTTGCCGGTGGGACTTCAGATCATCGGTCGACGCGGTGCCGACTGGCTGGTGCTGAAAGCTGCGAAAGCGGCAGAGGCTGCACTCGCCACGAATAACGCTCGCTCCGGAGTTAAAGCCTGACATGCGTATTCTGCTGCTCAATCCGAACACCACAGTAGCCGTGACCGACCGGTTGCTGTTCGTCGGCAAGACGGTCGCGGCCAGCGGGACAGACCTTGTCCCTCTCACGGCCAAAAGCGGTGTGCCGTTCATCGCCACGCGCGCTGAAGCGCAGATCGGCGGTGCCATCGCCCTCGAAATGCTGGCCGAGCACCACTCCTCCGTCGATGCCGCGATCATCGCGGCGTTCGGCGATCCCGGGCTGATGGGCGCACGGGAGCTATTCGACATTCCCGTCGTCGGCATGGCGGAAGCGGCCATGCTGGCGGCCTGTATGGCGGGGCGCCGATTTGCCATCGTCACGTTCGCGACGGCGCTCGGTCCCTGGTTCCAGGAATGCGTGGACATGCATGGTATGACGGGTCGCTGCGCCGGCATTCGTATGCTCGATGCTGCCTTCACGGCAGTAAGCGACGTGCAGGAGGAGAAGGAAGCCCTGCTGATCGAACTCGCGCAGCGCACCGTCGTCGAGACCGCAGCTGACGTTATCATCCTCGGCGGCGCACCGCTTGCCGGCCTCGCCGCCAAAGTAAAAGATCGCATCCCCGTCCCCGTCATCGATCAGGTGCAGGCGGCGGTAAAAATGGCTGAAACGATGGTGGCACTGCGCATCAACAAGGCCACCACCGGGACGTTCCGGCGTCCGGACGCAAAGGCGACCATCGGCCTGTCACCCGCGCTTGCCGCGCGTATAGAGCACGCGGAGACAAGGCGATGACGGCAGATCTCGATCGCGACTTTGCCGGTTATGGTTCGACCCCACCGCATCCGAAATGGCCGAATGGCGCACGCATCGCCGTCAACTTCGTTATCAACTACGAGGAAGGGTCGGAGCCGTCGATCCCGGACGGTGAAACCTATAGCGAAGCCGGGCTGACGGAAGCTCACGGGCTCGGCAGTCCTGTTCAAGGGAGGGATCTGGCCGCCGAGAGCATGTTCGAGTATGGCAGTCGCGTCGGTTTCTGGCGGCTACAAAGAATTTTTGCCGAACGCAATCTCCCACTGACCGTTTTTGGCTGCGCCTTGGCGCTCGAACGCAATCCGCTGGCGGCAGAAGCCATTCGGCGCGCCAACTACGATGTGTGCTGTCACGGCTGGCGATGGATCCATCACACGAAGCTCGACGAGGCCGAGGAACGCGAACACATTCGCATGGCAGTGGCGTCACTGGAGAAGACGGTCGGTGGGCGTCCGGCCGGCTGGTACTGCCGCTATGGTCCGAGCGTCAACACGCGCCGCCTGCTCGTCGAAGAAGGCGGCTTCACCTACGATTCCGACTATTACGGAGACGACCTGCCGTTCTGGCGCACGGTTTCCGGCAAGCCGCATCTCATCGTCCCTTACACGCTGACCAACAACGACGGCAAATATGCCGGATGGGTGGGCACCTCGGACGATTGGTTCTCGTTCGTGCGCGACGCATTCGACATGCTTTATCGCGAGGGGCGCACCGCTCCGAAGATGATGTCTGTGGGATTGCATTTGCGTCTCATCGGACATCCGGCACGTGCCGTGGGGCTTGAACGCCTGCTCGACCACATGCTGAAGTTTGAAGGCGTGTGGATCACCCGCCGTATCGACATCGCCAACCATTGGATCGCGACGCATCCCTATCGGCCTCAGGCCTCAGTTTAGCAGCTCCCGCCAGCGAGCAGATCGCATGTTGGACGTTGACGTTCGTGCCGCGCAATCAATCTGATTCACAACACCAGTCAGAATGCAGTGTCTGCAACGAGTGCAACTGCGGCGAGGCGCGTATCGTATGCGGTCGCGTCGGCGGGCGCTCATCGCCGGACCTTGCGTCGCTAGAGCCCGTCCTGACGCAAGCGTATGTTCGACGCTCGATGCTCAGTGACAGACCCCAGTCGCGAAATTGATTGAATGGACGTGCCGGGGTTATGCTGCGCAACGCGCGCGATGGCGGACACGAGGCCGATCGAACAGCGACAGGCTCCGGCCGAAGTAAAAGGGGGCACCGACCGGACACGCCGAGGTGGCGGCGTCGATGCGTTGGCGTCGGCTCGGGCTATAACGCCGGAACTGACAGGGGTTCGGGCTTCCGAGCCTCACCCACTGGGACACCCGCGAGACACAACTGATGATCAGCCATTGTCTCAAATCAGGCTAAGTGTCTCAAATCAGGCTAAGTGTCTCAAATCAGGCTAAGTGTCTCAAATCAGGCTAAGTCGTTGAGATAATTGGTAGCGAGACCCAGACTTGAACTGGGGACCTACGGATTATGATTCCGCCGCTCTAACCAGCTGAGCTACCCCGCCTTACCAACGTGCGCTTCCTATAGGAAATCTTGGCCTTGGGTGTCAAGGACGATGGGAGGCCGATCGGCGGTCGCTCGATGGGCAGTGGGCGGGAGGCGACCCCATGCTCGGTGCATGCCCTCCATATGGGTTTGGGGATTGTATTGCAGGGCCGAACGTTGGACATTGACGCCGATGTCCTGGGTCGAGGTGCAGCGACTGCTGCCGCGTCGCAGACCAGAGAATTTGCAAGCCCGATTTACACGGAGAGACACATGGCACCGCTGGATATGAAGCCGAACGAGCTGGAATCCTATTGGGTGCCGTTCACACCGAACCGCAGCTTCAAAAAGAAGCCACGCCTGTTCTCGGGTGCCAAGGACATGCACTATCTGACGCCGGACGGGCGCAAGGTGCTGGACGCCTCGGCAGGGCTGTTCTGCGTCAATGCCGGGCACGGGCGCGACCGCATCACCAAAGCCATCCAGCAAATGGCCGGCACGCTCGATTTCGCGCCGCCGTTCCAGTACGCGCATCCCAAGGTGTTCGAGCTGTCGTCGAAGCTGGCGCTGATGGCGCCCGGCGATCTCGACTACACGCTGTTCGCCAGTTCGGGCTCGGAAGCCGTCGACACTGCGATGAAGGTGGCGCTGGCCTATCACAAAGCACGCGGCGAGGGTGCCCGCACCCGCTTCATCGGCCGTGAGCGTGGCTATCACGGCGTCGGCTTCGGCGGCATTTCGGTCGGCGGCATGGTCAATAACCGCAAGGCGTTCGGCAACATGCTGACCGGCGTCGATCATCTGCCGACAACGTATAACAAGGCCAAGCAGGCGTTCACCAAGGGTGAGCCGGAGTGGGGGATCGAGACGCTCGACGAGTTGACGCGGATGATCGGATTACATGACGCTTCTACCATCGCCGCCGTGCTGGTCGAGCCGGTGGCGGGGTCGACAGGGTGCATTCCGCCGCCCAAAGGCTATCTCAAGAAGTTGCGGGAAATCACTGAGAAGCACGGCATTCTGTTGATTTTCGACGAGGTCATCACAGGCTTCGGGCGGCTCGGCTACGCGTTCGCCGCCGAGCGTTACGGCGTGGTGCCCGATATGATCACTTTCGCGAAGGGGATCACCAACGGCGCGGTGCCGATGTCGGGGGTGATGGTGCGCAAGGGCGTGTACGAGACGCACATGTCGGGGCCGGAATACATCGTCGAGCTGTTCCACGGCTACACGTATTCAGGCCATCCCCTGGCGGCGGCAGCCGGACTTGCGACACTCGAAGTCTACAAGGAAGAAGGGCTGTTCGAGCGCGCCAAGGCCATGGAGCCGATGTTCGCCGACGCGATGATGAGCCTGAAAGGTTTGCCCAATGTCGCCGATATCAGGCCGATCGGAATGATGTGCGGCATCGATCTCGATCCCATCGCGGGCAAGCCCGGTCTGCGCGGCTATAACGCGATCGAAAGCATGTATCACGAGCACGACCTTTATGTGCGGGTGACCGGCGATACGCTTATCGTCTCGCCACCGCTCGTGGTGACGGAGGCGCAGGTGGCCGAGATCACCGAGAAGATCGGCACGGTGATCAAGGCGGTTGCGTGAGGGTCAGGGGCACGGTCGCCAGCAGTAGTGAGGTGCGTCCTATGTTCTGTGGGCGCACCAAACCAACCTACGCGCTGTCGATAGGGAAGCTTTTCTGAGATCGGCGTTATGGAGTATACAATCGATATTTTTGCCGAAAGTTATCAGTTTTACATTCAGGACGACGATATCGTCTTTGGTGACCTTGCTGATGCATGGACGAAAGACGCATCTGACAGATGGATGGCGCTCGCTCAGGGCGCGATCGGGATTAGAACCGCTAGAAATACGAAAGTGTCGGTAACAATTTCGATATTGGATTATGAGCCTCGTAAAGTTCTGGACTGCGATCGCGTGAACGATTGTGAGATCCAAATCAATACGGGCCGGATCGTCGTTGCTGGATGGAATGATTTTTATCCAAACGCGTTGCGAATCTCATGTGCGCCAGGACCGTACAGAGTGCGTGTCGTCTATAAGAATCTGACCGATATTTCGCACGATGGGCAGACGGGGCGAGATAGCTACCAACTTTATCTTTGGCCCGAGCTTCAAAGTGAAAGCCATCAGTTTGAATAAAACCGAGTCGGCGATTTGAGAGGTTGCCGCCGTGTCTCAATGGGCCTTCGGCCACCTTGTCCCCGCGCGCGGGGGACAAGGGAAGTGGCGTGTATCAGTTGCGGACAGGCCTGAAGGCCAACGCTTTGCGCAGGTTACCGGAGTGTAGGGCGATGAGCGATTGGGCCGCAGCCAATTCGTGGCCGCTGGCCACTAGAATGGCGAGTTTGAGGTTGCCGGTCGCTGAGGTGAGGGCGGCCTGCGCTGTGGCGGCATCGCAGCCGGCGAGATCGGCGACCATTTGGATGGCGCGCTTGTCGAGCTTGAGGTTACGGGCGGCCATGTCGACCATGCGGCCCTTGTAAACGCGGCCGAGTTTGATCATCAGGCCGGTCGAGAACAAGTTGAGCACGATCTTCTGCGCGGTGCCGGCCTTCATGCGGGTGGAACCGGCGATGACTTCGGCACCTGTTGCGATCAGGATTTGATGCTCGGCGGCGACCAGGAGAGGTGCGCCGGGATTGCATGCGATGCCGATAGTGAGTGCGCCACGAGCGCGTGCGGTTGCGACGGCGGCGATGGTGTAGGGTGTGGTGCCGCTGGCGGCAATGCCGAGCAAGATGTCGGCTGAGTCGACGTTGGCCTCGGACATCAGGCGGGTGGCTGCAGCTTCGTCGTCTTCGGCACCCTCGACGCTGCGTGTCAGCGCTTCGAAGCCGCCAGCCATGGCGAACAGCAACCGCTCGCGTGGCCAACCGAACGTGGGCGGCAATTCGGCACCGTCTTGCACAGCGATGCGTCCCGAGGTGCCAGCGCCAGCATAGACGAGGCGACCCGTGGTGCCGATGCGGACGGCGGCGGCGTCGATGGCTGCGGCCAACGCCGGCAGGGCAGGGCGAACAGCCGCGACCGCCGTCATTTGTCCCTCGAGCATTGCATCGAGGGCGTCGGCTATCGGCCAGGCGTCGATGTCGAGATAACGTGGCGACACGCGCTCGGTCGACAGGCTGGATGGCGGGACTGGGTCGGGCATGATGCGGACAGTTCCGGCGGGTGCGTGGGTGATTTATGCGGCGTGAAACAGCGTCGGCCCTGTCGGCACCGTACTCACGCAAGATCTTTCAGCGGATCGGGTCGGAAGCCGAAGGTGCGTTCGAAGCGCGCCGAATACTTGGGCCAGGCTTGCGGGTTAATCAGGCGCGGCGGGCAGCGGCCATCCAGAGCGCCCAGCATCTGTTCGGCCGCGATGCGTCCCATGTTGCGGCGGGCTTCGTGGGTGACGCCTGCGGTATGCGGGCTTGCAATGACCGTGTCGAACGCCAGCAAAGGATGGTTGCCGGGCGGTGGCTCTTTCGCCCAAACGTCGAGGCCGGCACCCGCAATGGTCTTGTTCAACAAGGCCTGCGCCAGCGCCACCTCGTCGTGAATGAAGCCACGCGCGGCTGTGAGGAAGATCGACGTCGGCCGCATCAGGGCGAATTCCCGCGCACCGATCAGGCCACGAGTCCGAGCGTTCAACGGGCAATTGACCGAGACGAAATCGGCGCGCTGCAGGAGGTCGTCGAGTTCGACCTTGACGGCACCGCGCGCCGCGATTTTTTCGGCATCGACGTAGGGATCGAAGGCCAGCACTTTCAGGCCCAGCGCGGTGGCGATCTGCGCAACCCGTCCGCCAGTGTTGCCGATGCCGATGATGCCGATGGTGCGGCCCAGAACCTCGGTGCCGATGAAGGCGTTGCGATCGGCAACGTCGCCACGCCGAAGCGCCCGGTCGGCCTCGGGGATACGTTTCGATAAAACCAGCAGCATGCCGATCACGTGCTCGGCGACTGAGCGGGCGTTGCCGCCGGACTGATTAACGACGATCACGCCGGCCGCCGTGCAGGCGTCGACGTCGATGGGATCGTAACCAGCGCCGTTGCTGGATGCGATCAACAGGTTGGGCGCGCGCGTCAGCAACGCGGCATCGACGTGAAACCGCACGGGCAACTCGTCGCGGGACGCTCCGACCTGATAGGCGTGCGCGGCGGCCAGTATCGGACCGGACTGCTGATCGCTCGCGTCGTCGTGGATTTTGTCGAGGGTGACGTCACCCCGCGCGGCCAACACGTCACCGAAAATGCCGTCGGCTAGATACTTGACGTAGAAGACGCGTTTTTTGTTGTGGTTCACGTTACCGTTCCATGATGTGCGATGATGTACCGTCCGACCCGGCGGTCAGTTGCCGATTTTCAGGCCGACTTCGTCGATGACTTTCGCATACTTTTCGGTGTCCGACGCCAGCAAAGCCGCCAAATCGGCTGAGGTCATCGGATCCACGATCTGCAGGCCTTGCCGTTCAAGCAAGGTACGGACTTTAGCGTCGGTGAGGGCTGCGTTCACGGCGGCGATGATCTTGTCGACAATGGGTCGCGGCGTGTCCTTTGGCACCGCGTAGCCATACCACGCGACAACGTTGACGTCGGGAAAGCCGGCTTCAGACATCGTGGGCACATCGGGCAGCAGCGGCGATCGCGTTTTTCCAAGCACGGCGAGCGGTTTCAGGGTACCCGCCTTGATGTGCTCCGCAACCAATCCGATGGAGGCCACATTCAACTGCACGCGGTTGGACATTAAGTCGGTGATGGCGGGTGGCTGACCTTTGTAAGCCACCTCGACCATTTTCATTTTGGTCGCATGCAGCAGAATGACGGTGTTGAGATGCTGCGACGTACCGAGGCCGGGGTGCGCCCAATTGAGGGTATCGGGCTTCGCGCGGGCGAGTTCGACAAATTCGGCCATCGTGTTCGCGGCAACCGCCGGGGGCACCACGACAACAGATGGTGCCCAGACCACAGCACCGACAGGCACGAAGCTTTTCTCCGACCACCGCAAGCCCGGTTGCAAGCGCGGATTGGCAATCGTGCCGGGGCTGAGGAACGTCCACGTGTACCCGTCGGGCTCGGCGCGCGCGACCATGTCCCAGGCGATATTGCCGTTGGCACCGGGCTTCGGGTCGACTGTGATCGTCTGCTTCCAAGTCTCGGCCATTTTATCGGTGACGATGCGCGTGACGATGTCGACGATGCCACCGCCCGGGAACGGCAAGACGACGTTGATGCGGCGGTTGGGGAAATCGGCGGCCGGAGATTGTGCGTGCGCCGCAGATAGCATGGCCAGCAGCGCCACGAGATGCAAACCCAGACGCCTCAAATGAAATGCCATGACGGCTCCCTCCGACACCACACATGCTGCAGTGTGTCGAAGCACGACGCGACAGGCAATGGGGCGGTGCGGTGAGACGAAGATGTGATGGCGTGATGTCGGGTTTTGACCCACACCGCCATATGGTGAAGACGGATCTTGCACTTCCGGCTGGGGTCTGCTCTCGATGGTAGCCACCAAAGTCGCGTAATGAGGCAAGTGTCAGGGGCATCACCGGCATGTGCGAGAAGACCGCCACGTTCGTCAGCTCAATAGCATGCCGACTAGCTGTTGAAAGGTATCTGGAACGATCGCGATAAAAGCATAAACGACAGATTTAACGCCAGAATTGAGCTACGCCTAGTCTGCCGACTTCATCCCCAATGCCGGTGACGGCTTCGCACTCTGAGCAGTAAATTATCAGAATAACACAGACAATGGCGAGTGCGAAAACGTTTTCACGGATGATGTCAGGACCAGTACTGAAGCAAGCCACATTCCATCGGACCGATAATGTTCACGTCAATCGGTTGTCCGACTGCTAATCCCCGAACGGGCTAACTGACCGCGTCGTATATGGATAGGAGTTGACCAAATGCCCGATAGTGCAAATCATATTGTAGTCACCATACACGGCATAAGGACGTTCGGGAATTGGCAAGAACGACTGGAAACAGTGGTGCGCGCTTCTAATCCGAATATTAAATTCTTCCACTACAAATTTGGATATTTTTCGCTGTTTGCATTTTTAACTCCGATCCTTCGCTGGATTTCCGTCAAACGCTTCCAAAAAGAATTATGCAATATCGTTTCCATTGAAGCCCCCGACAGGCTTGATATTGTTGCGCACAGCTTTGGAACTCATCTTATTGCGTGGTGCTTGCGAAATCTCCCTTCAAATTCCGGAGTTCGTGTTCACACCGTAATACTAGCGGGAAGTGTATTACGTTCTAGTTTTTATTGGCCATCTTTAATTCCCTCGCGAATATCGCGCCTTGTTA
>JANYHG010000105.1 GCA_025359165.1 Hyphomicrobiaceae bacterium
GCCGAACGGCCATCAGCCAGCACTGCGTCGAGCGAGACGACGTTGTCGCGCATCGTGCCGTAGCGGAGTGACCGGCCGCCGCAGGAATTGTTGCCGGCCATACCGCCTATCGTGGCGCGCGACGCGGTCGAGACGTCCACCGGAAACCACAGGCCATGCGGTTTGAGCTGGCGATTGAGTTCGTCGAGCACGATCCCGGGTTCCACCACGCACCGGCGCGCGGCGACGTCCAGCGAGAGGATACGCGTCAGGTGCTTTGAGCAATCTATGACCAGGCTGTCGTTGACGGTCTGGCCGCACTGGGAGGTGCCGGCACCGCGTGGCAACACACTTATCCCCTCTGCAATGGCGATTGCGGCGGCATTTATCGCCTGCTCGACGGTGCGGGGAAAGGCGACGGCCACCGGCATCATCTGATAATGCGAGGCGTCGGTGGCGTAGCGACCGCGCGAAAATGCGTCGGTGAGAATGTCACCGGCATTCCCGGATGCGAGGCGCCGTGCGAATGCAGGCAGTGCGACGGCCGCCATCCAGAGTCCGATCGAATTGAAGTTGGGGTTGACTTGGAGGGGTATTCATATTCATGACGCGGGAACGGGTCAACGCACGCGCTGAACCAGCTAAATACCGGCACGCCACGGACAAGTCGAGGACACTTCGCCATGCAGAACCGAAAACCGCGAATTGCCGGTCGTCACTTCCTGCAAATTCCCGGGCCGAGTCCCGTTCCCGAGCGCATCATGCGCGCCATGGACATGCCGACGATCGATCATCGCGGGCCGGAGTTCCAGGCGCTGGGCAAGCGCGTGTTGGCGGGTATCAAGACCATCTTCAAGACGACCCAGCCGGTGATCATTTTTCCCGCCTCCGGGACGGCGGCATGGGAAGCGGCGCTGGTCAACACGCTGTCGCCCGGTGACAAGGTGCTGATGTACGAAACGGGACACTTCGCATCGTTGTGGAAGTCGCTGGCGACCAAGTTGGGTCTGGTGCCAGAGTTCATCGCGTCTGACTGGCGGTCGGGCGCGGACGCCAGCAAGATCGAGGCGCATCTGAAGGCTGACACTGCGCACACGATCAAGGCCGTGTGCGTGGTGCACAACGAAACCTCGACCGGGGCCACCTCACGCATCGACGAGGTGCGCGCCGCGATTGATGCCGCGCGGCATCCGGCCTTGTTAATGGTCGATTCGATTTCCGGCATCGGTTCCGCTGACTATCGCCATGACGAATGGGGCGTCGATGTCTCGATTGGAGGTTCGCAGAAGGGATTGATGTTGCCGCCGGGAATATCCTTCAACGCCGTCAGCCCCAGGGCAGTCGAAGCGTCACATACGTCGCGGATGCCGAAAGCCTACTTCGCCTGGGACGAGATGCTGAAATCGAACAAGGATGGCTGGTTTCCGACCACGCCCGCAACGACGCTGCTGTACGGTCTCGACGCCGCAATCGACATGATCCACGAAGAGGGTTTGGACGCGGTGTTCACGCGCCACCAGCGCCACGCGGCGGCGACGCGCCGGGCCGTAGCCGGCTGGGGCCTGGAGACAGTGTGCCGGGACGAGAAATTCCACTCGCCGGTTCTGACCGGCGTGATGATGCCGGAGGGGCACAATGCCGACACGTTGCGGAAAGTCGCGCTGGAAACGTTCGACATCTCGCTCGGGACGGGATTGGGCAAGCTGGCAGGCCGCGCGTTCCGCATCGGCCATCTCGGCGATATCAACGATCTGACCCTCGTCGGGGCACTGGCTGGGGTCGAGATGTCACTTGCCGCAGCCCGCGTGCCGCACCGAGTTGGTGGTGTAAGTGCCGCGATGCAATACCTGACCGAGACGAGCCACCGCACGGCGCGTTGACGGGTCTTGCCCGATAAAGCGGCCAGAACCGCACGGGCCAACGGGGGAACCGATATGTCACGCGTATTCAAGGCGTCGAATATTGTGCTCGGGCTTCTGTGCCTGATGTACTTCATAACCTATGTCGACCGCGTCAACGTCGGCGCTGCCGCCGGGCCGATCCAGAAAGAAATGGGGCTCACCAATCTCGAGCTCGGATTGGTGTTTTCGGCCTTCGCCTACCCTTACTTGCTGTTTCAGGTCTTCGGCGGCTGGATTGGCGACCGGGTGGGACCGCGAATGACGCTGTTCGTGTGCGGCATGATCTGGTCGATTGCGACGATCCTAACCGGCTTCGTCGACGGGCTTTATTCGCTGTTTATCGTTCGTGTGCTGCTCGGCTTCGGCGAGGGCGCGACATTTCCGACCGCCACACGGGCGATGCAGTATTGGACGCCCGCCGGAAACCGTGGTTTCGCGCAAGGCATTACACACTCGTTCGCCCGGCTGGGCGGGGCGGTGACGCCGCCGATCGTGGCGTTTCTCACGCTGTCGTTCAGCTGGCGCGGATCATTCATCATCCTCGGATTGTTCAGCCTGCTCTGGGTCGTCGCCTGGGTGACCTATTTCCGCGACGAACCAAGCGCCCACACAGGCGTCACGCCTGAGGAACTGGCGACGCTGCCACCGCGCAAGGATACCACTGCCGTCGTCGTGCCGTGGGGTGCCTTGATCAAGCGCATGTGGCCGGTGACGCTGACTTATTTCTGTTACGGCTGGTGCCTTTGGCTCTATCTCAACTGGTTGCCGTTGTTCTTCAAGAACTCCTACAATTTCAACCTGAAGGACTCCGCGATCTTTGCGTCCGGCGTGTTCTTTGCCGGCGTCGTCGGCGATACCGTTGGGGGCGTCGTGTCAGACAAGATCTATCATCGCACCGGCAATGTCCGCTTAGCTCGGCTCAGCGTGATCGTGACCGGCTTCGTCGGCGCGTTGCTTTCGCTATGTCCGATCCTGTTTTTCCAGGATATCACGACGGTTGCGATCTGCTTGTCGTCCGGCTTCTTCTTCGCCGAACTGATCATCGGACCAATCTGGTCGATCCCAATGGATATCGCGCCAAAGTATTCCGGCACGGCATCGGGATTGATGAATTCCGGATCGGCCTTCGCGGCGATCGTGTCGCCACTCGTGGCTGGCTATGTCATCGATCTCACCGGCAACTGGTATCTGCCGTTCCTGATGCTGATCGGGTTGCTGGCGGTCGGGGCCTGCGCTGCTTTCATGATGCACCCCGAACGCAAGTTCGAAGAGGTTGGTTCCGATCCGGTGCCGGTGCGATGACATGCTTGGCGGCTGCCCTGCGAGGGGCGGCTCAGGCGACCGTCGGTGGCGTCTTGCCGCTGGGTCTTGCTGCGGATTGGCTTTGACAGCGCCGCTCGCGGAGCCTAGTGCCGATCAACGCGGAACGCCGCGCGGAGGCGCACCATTTCCAACGACGTCGTGACATTCGACAGTGTACGCTTTGCCTGGCCCGGCAGTGCACGATTTCGACTGAGCGTCGCTGAGTTCTCGCTGGCGCGCGGCGAGCGGATGCTGCTGATCGGCCCATCCGGAAGCGGCAAGTCGACTTTTCTCAGTCTTCTGGCGGGGATCGTGACGCCCGACCAGGGCCGCGTCTCGGTGCTGGGGACCGACCTCGGCACACTCGCGAACCATGCGCGGGACCGTTTCCGGGCCGCCCATTTCGGCATCATCTTTCAGCAGTTCAATCTTTTGCCCTACGCGTCGGTCGTCGACAACGTGGTGCTGCCGCTGAGCTTCTCGAATACGCGCCACGCGCGGGCGGTCGCGTCCGGCGGCCAGGTCCATACTGAGGCGCGGCGACTGTTGGGGCGGCTGGGACTAGACACGGCGTCGATCGACGGCGCGCGCGCCTCGAGCCTCAGTGTCGGCCAGCAGCAGCGCGTTGCGGCAGCACGCGCGCTGATCGGATCGCCCGAGTTGATCGTCGCCGACGAGCCGACGTCGTCGCTTGATCGGGGCCACCAGATGGCATTCCTCGATCTGCTGTTCGCCGATCTGGATGCGGCCGGCACGTCGCTGATCATGGTCAGCCATGACGAAACATTGGCACATCGCTTCACGCGGGTTGTTCGGCTCGACGACATCGCGACGATCGCCAGGGGAGTGTCTGCATGATCGTGCTGCGGCTTGCCCTGCAATCGCTGCGCAATCGATGGGGCACGGCGCTGCTGACGGCGCTGGCGATCGCGCTCAGTATCATGCTGCTACTCGGCGTCGAGAAAGTACGCACCGGCGCGCGGCAGAGTTTCACCGACACGATCGCCGGCACCGACCTTATTGTGGGTGCACGCAGCGGCAGCTTGAACCTGCTGCTCTATGCGGTATTTCGCATCGGCAACGCCACCAACAACATCACGTGGGACAGCCTGCAGGAGATCGCGAAAGCACCTGAGATTGCCTGGGTCGTTCCAGTATCCTTGGGCGATACGCATCGCGGTTTTCGCGTGCTCGGCACCAGCGTCGATTATTTCGAGCGTTACAAATACCGTCGCAATCAGGCTTTGCAATTCAGTGTAGGCAAGCCGTTCGCCGATCTGTTCGACGCCGTGATCGGCGCTGATGTCGCCTCCAAGCTCGGCTACAAGGTCGGTGATCGCGTCGTGATCGCACACGGCCTCGGCAACGTCGCCTTCGTCGAGCACGACGACAAGCCATTCGTGGTGTCGGGCATTTTGGCAAAAACGGGAACTCCGGCAGACCGGACGGTGCACGTAAGCCTGGAGGCGATCGAGGCGATCCATGTCGACTGGCAGAGCGGTGGGCGTGCAGCGGGGCAGGGCGTGTCGGCCGACGACGTGCGCCGGAAGAATTTGACGCCGCAGGCGGTGACGGCGGCGATGATCGGGCTTAAATCGCGCATCGCGACATTCAAAGTGCAGCGCGCCATCAACGAATACCCGAAGGAAGCCCTCACCGCGATCGTGCCCGGCGCCGCGCTGCAGGAGTTGTGGGGGCTGGTCGGCACAGCCGAAACGGCATTGTCGGCGGTATCGCTGATGGTGGTGGTGACGGCGCTGCTGGGCATGGTCACGATGATCTTGACCACCCTCAACGAGCGTCGGCGCGAGATGGCGATCCTGCGTTCGGTCGGTGCTGGTCCGGGCACGATCTTGGGACTTTTGGTGTCGGAGGCGGCAGTGCTGGTGATCGTCGGCGTGGTCGCGGGCGCGGCCCTGCTATATGCGGCCTTATTGATGGCGCAGCCATGGATCGACAGAGCGTACGGCCTCTACATCCCGATCTCGGCGCCGACGAGCTATGAGTTGATGTTGTTGAGCGGTATTGTGGCCGCTGGCATTCTGGCGGGGCTGCTACCCGCGCTGCGTGCCTACAGGTTGTCATTGTCTGACGGCATGATGGTGCGAGTTTGAACGAAGGAGCCGACGATGTCGCTGTTATCAGGAGCTTTTGCCTCTGCAACTCTGCTGCTTGCCACCCTCGGCATGTCGCAGGCGCAAGCGCTAGACAGTCCGTTGGAATTGAAATGGGCGGCTCTGGTGCCCGTCGAAACTGCCAAGCCGAAGGCCAAGCCGTTCTTTTCCGGTGCGACAGCAGTGGTTCCAGGTAGCGGTTACGAGCCGCCCGCACCCAATGCCGAGAGCAAATGGATGAGCGGTGCGGGTAAGGTGACGGCATCCAGCGCGCCGGCGCCTGTCGTGGCGGAGTTGAATGGAAAGCGTGTTCGCATCGGTGGATACGTCGTGCCGCTGGACTTCGACGCCACCAAAGTCACCGAGTTTCTGCTCGTGCCGTTCGTAGGTGCCTGTATCCACGTGCCGCCACCGCCGGCTAATCAGATCATTTATGTCAAGTCAGCGGCCGGCGTGACGCTCAAGGGCGAGTTCGACCCCGTCTACGTGACGGGTACGCTGACCACCGAAGGCCAGTTCACCGGCTTGGCCGAAACCGGATATTCCATCGCGGCAGATGCCGTCGAAGCAAAGTAGACTGTTTATCGACTGAAAAGCCGTCGGTCGCCTTGGTCAAATGAACGCGATACTGGTTGGCCAAGTTAAACTGCGTATCGAGGCAGATTCGGTCGATCGAGCTCCAGTATAAATTGGCATAGTTATTGCTCTCTCATTTTCCGACCCAGTACCACGCAAAGTCTTAACCCAGATGGGTGATTTTGCATGCTGGGTAACGGGTTGGGTGTGGGGGCTGACTGAATGCGTGCGCGTTATTTTGTGATGGCGATCGTCGGCGGTGGTGCTGTTTGGGCGGCAGCCGGTCAAAGCCATTCTCACAAGGCTGCCATCGAGTTCACCAAGGCAGCGCTGCCGCCACAAGGCAGTCTGGATGTAAAAGCCGTGCGCTCCGCCAGCCGCCTGATTCTGCCGGTCGAGTTGGCGTCGTTGGCTCGGCAGGCCGATGCAGACCTGCCGGAGAAGCTCGCCACCATCAAAGAATGGTTGCCGGATGCCGCCTGCGGCAAGCGCAATGTCGCAACTGAGTGCACCGCTGCCAAGGTCGAGGGCACAGTCTCCCGCAATGGTCCCGTCGGGCTACAGGTGACGGGTTCCGGGGTGAAGTTGAGCATTCCAGTCAAATACACACTTTCTGCTGTTGGTATCGGTTGGGCCAACAGTCTAAGCGAACAAAAATCTGGCGAAGCGATCCTCGATCTCGCCTACGCGGTGACCATGAACACGTTAGGCAGTCTCGACGTGACGCGGCGCGATGGGCCACCAGCCGACGACGCAACCGTTGCATTGATGCGAGCCAATGTCCGACTGTCCCGGCTTGTCGATCCGCAACTAAAGGCGATCGCCAGGTCCACCGAAGACAATCTTCGCCGCGCACTCGCCGAAGTGCCGGTCAAGGCGGCGATCGCGCAGGTCTGGCCGATCATCGCGCAACCGCTCGAACTCGGTAAAGGGTCGGGCGTCTGGCTGAAGACGGCACCGGAAACCTATAGCGCCGGCTCGCTCGTCGCGGAGGGCGGTAAGTTCGCCTATCAGATCCCCATCACGTCGCGTCTGGCGATGACGGAGTCCGAGAAGGCGCCACTCAGTACCAACCGCCAGGGTGCGACGATGTCTCAAGCGGGCGCACCGGAAGGGCCGTCGCGCGTGCGTGTCGCCATGTCAGTTGATCTCGAAACGATGCGCCAGCAGGCGCAGGCCGCGTTCGTCGACGGGCAGTCGTTTGAAAGCCGCGCCGATCGCTTCAGCGAACCCGTCATGGTGAAGGTGCGCGACATCAGGGTTTATCCGGCCACCAACCAGATCGGGCTGCAGCTGACGGTCGACGTGACGACCAGCAAGGGCACCAGCTACGCGGGCACACTCCACGTTGCGGGTCGTCCCGTCCTTGACGCTGCAAGCGGAACCGTGACGCTGGCCGACGTGACGTTCCCGCCGACATCCGGCAGGAGCTTGGACGGACAGGCGTCGGGCCTGCCGCGGCTCGGCATTGAACCGTTCGCGAGCAAGTTTGCCGCTGCCGCCAAGCTCGATGTGTCGCGGCCGCTGGCGGATGTTCTGCGGCGTGGCCGGCAGTTGCTTAATCAGCGACTTACAGACGACGTGCGCTTGCAGTCGACGTTGACCGAGACGGTGCCTGTATCGTTCGAACTTGCCAGAGATGGCGCGTCGCTTGTCGTCGAGCTGATCGGAGACGTTGCCGTTGTCTACGAGGGCGCGCCAGATCGAATCGCGGCGACAGGTGGCATCGTGCAGACCGTCGCCAGCGCGTCGGCACCCGTTGCAGCGGTCGCAGCGGCCACGGCGCTCGCCGTCAAGAGCGGCCGCAGAGTGCGCGCTGTCGCCGAGCGCGTGTCGGCACCCGTCAAACGTGCGGTCGCCGCACGCCAGCAGCCCGAAGCGATCAGGCGCGATCAACGCCGTGTGGTGCGCAGCGGCGTGTCTCAAAAAAGTTGAACGGTTCGGCCATCGACAGCGGTCTGGACCGCGTCGATGGGGCATGGCAATCTGAAGTAATATACTCTGCTGTGCCCTGCATAATTCGCCACAGGATCAAAATGAGACCGTCAGGCAAGGGCGCGCTCGAGTCGCTGTATTTCGAATACCCGATTTTTACACCAACTCCCGCGCCCGAGATCGAGGGTGGACCGCATCCGCACAAAGTTGTCATCGTCGGTGCCGGCCCGATCGGTCTGACGGCGGCATTGACGTTGGCACGCTACGGCATCGCAAGTGTGGTTCTGGAGCGCAAAGAAACGTTCAACGACGGCAGTCGCGCGATCTGCATTGCGCGTCCGAGCATGCACATTCTGGAACGCATCGGTGCTGTCGAACCGTTCTTGGCGAAGGCGCTCGGTTGGCGTTTCGGACGCAGCTACTATCGCGGTCGGGAAATCTATCGGCTGCAGATGCCGCACACCGACGATGACAAGTATCTGCCGATGTACAACCTGCAACAGCAGTACATCGAGCAATACCTTTATGATGCGGTGCGTCGCCAGCCGCTGATCGACGTCCGTTGGCAGAGCGAAGTAACCTCTGTCACGAGCGGCGCTGCGAACGCGACTGTCACCGTCGCGTCGCCACACGGCACTTACGATTTGACGGCCGACTGGCTGCTGGCTGCCGACGGCGCGCGCAGCGCGGTTCGCTCACATCTTGGACTGCGTCTCAGGGGCGAAAATTACGAAGGCCGCTACGTCATCGCCGACGTCAGGATGGCGCATGAGTTTCCGACCGAACGCCGCGCGTTTTTCGAGCCCGCCTGCAATCCCGGCGGTACTTTACTCATTCATAAGCAACCCGATGATCTCTGGCGTCTCGACTACCAGCTCCGCGACGATGAGAGCGATGACGACGCCATCAAGGAAGACAACCTGCGCCGGCGTCTGCAGGCGATCCTCGACGAGATCGGCCATCGCGGTCCGTGGGAGCTGGAATGGTGGAGCATTTATGCGGCCAACACGCTCTGCCTCGACGACTACCGGCATGGCCGTGTGTTTTTCATCGGCGACAGTGCGCACATCGTGCCGATTTTCGGTGTTCGCGGTTTGAACAACGGATTGGCCGACGCGCACAACATCGGCTGGAAACTCGGTAGGGTGCTGTCAGGCGAAGCCGGCACGAGCCTGCTCGACAGCTACACACCGGAGCGCCGCGGGGCCACGCTCGATGTCTTTGCCAATGCGACCAAGAGTACGCGTTTCATGACGCCACCGACGCGCGGCTGGCAACTGGCGCGTGACGCCGCCTTGTCGCTTGCGATCGAGCACGACTTCACGCGCGAACTGGCCAATCCACGACAGATGCAGCCCTACACCTACTCCGCAAGCCCGATCACCCTGTTTCCCGCACGCGACGCGGAATTCGCGGGTGGGCCGGTCAGCGGCAGCATGGCACCGAATTTTCACGTCGGTGATGGCACGTACCTGCTCGACGGTGCATCCGACGGCTTCACGGCTTTGTATTTCAGCGATGCTGGTGCCGCCGCTGCCCAACTGGAACTCTTTGCACGTTTGAGAGCGATTGACCGGCGCTTCATAGCCATCGACATCGTCAGGCAGACGCCTTCGCGTGCGTCATCGGCTGTCGTCGTCGACGCGGATGGCAGGCTTGCGCGGCTTTACGGTGCTGCGGCGGGGACTTTGTATCTTCTGCGACCGGATCTTCACATCGCCGGTCGCTGGAAGTTTCTGCAACCTGACGAAATCGAACGCGCCCTGAGCGCGTGTGCTGGTCGTGACGATACCGGAGACGTCGCGGCCAGCGCACGCGCCGTGACCTCCACCCCACCCGAGAGCGAGAGCGCCATCGAAACGATCTACCAAGCCCTCGCCAACGCGACCGATCGCGCCGGCGAGGAGAACGAAGCATTGTTCCTCGGCAAGCTGGCTATAGCGCTCGGGCATCATCTTACCGACCCGCAAACATTTGAGCGGTGTGTCGAGATGGCGCTGCGAGATTTACCCAAGGCGTAAAGTCGAGCCCCAGGTAGTTGAGGACTCGCCACGGGTCTATGTATTCGCTGGTCGGTATCAGTCCTTGGCTTCACGCTTGGCTTTGAGGATTTCCGGCGTGCGCTGATCGATATAGGCACCGCAGACCTTCACCAGATCCTCGATCTTGTTTTCGAAGAAGTGGTTGGCACCGGGAATGATCTCGTGATGCAGCTTGATGCCGCGCTGTACTTTGGTCTTGACGCTCATCTCGGCCACTGAAGCGGTCGGCACCACCTTGTCCTTGTCGCCGTTGACCAGCAGGCCGGATGACGGACACGGTGCGAGAAACGAGAAATCATAGAGATTGGCAGGTGGGGCGATACAGATGAAGCTGTCCACCTCGGGGCGGCGCATCAACAGTTGCATGGCGATCCAGGTGCCGAACGACGCGCCCACGATCCAGCAGCAACTGGTGTCGGGGTTCTGCAGCTGCAGCCAATCGAGCGCCGAGGCGGCATCCGCCAATTCCCCGGGCCCGTTGTCGAAGAAGCCCTGGCTGCGACCGACGCCTCGGAAGTTGAAGCGCAAAGTCGAATAGCCGCGTTCGACAAATGCATAATACATCGCATAGACGATCTGGTTGTTCATCGTGCCACCGAGCTGCGGATGGGGATGCAACACCATCGCGATGGGCGCGTGCGGGCGGCCTTCATGGTGATAACGGGCTTCGAGGCGGCCGACTGGACCGTTGATCATCAGTTCGGGCATGTCGTCAGGCCTTCCAGGTTAGAGCGCATCGCATGTCGATGGGGCGCGATGCTCAGGAGTTTGTGCGGCGCAGCGTGTTTTGGCCGATAAGGGCTCGCGAAAATTCTTGACTTGCACGCTCGGAATTTTCATAACACTGCATCTTTAGAACGATTACAGACCTCGTTCCCAGATTAGTCGTTGCCTATTCGTTTCGAGGGTTCGTACGCGACGGCGCTTCCCCCGCCCGTCGATGCGGCTCTCTTCGGACGTTTGGATGATCTCTTAGCATAAGTGGGGGTGGCGAATGCAAGCTTCACGCTTGCGGTGTCGCAACCGGTCGTCGTCAATCGACGAACGGTCCGCCTCTGACGGAGTATGTTGCGTGGAGTTGAACACCCGAGGCCGCTACGCCGTCATGGCGATCGCCGATCTAGCCAAGGCCTGCGCAGACGGTGGTTTGGTGCCGTTGTCGGCGATCGCCGAGCGCCAGATGATTTCGTTGGCTTACCTCGAACAGCTGTTCGCCAAGCTCAGGCGTGCGGGTCTTGTCGACAGCGAGCGTGGACGTGCGGGCGGCTACCGGCTTGCTCGCCCCGCCCACGCGATGTCGGTGGCCGACGTAATGACGGCGGTTGCGGAAACGACGGATATGACCCGCTGTGGTGCGGAAGCCGGCGCGCCATGTCTCGGCGGCAAACGGTGCATGACACATCAATTGTGGGAGGCGCTCGGTGATCACATCGACCAGTTCCTCGCCGGCGTGACAATTCAGCAGGTGCTGGATGGCGAGGTCGGTTGCAAGCGGCCGCCGATGCTGGCACCGCACGTCGTATTCACCGGCGGTGTGGTGTTGCGGTGATGATTTGAACCGGACTTCGACGTTCACTCGATTTGGCAAGATATCTCGCTCGATGATGCAGACACGGACATATCTGGACTACAACGCAACAGCGCCGCTGCGTGGTGATGTGCGTGACGCGATGCTCTTAGCGCTCGACGTCGTGGGTAACCCGTCGTCGGTTCATGCCGAAGGGCGCAAGGCGCGAGCGATTGTCGAGGCAGCGCGGGGCGAAGTCGCGCGACTGATCGGCGCGCGGCCGGCCGATGTCGTGTTTACCAGTGGCGCTTCGGAAGCCAACGCGACGGTGCTGGCCGGTGGTTGGCAGACGATCTTCATCTCGGCTCTTGAGCACGACAGTGTACGGCTGTCAGCGAAACGGTCGGGGGCTCGTGTCGTCGAGGTGCCGATCGCCTCCGACGGTACGTTCGATGTTTCAGCATTTGCCGCTTTGGCCGGGTCGATGTCGGCCAGCGCGCCTGCGCTGGTGTGCTTGCAGCTCGCCAACAACGAGACCGGAGTAATCCAACCCGTTGCCGAACTAGCCGCCATAGCGCGCGCGCGCGGCATCCGAATCCACTGCGACGCGGTGCAGGCACCGGGACGGCTGACCGTCGACTGCGGAGAGCTGGGGGTCGATTATCTCACTGTTTCGGCCCACAAGCTCGGCGGTCCCAAGGGGGCTGGTGCGCTGGCAAGTGTCGATGGTGCGCCATTGCCGGCGCTGATTGTCGGCGGGGGCCAGGAGCGGGGGCGGCGCTCGGGTACCGAGAATGTTGCAGCGATTGCCGGTTTCGGGGTCGCGGCGCGGCTCGCGCTGCTGGACCTCGAGGATTGCGGTCGTGTAGCGGCGCTGCGCGATACGCTGGAGCGGGATGTCGCGGCGGTGACGCCGGCAGCGGTCATCGTCGGTGCGAACGCGACGCGGATGGCGAACACATCCTGCATAGCACTTCCGGGTCTGGCATCGGAGACCGTGGTCATTCGTATGGATCTCGCGGGCATCGCGGTCAGCGCAGGCGCTGCGTGCTCGTCCGGCAAGGTTGGACAGAGCGCGGTACTCTCGGCGATGAACCTCGATCCGCTCCTCGCACGGGCTGCGATCAGGGTCAGTTTAGGACACGGCAGCACGGAGGCGGATGTGGCCGCTTTCGTCGCTACCTGGACATCAGCGGCTGCAGCGATCAGACGCGCGGCTTGAAAAAACAACTGCGGTGCCCGACATGGCGCTGTAAGAGGATATGACGCATGGCAGCCCTTCAACAGACGATCGATCAGGTCAAAAGCCTCGATGTCGATCAATATAAATACGGCTTTGAGACCGATATCGAAAGCGAACTCGCGCCTAAGGGCTTGAGCGAGGACATCGTTCGCTTCATTTCGGACAAAAAGGGCGAACCGCAGTGGATGCTCGACTGGCGTCTGGAAGCCTATCGCCGCTGGTTGACGATGACCGAGCCGACATGGGCGATGGTGTCGTATCCGAAGATAGATTTTCAGGATCTGCATTATTACGCGGCACCGAAAGGCACGGCTGGCCCGAAGTCGATCGACGAGGTCGATCCCGAATTGCTCGCGACGTATGCCAAGCTCGGCATTCCGCTCAAGGAGCAGGAGATTCTCGCCGGTGTGCGTAAGCAGGGCGAGCCGAGCCAACTCGAAGACGCCGACGGCTATTCGCAGATGTCGGGCCGCGTCGCCGTCGATGCGGTGTTCGACAGCGTCTCGGTCGTGACCACGTTCAAGAAAGAGCTGGCGAAGGCGGGCGTGATTTTCTGCTCGATTTCGGAAGCTTTGCGCGAACATCCGGAGCTGGTGCGCAAATATCTCGGCTCGGTTGTGCCGCAGGGCGACAACTACTACGCGGCCTTGAACTCGGCGGTATTTTCTGACGGTTCGTTCGTCTACATTCCAAAAGGCGTGCGCTGCCCGATGGAGCTTTCGACATACTTCCGAATCAACGAGAAGAAATCCGGCCAGTTCGAGCGAACCTTGATCATCGCCGAGGCGGGTTCGTACGTCAGTTATCTCGAAGGCTGCACCGCACCGACGCGGGACGAAAATCAGTTACACGCAGCCGTCGTCGAACTCGTGGCGATGGATGACGCCGAAATCAAATACTCAACGGTGCAGAATTGGTACCCGGGCGACAAGAACGGCAAGGGCGGCATCTATAACTTCGTTACCAAACGCGGTGATTGCCGTGGCGATAACTCGAAAATCTCGTGGACGCAGGTCGAGACTGGATCGGCGATCACGTGGAAATATCCGAGCTGCATTTTGCGCGGCGACAATTCCCGTGGCGAATTTTACTCGATCGCCGTTTCGAACGGACGTCAACAAGTCGACAGCGGCACCAAGATGATCCACCTCGGCAAGAACACGTCGAGCCGTATCATCTCCAAGGGGATCGCTGCCGGCTATTCACAAAATACCTATCGCGGGCTTGTTTCCGCGCATCGCAAGGCGACGGGGGCACGCAACTTCACCAATTGCGACTCTCTGTTGATCGGCGACAAATGCGGCGCTCACACCGTGCCGTACATCGAGGCCAAAAATGCGTCATCGCACTTCGAACACGAGGCGACGACGTCGAAAATATCGGACGACAAGCTGTTCTATTGTCAGAGTCGCGGCTTGTCGGCGGAAGAAGCGGTCGCCCTGATCGTCAACGGATTCGTGCGCGACGTGCTGCAGCAATTGCCGATGGAGTTCATGGCCGAGACGCAGAAGCTGATCGGCATTTCGCTTGAAGGAAGCGTGGGATGAATTGTCTATGATTGATTGCTTTGGTGGACGACAAAAATTGATCAGCAGAGCGCGTTCGCGATTGTCGCCAACGCGTAACGATTTTACTCCCTTGCGATTTAACAAGCCGCGTGCCGGGATCAACCCAGCCGATTAGAACATAATACTGAGCAGACGTAATTCAGGCCCGGGTGGGGGCTCGGGTACATTCAAGTGTCCAAGGAGGACGCAATGCGTGATGTGGCAGCAGTGACGGGTAAAGTGATGACGG
>JANYHG010000143.1 GCA_025359165.1 Hyphomicrobiaceae bacterium
GGCCAGAGGCTGAACTTCGCGCCGGACCTAGCCTGTAAACAACTGGCGCGGACGGCCAATCTTGTACTCAGGGTCGCCAATCATCCCACCAAACCAAACAATCCAGCCAACGGTGTCGCCCGTGGTGTCGTTCGTGCCCCAAGGGGACATCGGACCGGCGAGTGGAAACATGCTGTTTCCCGGCACGATCGGTGTGTCTGAGCCGGTGTTCGAAGGCCTGCTCGAAGATATCGCGCGCAGTCTGAAACACGCGGGGTTCAAGGATATCGCGTTCATCGGCGATCACGGATTAAGCCAGGCAGCGCAGGCCCGTGTCGCGGCCCGGTTGACCGCTGCGTGGGTGTGGTCGGGCGTTCGTGTGCACCACATCGACCAGTACTATGACGATCGCGCGCAGATCGCCGCGTTGAAGGCACAAGGCGAAACCGCCGCTACGATCGGACAGCACGCGAGCTTGATCGACACGGCTGAACTGATGAGCGTCAGTCCGGCGAGCGTCCACCTCGGGCGGCTGCCGGCGGCGGCTGGTGCCCTTACCCTGCAGGGCGGCAGCGGTGATCCGGCACGCGCTTCGCTGACTGCGGGAGCGCAACTTTTGCGCATGAGAGTCGATGCGGGAGCCCGCCAACTCCAACAAATGATCACGCGCTGACGGGTTCGCTTATGCTTAAGAATTAGACGTTCAGCTCAAATGAAGCGCACCATGACTTAAAAACAATCGTAGACTGATTGCTTTTCGAGGCTCAATCCCCTAAAGGCCGCCAAATTGCTACAAAAGTAGGCAGGCGGCTCGGGGGATTTATGGAACAGCTACAACAGGGTACAGATGTATTTTTCCTGCTGATGGGTGCAATTCTCGTCTTCTCGATGCATGGCGGCTTCGCGTTTCTCGAAGTCGGAACCGTCCGGCACAAAAATCAGGTCAATGCGCTGGTCAAAATTCTGGTCGACTTCGCCCTGTCGACACTCGCCTACTTCACCGTCGGGTATTTCATCGCTTACGGCGTCCATTTTTTCCACAGCGCGGAGGTTCTTTCGGGGGCTGCGAAAGGCTTCGATCCGCAGGGCGGCACGTTGGTCAAATTCTTCTTTCTTTGCACCTTCGCGGCGGCGGTGCCGGCGATCGTTTCTGGCGGTGTTGCCGAGCGCATAAGCTTCAACGCGCAAAGTCTTGCGACGGTCTTGCTGGTTGGCCTCGCGTATCCGCTTCTCGAAGGCGCCGCGTGGAACAAGAATTTCGGGCTGCAGGAGCGTTTGTTCGTCCGTTACTTCGGGGCGGAATTCAAGGATTTTGCAGGCTCCATCGTCGTGCATGCGTTCGGTGGTTGGGTCGCCTTGGCTGCAATTCGCATCCTCGGACCGCGTATCGGACGCTATTCCGGCACGCGTGCGCAGGCGACCCCACCGTCGTCGTTGCCCTGGCTGGCCATGGGGTCATGGATGCTGTGCATCGGATGGTTCGGCTTCAACGTGATGAGTGCGCAGAGCTTGAAAGCGGTGTCCGGCCTGGTCGCCATCAATTCACTTCTCGCGATGTGCGGCGGGATCGTTGCTGCGTTGATCGCGGGCCGGAATGATCCGGGCTTCGTCCACAACGGCGCGCTGGCCGGACTGGTCGCTGTCTGTGCCGGTTCGGATATCATGCACCCCGTCGGAAGCCTGATCGTGGGTGCGGCCGCAGGCTTGATCTTCGTCAAAATGTTTCAAGTCTCGACCGAGCGCTGGAAGATCGACGACGTGCTCGGCGTGTGGGCCCTGCATGGCCTCTGCGGCCTGTGGGGTGGCATTGCCTGCGGCATCTTCGGTTTGAAGGCCTTCGGCGGTACCGGCGGCGTGACGTTTGCCGCTCAGTTGTTCGGCAGCATCATGGGTGCGGGTTTCGGTTTCGTCGCCGGGTATATCGTTTACACGATCGCCAACTCAGTGATCGGCCTGCGCCTGTCGCCCGACGACGAGCGGAAGGGTGCCGACCTCGCAATCCATAAAATCGGGTCCAACCCGGAGGCCGACATACGCCAGAACCGCGCAGCGTGACGTCGCTATTCAAACGGTGCGCGGAGCAATGCGCGCGCCTATTTCTTGCGCATCATCGGCGTGCGCGAAACGGGTGGCATCATCTCCACGGCACCGAGGAAGCGGACGCCCATGAAACTCCCGCGGCGCCACATCGATTGACACTCCACGCGCGTACGATCCATCGGCATCACGAGGGTGAAGGCCGTCGGGATGAAGCCGGCTGCGGCGTCTGGATTGTACTTGTTCCGGCTCATCTCAAGACGCGCGCCGGTCGACGAGATGTCGCGGACGGTGCAGACATACGGCACGGTGATGCCGTCGAAGAGAATGTTGCCGGTATTGCTGGTCGCTTTGCGTTTGGCCCAACGGCGCGAGGCGTCACCTGCGAGCGGATCGACTGCAGCAACTGACTTGCGGGTCGCGGCAGCAAATCGGTTCTGGAAACTCATGGATGCTACTCGCCTTTCAATGCTGCCCGGTGATCCCGCGTGCGCTCTCGGCACGAAGGGCAGGTCCCGCATCATTGCCCAGAAATACTGAAGGCTTTGTTGCTGCCGCACATTTAATCGGTGTTCGTCGGTAGGCAGTGGCGTCGAAAATTGTCGCGTGGGACTGTTGAAAAATTGATACGATCGGCGACATCTGTGAATACGATGCCCTGGCAGGTGCAATCTGCCGATGCAACTCGAGACCCTACCGGAGTGTCAATGAGCGCCGATGTCGAAACGATCGTTGTAGGCGCGGGTGTCGTCGGCCTTGCGGTCGGGCGCGCGCTCAGCTTGGCCGGACAGGAGACAATGGTCATTGAGCAGCATGCCCTGATCGGTTCCGAAGTCTCGTCCCGCAACAGCGAGGTCATTCACGCCGGTCTCTACTATGCGCCGGGTTCACTGCGGGCGACGCTGTGCGTTCGCGGCAAGCAGATGATGTACGACTTCGCGCGCGAGAACGGCGTCGCGCACGAGGCCGTATCAAAACTCCTCGTGGCAACCAGCGACGCGCAGATCCCGAAGCTGAAAGCCATCCAGGAGGTCGCGCACAAAAACGGCGTCGATGATCTCGAACCGCTGTCCTCCGCGCAAGCGCGAGAACTGGAACCGGAGGTCGCTTGCGCGGCGGCCCTTTTGTCTCCGTCTACGGGCATCATCGACAGCCACGGCTTCATGGTGGCACTTGAGGGACACCTCACGTCGCGCGGTGGCCAAGTGGTACTGCAAACGCCGGTCGAGGCTATCTCGCGTGGCGGCAACGGCCTTTACACGCTGACCCTCGGTGGCGCGGCATCAGGCACGATCACGTGCCGCACGCTGGTTCTGTCGGCAGGGCTGCACGTGTCGAAACTCGCGCGCACGTTGGCATTCGGCGGTCGCTATCAGGTGCCCGAAACATTTTACGCCAAAGGGCAATATTACGCGCTGAGCGGAAAATCACCTTTCAAACGCCATATTTACCCGATGCCGGATGGGGCGTGGCTCGGGCTACACGCCACCGTTGATATCGGCGGCCGCTGCAAATTTGGTCCCGATATCGAATGGATCGACGAAATCGACTACAGCTTCGATGCCGCAAAGCTCGAGAAATTCCACGACTTCATCCGCAGCTATTACCCGGCTCTCGACGCCTCCCGGTTGCACGCCGATTACACCGGCATCCGGCCGAAGCTCTACCGGGAAGGCGAGCCCGTTCCCGATTTCCGGATCGACGGACCCGAAATGCATGGATTCCCGGGCCTTGTCGTCTTGGCCGGGATAGAGAGTCCGGGGCTGACCGCCAGCCTCGCCATCGCCGATGTCGTTCGCGACCGGCTGATCGGCTAAGGGTTCGTGATGACCAACCCGAGCCGCTCGCGATGTGCCCATCGCCACATCATCAAGGTTGCGACCACGGCGAGTCCGGTCGCCAAACCGATCCAAATGCCGATGCCGCCCATCTGGAATTTGAATGCGAGCAGCGCACCGAGTGGCAGGCCGATGCCCCAATAGCCGAGCAGCGCATAAAGCATTGGCACGCGTCCGTCATGCAGTCCACGCAACATGCCGGCACCGACTGCTTGCGCCCCGTCGGCAATCTGAAACAGCGCGGCGAGCGACAGAAACGTCGTCGCCATCTGCACGATCGTGGCATTGGTCGATACTGATGTGTCGATAAACAATCCAATGAGCGCGTGCGGTGCCAGCAGCATGATCAGCGACATGCCCGCCATGAATGCTGTTGCGATCACAAACGCGCTCCAGCCGGCGCGGCGCATCCCGTCACGGTCGACGGCACCAAACGCCAATCCAACACGCACGGTTGCGGCCTGCCCGATACCGAGCGGCACCATGAAACTCATCGCCGCGATCTGAATAGCAATGGCGTGCGCGGCAAGGGACGCCGGGCCGATCAAGCCCATCAGAAAGACAGCGGCATTGAAAATGGTGACTTCGAAACTGAGTGTCGCGGCAAGTGGCAATCCAAGTCGCCAGAACGCTCGAAAATGCTGCCAGTCGGGTGTCCAGATCCGGTCGAGCAGGCGGTAGCGGCTGAACTGCCGGTCTTGCACGACAAGCAGAACAATGGCCGCAAACATGCAGCAGTTGGTCAGCGTGGTCGCAAGTCCCGATCCGACAATGCCCATCGGGCGGAACCCGCAGTGCCCCAGCATCAGGCACCAATTTCCGAGCGCATTGAGTAACACCGCTCCCACCCCGATGAGCAGGGTCACCATCGGGCGTTCGAGTGCGCTCACGAACGCGCGCAACACGAGGTAAAGCAAAAACGGCAGCATCGACCACATCAGCGCACGCACGTAGGTGCCAGCTTGATCGGATAAGGCTGCGTCTTGCCCCAGAAAGCGCAGGATTGGCGCTGTCCACCACAGGATGCACCACGATGGGAGCGCGACACAGGCAGCCGACAGATACGCTTGCCGGACCGTACGCTGTACGTCTTCGAAGGCGTCGCGATTGCGACCGAGGTCCCGCGCAATCAGTGGTGCCGTTGCATTCATCAGCCCAATGCCGAAGATCATGGCGACAAGATAGAGGTTCACGCCGAGCGCGCCTGCCGCGAGCGTTTCGGCACTGACCCAGCCCATCATCAGAACGTCGGTTGTACCCATTGCGAGTTGTGCGAGATTGGTTAATGCGATGGGCGCACTGAGTGCGACAATGGCGCGAAATTCGCGCAGCCAGGCACTGAAATCGACGGTAAGCGTTGTCCGGGACGTGGGCATGCAAATGTCTATCTTCACTGCTGTCCGCCTGATGCGGCTCGGTGGTCGTTAGCCATAGCAGACCGGCCCGACCCACGCATCGTCGGGGTGCGGAACCAAGGCCCGCCGGCCGCGTTACCCGTGTGCGTCAAATCAGTCCGGCGCGTCGGGGTATGATCCATATGAAAGAGAATTTAGTGCCCGAGACGTCGGGCAGCGCGGGACGATTTCTGCAGCAGTCTCTCGATTTTTGGCGCGGGCCGACACGCAAGCTTGCGTGGACGTTGACGGCGGCGGTGCTGTTCTTCGTGTTCTACAACCTGACCGTATCGTTGGCCCTCAATCGTTGGCAAAAGTTCTTTTTCGACGCGCTCGAACGCAAGAATATGGATAGCGTCCGTTATGGACTAGTGCTGGTGCTCGGTCTGGCCGTGGTGTCGGCGTTAGGTTCGGTCGGCTTGCTGCACGCACGGATGCGATTGCAATTGAACTGGCGCAGATGGCTCACGCGGTCCTTGATCGGCCGCTGGCTGGCGAACCGGCATTTTTACCAGCTCACGATCGTCAACAGTCCGGATGCTGCCAATCCCGAGGCGCGCATTTCCGAAGACGGTCGTATCGCCGTCGAGCTTCTCGTCGATTTCTCGCTGGGCATATTGAATGCCATCCTCGCAGCGGTTGCCTTTATCAGCATTTTGTGGGTCGTCGGTGGCGCTATTACTGTCGGCGGCATCAACATTCCTGGATATATGGTTTTCGCCTGTATGCTGTATTCGGGATTTACAACGACGGTGATGTATTTATTAGGCCGCCGACTGGTCGAGAACGTCGAAAACAAGGCAACGGGTGAGGCCCAGCTGCGCTACGAGCTTACGCGCGTCAAGGACAATGCCGAAACAATTGCCTTGATCGGCGGCGACGAGGATGAAAAGGCCCGGCTGGATGTTACATTCACCGATCTTATGAAGCGCTGGCTCGGCGTCATCACGTGGCAGGGCCGGATGATGTGGCTGAACGGATCGGCTCTGGTGCTCGCGCCGGTCATTCCGTTGTTGCTGGGCGCGCCAAAATATCTGTCCGGTGAAATGTCGTTGGGCTCGTTGATGCAGGCAGCGACAGCCTTTGCGCAAGTGTCGATCGCACTGACGTGGTTGGCCGACAACGCGATGCGACTTTCAGACTGGTTCGCCTCGTCCAATCGCGTCTCGCAACTATCCACGGCGATCGACAATTTGGAGAGTAGTCTCGGCCCGCTCCATGGCGATCAGACGATCGAACTCGGTGTCAGTCCAGATAGGAACGTTTATCTGCGTGACCTGAATATCGCCTTGCACGACGGTAAGCTGATGATCGACGGTGCCGAAGCGATTATCTCGCCGGGCGAAAAGGTATTGCTGAAAGGTGGCTCCGGAACGGGCAAAAGTTCGCTCATTCGCGCCATGGCGGGTCTGTGGCCATGGGGCAGCGGGAAGATCCTGCGGCCGGAGGGTGCCTACATCGCATTCATGCCACAGCGTCCATACTTCCCCCTGGGGACCCTCAGGGAAACCATGCTCTACCCGTTTTCGGACCGCGAAATTCCCGATGAGAAATTTGTCGATATTCTCAATCGCTGCGGGCTCGAACATCTCGTTCGACGGCTCGACGAAAAAGATCAGTGGGGTTCGTTGCTATCGGGGGGCGAACAGCAAAGGCTCGCATTCGCGCGCGTCTTGATCAATCCGCCGGACATTCTGATCATGGATGAGCCGACGTCGGCGCTGGATGAACTGAGCCAGTTTCGCATGATGGAATACATGCGCGACCTCCTGCCCGACGCGATGGTGATCCACGCGGGCCACCGTCCGGGCCTCGAGCGCTTTCATGACCGGGAAATTGAATTGCTCCGCGAGCAGATCGGAGGGCCTGCAACCACTCACGAGAGCAAATTCTCGCCCGCGAACGTTTTGAGCCGGGCGCTCAAACGGCTGGCAAAGGTGAAATCGGCATGATCTGCGCATGCCGGCCGAGGCGAATTCGCATGGCAGCCGCGACAGGTTCTTCGCCCGAACCGCAGGGTAGGGCTTTGCGGGCTCTTGCGAACTCTGTCAGCATCACTGACATATGCAATGATGATTTCCGCGCTATTGTTCGGTAACGGCGAGCTTTGACCATGGCCAAATCGGCACCCAGCCTCAATGACAAATTCGATCTCGATATCACCCACCAGTTGTTGACCGGAACGCAGGCCGTCGTGCGTTTGACGCTGATGCAGCGCGCACGAGACGATCTCGCCGGTCTCAACACCGCCGGGTTCATCACCGGATATCGTGGTTCGCCGATTGCCGGGCTGGAAAATGCGTTTCAGCGAGCGGCCAAGGTCTGCGAAAAAAATCACGTCGTGTTTCAAACCGGCCTGAATGAAGATCTCGCTGCGACCGCTATATGGGGCTCGCAGCAGTCCGAATTACGCGGCGAAGGCAAGTACGACGGCGTGTTCGCCGTGTGGTACGGCAAAGGCCCTGGTGTCGATCGGACCGGCGACGTGTTCCGCCACGCCAACCACGCCGGGACCAGCAAGAATGGCGGCGTTGTCGCTCTGCTCGGCGACGATCACACCTGCGAAAGTTCGACCTCGGCGCATCAGTCCGAATTCGCCATGGTCGATGCGATGATACCGGTTCTCAATCCGGCTGGCGTCCAGGAAATTCTCGACTACGGACTTCATGCATTTGCGATGTCGCGCTTCGCGGGCGTGTGGGTGTCGCTGAAGTGCGTCAAGGACAACATCGAATCGACCTCTGTTGTCGACGGGCGCATCGATCGCGTCACGACCATCGTACCAACTGATTTCGTCATGCCGCCAGACGGACTGAATATCCGGCAGCAGGATCAGGCACCAGCCAAGGAAGCTCGCCTGCACGACTTCAAACGTGATGCCGTGCTGGCATATGCGCGCGCCAACAAGCTCGACAAGATGATCATCTCTGGCGGGCTTAATCCAAAAATCGGCATCATCACGACGGGCAAGAGCTATCTGGATGTGCGCCAGGCCATGGAGGAACTGGGCATCGACGAGGTCGAAGCCAACAAGCTCGGCCTGCGCGTTTATAAAGTCGCAATGCCCTATCCGATGGAGACGGTAGGGCTCGAGAAGTTCGCCGAAGGATTGGACCTGATCATCGTCGTCGAGGAGAAGCGTTCGTTACTCGAAGTGCAGGTGAAGGAAGAACTCTACAACACCAGAATACGCGCGCAGGTGATCGGCAAGAAAGACGAGCACGGCAATTGGCTGTTTCCCGCCAAGGGCGCACTTGAGCCGTCGGAGATTGCCATCGCTATCGGTGAACGCCTGATCCGCGTCGGTGCCGGAGAAAGTATCAAGGCCAAAGTTGCGCTGCTCAAAGGTTTGAAAGGCAACAAGCCCGATCTTCCGGAGGCCGCGACGCGTCTCCCTTACTTCTGCCCGGGCTGTCCGCACAACTCGTCGACAGTGGTTCCGAAAGGCGCGCATGCCTATGCCGGCATCGGCTGTCACTATATGGCGCAGTGGATGGACCGCCAGACCGAAGGCTTCACCCAGATGGGTGGCGAGGGTGCCAACTGGATCGGCGAGGCCCCGTTCTCGAAACGCGGACACGTGTTCCAGAATTTGGGTGACGGGACGTATATCCACTCGGGTTCGCTGGCCATCCGTGCGGCGCACGCCGCAGGCGTCAACATAACCTACAAAATTCTCTACAACGACGCCGTTGCGATGACCGGCGGGCAAGCCCTCGACGGACACATCTCGGTGCCGATGATCGTCAATCAGGTGCGCGCGGAGGGGGCGAAGAAAGTCGTCATCGTCACCGACGAGCCTTACAAATATCCGGCCAATTCCGGCATTCCATCGGACGTCGAGGTTTATGACCGCCGCGATCTGCAGTCGGTGCAGATGACGTTGCAGGACATCCCCGGCGTCACGGTTCTGGTTTACGATCAGACGTGTGCTGCTGAAAAGCGCCGTCGCCGCAAACGTGGCCTGTTCCCCGATCCCGACAAGCGCGCCTTCATCAATCCGGCGGTCTGCGAGGGCTGTGGCGATTGCTCGAAAAAGTCGAACTGCGTCGCGGTTTCGCCGCTGGAAACCACGCTCGGCACGAAACGTTTGATCGACCAATCCGCGTGCAACAAAGATTTCTCGTGCGTGAATGGGTTCTGTCCGAGCTTCGTGACGGTGCACGGAGCTAAGATCAAGTCGGCGAAAGGCAAAACGACAGACGGGCGCGCGGACGCCGTGACAGCGCTCATCGCAGCCTTGCCCGAGGCACCGCAGCCGAAACTGTCGCACAATCCCTACAGCATGATCGTCACAGGGGTCGGCGGCACCGGGGTCGTGACCATCTCGGCGGTTCTGGGGCAGGCCGCGCATATCGAAAGCAAAGGTTTCGGCTCTATCGATATGACCGGCTTGGCGCAGAAGGGCGGTGCGGTCGCGTGTCATATGCGGTTTGCAGCGGCACCCGACGATATTCATGCCATCCGGGTCGGGATCGCCCATGCCGATCTCGTATTGGGCTGTGATCTGGTGGTTACCGCTTCGAACAAGGTCCTCGAAACGATCAAACCCGATCACACCGCAGTCGTCTATTCGACGCACGAAATGAATGTCGCGACCTTCACGCTCAATCCGAGTTACAAATTGCCCGGCGGCGCGCTGGTGCGCTCAATCGACGAGCGCGTGCGCAAAGGTCCGCTGCATTCGGTCGACGCTCAACTCTATGCCGAGAAGCTTTTCGGCGACAGCATCGCATCCAACATGTTCATGCTCGGTCACGCGTGCCAACTGGGCTTCGTGCCCGTCGGAACAGCCGCGATCGAAGAAGCGATCGTATTGAACGGTGCGGCCGTGGACATGAACCGCAATGCCTTCCGCATGGGCCGGCTTGCCGCCCACGATATCAAAGCCGTCACCGCGCTCCTGCCGGTCGACACCAAACCGGAAGTGAAGTCCGAGACGCTCGAAGACGTCATCGCACACCGCAAGTCCTTGCTGACGGACTACCAGGATGCGGCTTACGCGGAGCGCTACGAACAGACGGTTCGCCGGGTCGCTAATGCCGAAAACGAACGTGCTGGCGGTCGCACCGGTTTTGCGCTGGCCGCCGCCAAGGGGCTGTACAAGCTCATGGCTTACAAAGACGAGTACGAGGTTGGTCGGCTTTATTCTGCGCCTGCTTTCAAGGCCGCATTGGCGGCTCAATTCGCAAGCCACGACCGGCTCGAGTTCCACCTTGCGCCACCGTTGCTCGCGCGTCACGACAAGCTCACCGGAGAGCCGCGCAAGATGACTTTCGGCGCGTGGATGCTGCCGGTGTTCGCGGTGTTGGCAAAAGGCAAGCGGTTGCGCGGCACCGCGTTCGACGTCTTCGGCATGACGCAAGAGCGTAAGTTGGAGCGCCAGATGCTTGCCGACTACGAGTCGTTGTTGACCGAGATATCTTCGAAGCTGACGCCAGCAAAACACGGCCTTGCCATTCAGCTTGCCGCCAATGCCCTCGACATCAAGGGCTTCGGTCACGTCAAGCTGAAGAACTACGAACAGGCCAAAGTGCGTGAAGGGAAATTGCTCGCACAGCTCCGTGCTCCCGCGCCGGAACCGGTCAAGCACGCCGCCGAATGAGGCGTCGGCGGCGGCATTATTTTTTCGCGGGCTTCGCTTTCACCTTGAGGGCTTTGGCGACGGTCTTGCTGACGAAGCTCGACACGTTGCCGCCCATCATCGCGATCTGCCGAACCAGCGATGCCGTGATGTGGCGAACCTCAGGGCTGGCCGGCAGGAACACCGTTTCGATGTCGGGCGACATGGCACCGTTCATGCCGGACATCTGCATTTCATAATCGAGATCGGTACCGTCGCGCAGGCCCCGAAAAATGACGCTGGCGCCACAGGCTCGCGCGGCATCTACGGTGAGGCCGTCGAATTGCGTGGTCGAGATTTTGCATCCGGTTCGCTGGGCGACCGCTGCCGTTTCCGTCATCAACAGTGCGGCTTTTTCCGCGGGTGTGAACAACGGCGCTTTACCCGGGTGAACACCAATGCCGATCACCAGAACGTCGACGAGCCGGGCCGCGCGCGCAATGACATCCATGTGTCCGTGCGTGACCGGATCGAAAGAGCCGGAGTAAAAGCCGATGCGTTTCATGGGATGCGGTTACTCGGTGACGCTGTAACGAAGACTTAACCCGCGCTGTTCGGTGCGCGAAAGATCTTGCGCCCATCTAGGTAAAGAACGTTTCAACGCGCAGCCCGCGATGTCACTTGGCGAACGACGCCAAGGCCGCAGGTACAACCCGTTCGCCCCATTCCTGCACGAAATGGCCAGCCTCTGGAATGACGAGTGGAGCCGGACACCCTTTGATGTGGGCCGCCAGGGCGCGCATTCCGGCTTCGTCGAAGACGGGATCCGCACCGCCGATAGCCATGAAACTCTTGCCCCGCCACTTGGTCTGCCACCACTCGCGCGCCTGCACCGAGAGGGCCACGCCTTCAGCCGAGGCGGCCTCTGGAACGAGATTTGGAAATCGTTGCACGCCGGCTTTGTAATGCACGCTCGGAAACGGTGCGTCGTAGGCCGCCGCTTCGGCGTCGGTTAAATGCGTGGCTCCGCGCCGGATCAGTTTGCCGATGGCCATGTCGGGATTGGCATTTGACCACGCACGCCAAGCCAGAAAGCCCGGTGGCAAGGTGCCGTCGAAAGTCGCGAACGCCGTGTTCATGACCAGCAGCTTGGAGTAGCGCGCAGCATCGTCCATCGGCAGCGTCAGGCCTAGCAAGCCGCCCCAGTCCTGTACGACCAGCAATATGTCCTTCAAGTCCAATTCGTCGACCAGGGCCTGCAGACTGCCGCGATGGAAATTGAACGTGTACGTAGGGCCTTCCGCCGGTTTGTCGGACCGCCCGAAGCCGAACAGATCGGGCGCAACTACGCGATATCCTGCGGCGGTCAGGAGGGGGATCATGCGTCGGTAGAGGTAGCTCCAAGTCGGCTGGCCATGCAGGCACAACGCGACCGGACCATGGCGCGGACCTTCGTCGACAAAGTGCATGCGCAGCCCTTCGTAGCCCGGAAGCTCCGAGACATAGTGCGGCTCGAACGGGAAGCCGGGCAGGGTCGCAAAGCGGGTCTCCGGTGTGCGCAGTGCAGTGATGTCCATCGCGGTGCTCCTCGCGTTGATGATCCCGCCAAAAACAAAAAAGGGAGGGTTTGGGAGGCCTCCTCCCGAATGGGTTGCAGGGCGATAGCCCTGTACGCAAAGCGAGCGCTTCACTTGAAATGTTTAGACAGCTTCAAGTGCTGCCCCTGATAATGGCTCTTGAGATCCTGGCCGTAAAGAATGTCCGGCACCACAGCCATGCGTTCGTAGACGAGCCGCCCGATGATCTGGCCATCTTCGAGAATGAACGGCACCGTATGCGAGCGTACTTCCAGCACGACGCGGGCACCTGATCCACCGGCGGGCGCGTGACCGAAGCCCGGGTCCATGAAACCTGCATAATGCACCCGGAACTCGCCGACCAGCGGATTGAACGGCATCATCTCGGCGGCATGCGTGGGCGGCACGTGCACGGCTTCCTTCGAGGCGAGAATATAGAACTGATCGGGATCGAGTATCAGACGGTGCGTGCGCGGACGCAGGGGATCGACGTGGATCGGCTCCCAATAGTCCGCGATCGCGCAACTGCCTGATGCGTCGACATCGACGATCCCCGTATGCCGTTTGGCGCGGTAACCAACCAGCCCGGTCGCGTCACCTGCCAGATCGACTGACAACGCAATGCCATGCTCGATGTTTTCGACCCCACCCGTGACGAGTCCGCACTCGCGCTGCAGCCGCAGCAGTTCGGCATCGGACTCGATTGGCTGGCCGATGCGAAAGCGGATCTGCGACAGCGTCGAGCCGGCACGAACGAGGATCGGAAAGGTCTGCGGGCAGATCTCGGCATACAGCGGCCCGCGATAGCCGGCACTAATTTGATCGAATGCGCCGGAGCCGTCGGCGATGACGCGCGTGAACACGTCGAGCCTGCCGGTCGAAGATTTCGGATTGGTGGTGGCTGCGATCTCAGGCGGAAGAGCGAGGCATTCGAGCAGCGGCACGATATAGACGCAGCCAGTTTCCAGCACCGCTGGCACTGACAAGTCGATCTCGTGCAGCTTCAGATCGTCGAGCTTGGCGGCCACGGTGTTGCCGGGGCCGGGCAGGAAGCTGGCGCGCACCCGGTACGCCGTCGTGCCGAGCCGCAGATCAATCGACGCCGGTTGCAATTGCCGGGTGCCAAGCGGTCGCGATAACAGCAGCGACTTGTCCGCCATCAACTCCCGGATCGCCTGCGCCGGCAGAATGCCGGAGCGGGGCGGGGCATCGGGCGTCGCCGTTGCCGCGGCAGTCGGCTTCTTCGGTTTGGTGGACTTGGCCATAGCTGAGAGGGCTCCCCTGAGCCCGTTGTCTAGACAAGCCTTGGCCGAGTTACAACTCCAGGTGCCTTTGTTCGCGAAGTAGCTGTTGACATACATATGCATCGCCGATACCGGTGTATGCATGAGAACATCTGTCCATATTCCCGACGATCTTTTGGCTCGCGCCAAGCGAAAGGCGGCGAACGAGGGTCGCACGCTGACCGCTCTGATCGAAGAGGGGTTGCGGATCGTGGTCACCGGTGCAGGAAGAGACGCGTCACAAAGACCACCTCAGAAAAACAACTTGCCCCTATCGCGGCATCGAGGCGGCCTATTGGCGGGCGTCGATCTGTCGCGAAACAGCGATTGGCAGGAGGCGGAAGACCTCGACTACGCCACGCGTTTGCGCAAAGGCTTCGAGTGATCCTGCCCGACGTCAACGTGCTGCTCTACGCCTATCGCAAGGAGCAACCGCATCACGCGATATCTCGCGCTTGGTTGGAGCGCACTGTCGATGGCGATAGCGCTTTTGGCCT
>JANYHG010000159.1 GCA_025359165.1 Hyphomicrobiaceae bacterium
CGCGCATAGCCTTCCGCCGCATGCAGTGCGCCGCCTTCCTGGCGGACGAGGATATGCTTGACCTTGTCCTGTTGGAAAATCTCGTCGTAGATCGGCAACACGGCACCGCCGGGATACCCGAATAGATGCTCGACCCCCTGATCGGCCAAAGCTTTCAAGACGATTTCTGCGCCGGTCATGGAGCGGGCCATCGGAGATCCCTCAACAGTAAGTGTGGACTTGCCTCGGGATTTAGTCGTTTGCATCGCAGCATTCAACAAACTGTTTCAAAAGGCGGTCATTTTGTTCGGAAACGATTGTTTGAACGTCGTTCCAAGAACTCATGTTTCGTTTAAGCCACGTCAGTTGGCGTTTGACGTACTGGCGGGTATCCAGTTTGGCGCGATCGACGGCGCTCTCGAGAGAGATGTCGTGGCGGAGGTAAGCCGCCAGCGGTGCAACGCCCAACGCGCCCATGGCTGGTAGCTTGGCGTCGTGCCCTGCGTCGACGAGTGCCGCGACCTCCGCCAAGGCGCCGGCCGCCACCATCTGATCGAGGCGTCGATCGCAACGTTCGAGCAGGGTCTGCCGCTCTGGTCTGAGGACGAGGCGCAGCGTTTGCGTCCCGAGTAACAGAGGTGTGCCCGGTTGCTGCTGCCAATGGGCGAGCGAATGCCCGGTAGAAGTCAAAACTTCCATCGCGCGCGTGAGCCGTTGCGTGTCGTTGCTGGCGAGGCGGGCCGCCATGGCTGGATCGCGAAGGCTCAACTGGGCGTGCAGCGCCTGGGCACCGATCCGCTGCGCTTCGGCGCGCCAGTGTCGGCGAACGGCGGGATCGATCGGCGGTACAGGAGACAGTCCTTCCAGTAGCGCCTTGAAGTAGAGCCCGGTGCCTCCGACGATGATCGGTCGCAGGCCCTCCGCGCCGGCCCGGGCGAGGGCATCTTCGACATCGAGCACATAGCGGCCGACCGAGTATGCAACGCTCGCTGCAACGTGGCCGTAGAGCCAGTGAGGCGCGCGCGCCTCGTCTTCGGTCGATGGTCGCGCGGAAAGTATGCGCAACTCGCGGTAAACCTGCATGGCGTCGGCGTTTATGACGACGCCATCAAACAGTTCCGCGAGCCGCAGCGCGAGCGCCGATTTACCGGACGCGGTCGGGCCGGCGATAAGAATTGGTGCTGTCGCAGGGAGGAGCATGGGCGCGTTTATAGCAATCGGCGAGGCGGTGGACGAGCGGGTTTGCGCCGCGGTGCGGTTGTCTTTAAGAGAGCGCAGACATCGGGCGGCGTTGGTTGCCCGGCCAGTACGCGAACCGTCAGGCATGCCAGGTTTCATGACCCATCTCGTTCTCAGTCTGATCGCCAAGCCCGGCAGTGCAGCGCTCGACGGCGTCATCTCCAAGATTGAAGCGATACTTCCCGCGCGGCAGCGCTCGGCCGCGCGCTGGTTGTCGCCTGACGAAGCCTGGGAGATCCGCGTCGAATGCAACGAGGCCTTCGCGTTGGACGATCTCGCGGCGCTGGTTGCGGACGGCATCGCCGCCGACGTGCTGGCAGAGCGCCCGGTCGATTTGAATGTCGTGCCAGGGCAGAGGCGGCGGAAAAAGCTGCTGATCGCCGACATGGACAGCACGATCATTCAGCAAGAGTGCATCGATGAAATGGCTGATGTGCTCGGCCTGAAGCCCCAGATCGCGGCGATCACAGAGCGGGCCATGCGCGGCGAATTGGCTTTCGAGGCAGCGCTGCGCGAGCGGCTCGGGTTGATCGCTGGTCTGCGCGAGGAGGAGTTGATCCGCGTCTACGAGACACGCATCACGCACATGCCTGGCGCCCGGACGCTCGTGGCGACGATGAAAAAGTTCGGGGCCTATACCGCACTCGTCTCGGGTGGGTTCACCTTCTTCACGACGCGGGTCGCAGACGCCGTCGGCTTCGATACCAACCGAGCCAATACACTCGAGATCAAGGACGGCGAAATGACGGGCGAAGTCGTCGGGCCGATCCTTGGCAAAGAAGCCAAACTCGCCAGTTTGCATGAATTCGCTCATGCCCGCGGCACCGACCTCGCCGACACGGTGGCGGTCGGCGACGGCGCGAACGATCTCGCGATGATCGGGGCGGCTGGCCTCGGCGTCGCATATCGCGCCAAGCCGGTCGTCGCGGCCGAGGCCCATGCCAGCATCGTGCATGGCGATTTGACGGCGCTGCTTTATCTGCAGGGTTTTGGTCGCGAGGAATTTGCCGTCGCCTGATCAGCGCCATTTATTGAGCAGGCGATTCTCCAGCCACGTCATGCCGAACGTGATCGAGACGCCGACCATCGCGAGAAAGATGATGACGCCGAAGACGCCGTTGGTCTTGAAGCTGGCGGCGAGCAGTTGCAGTGCACCGCCGAGGCCGTGCTCGGAGGCTAGAATTTCGCCGCCGATGACCCCGAGCAGGGCGAACACCAGACCGAGGCGCAAGCCGTTGAAGATGACGGGCACCGCGCTGGGCAGTGTGAACTTGCGAAAAATCTGGCTACCGCTGGCACCCAAAGTCTGTGCGAGTGTGATGTGATCGGGGTTGACGCCACGCCCGCCAGCCACCGTGTTGGTCAGTACGATGAAATAGGTGAGGCTGAACCCGAGAGCGATTTTCGATCCGATGCCGAGGCCGAACCAGATCAGAAACAGAGGTGCCAAAGCAATGCGCGGCATCGAATTGAGTGCCATCAGAATGGGGCTCATGACGGCCTCGAGGTTCGGGCGCATCACGAACAGCATGCCGGTGAGTACGCCGCAGACGCTGCCCATCACGAACGCCGATAGCGTTGCCGTGATCGTGTAGGCGAAGTCTTTCAGCAGGCTGTGGGTGATGAAGATTTCATCGAACATGAACGCCATGATGCCGCTGGGCTTGCCGATCAGAATGGGGTCGATCCAACGCTTGGTCGCGGTCAGTTCCCATAGACAGAAGAATGCGGCGACGACGATCAGCCGCGTTATCCAGATGCGCGCCGGGCTCCAGGTTTTTTCGTTCATTGGGCGAGGCCCTCCTCGAGCTTGGTCCAGACGTGCGCGTAAAGTTCGTGGTAGGCCGGATCTTTTTGAAGCGCGCGCACTGAGCGCGGCCGGCCGAGGTTGATCGGAACATCGGCGATGATGCGGCCGGGGCGCGCGCTCATCACGATGACCCGATCCGACATCGACACGGCCTCCGAGAGATCGTGGGTGATGAAGACGATGGTGCGGCGCTCACGCTGCCACAAGTTCAGCAGCACGTCTTCGAGCTGCAGTTTGGTTTGCGCGTCGAGCGCGCCGAAGGGTTCGTCCATCAGCAGGATAGGCGAATCGAGGCCGAAGGTGCGAGCGAGTGCTACGCGCTGGCGCATGCCTTGCGAGAGCGCTTTCGGGTAGGCGTTTTCGAAGCCTTTGAGGCTGACTTTTTCCAGCAGGTCCAGAGCGCGCGCGCGGCGAGTTTCGACGGCAACGCCGCGAATTTCTGCACCGAGTTCGGCATTACCCAAGGCTGTGCGCCACGGACACAGCGCGTCACGCGCCAGCATGTAGGCGATGTCGCGATTGCCGCGCTCGGGTGGCTTGCCGCCAACGAGAACCGTGCCGCTCGACACCTCCGGCGGCAGCAACCCCGCCGCGAGATTGAGTAACGTGGTTTTGCCGCATCCGCTCGGGCCGACGATCGAAACGAACTCACCCGGCGCGACATACAGCGAGGTATCGCTGACCGCGAGTACACCGGCGGCTTTGAATTCGATCGATACATTTTCGAACGTTACCGAGCCGGCTGCGGTGGACAGCAAATGCGACGGTGGATCTCGTGGTCTCGTGCCGACCGACGCGCGCTCGATCTTCGTCATTCCAGCCGCCGCTCCCCGCCTGTTGCATTGTACGGCGAACCGCCTGCAACTCTAGGCAAAGCCTATATCGGAGGGACCGGCGCGGGCAAGCAGCGTTTGCCTTGTGACTTTCATCCCAAAATTGCGGATCCGGACCGTTTGACATCGAACGCGGCCCAATGGCTTAACAGATTACCCGACGAGATGACGTCTCCAATAAGGAACCTTGCCATGATACCGAAAACCCAACGCCGTGTCGTGCTTGCGAGCAGACCAGCGGGCGAACCGACCGAAGCCAATTTCCGCATCGAGGACGTCGCGACCCCGGAACCGCAGCATGGTGAAGTGCTGGTGCGATTGATCTATCTGTCGGCCGATCCTTACATGCGGGGACGCATGCGGGACGGTGCCTCTTATGCGGCCCCGATCAAGATCGGCGATGTCTTCGGCGGCGGTAGCGTGGGCGAGGTGGTGGCGTCCAAACATCCCGTTTTCAAGGTCGGCGATATCGTCGAAGATCGGATGGGTTGGCAGGAATACGCCGTGAGTGCGAGCCCGACGATGCGCCGCATCGATCCCGCGATCGCGCCGATCTCGACCGCTAACGGTGTTCTCGGCATGCCAGGCATGACAGCCTATTTCGGACTTTTCGACATCGGCCAACCCAAGGCCGGTGAAACGGTGGTGGTGTCGGCGGCATCGGGTGCCGTCGGCCAGGTCGTGGGGCAATTGGCGAAAATGGCGGGCTGCCGCGTCGTCGGCATCGCGGGCGGCGCAAAAAAGTGTGACTTCGTCCGCGACGACTTGGGCTTCGACGCGTGCGTCGATTACAAGGCAGCCGGCGATCTCGGGGCCGCGCTGAAAGCGGCCTGTCCAAACGGTATCGACGTGTACTTTGAAAACGTCGGCGGTGCAGTCTCGGATGCCGTAATGCTGCAACTGAATACCTGGTCACGGGTGGCATTGTGTGGCGCCATTTCGCAATACAACGCAGAGAAGCCGGAGATGGCACCGCGCTTGCCGGGGCTGTTCGTCGGCAAGCGCGTCACGATGCGCGGCTTCATTGTTTCGGATTTCGCGGCGAAGTACGAACCGGCGCGTGCGCTGATGGGAGAGATGGTGCGGAGTGGTAAGCTCAAGTTCCGTGAGGATATCGTCAGCGGTCTGGAACTCGCGCCGAAATCATTCATCGGTTTGTTGCGCGGCGACAACTTCGGCAAGCTGCAGATCAAGGTTGCGGACGAGCCAGCGGGGCTTCCGCATCGCCGCTGAGCGCGATATGCGATCGAGCGTGTATTTGCCGGCATTTCTGTTGTGAAATGTCGGCATTTTAATTTCGATCCTAAAATATCACGCAGCACATTTTAGACAGATTACCGGGGCATTCGATATCGGGGGAGGAGCAATGGAGACATATTATGAACCATACCAAAGCTCCCATGAATACTGACAATGCCGGAAATTCGGGGCACGCCGGAAACGCAGGGCATGCCGGACAAATGGACTTCGCGCAGATCGGTGCGGTGTTCAACGACGCGACGAACAAGCTCGAGGGGGGCGTGACCGTCCAAAATCAGGACAAGATCCTGAACGATCTCGCATCAGTGCAAACAAATCTTGCAAACCTCATTCAACAGCAACCGAGACTGTTCACGGGGGAAACAGTCATTCACGCGCAGAATATCGTCGATCAGCTCAATCTGGAAACCAACGCGATACACGCGTTAGGCTCCGATCCCTATGCTGCGAAATATATCAATGACGTTCAGCGCGACCTGATCGACATCGTGCAGGGCGACGATAATCTGAAAGCCTTGGCGACGCAGCATGGCGGCAACGGGTTTGCGGCGGTCCCCGCTCCTGGTGCACCGCCTGCACCGTTCCATGGTAGCCAACTGCAAACCGAATTCATGCAGAAGTTCGTGCTCGATGCGCAAAGCCTGGGCGAGCGTGCCGTAGCATTGGAGAAGGCGGGCGCGGCACCGAATGGCGCCGAGACGATGCAGTTGGTCAAGGATATCCAGTCCTTCGACACGTCGGTCGACAAATTCACCGTCGATCAAGGTGGTTTGTATTCGGCGCGCTTCAATAACGAATTCGCGCAGGACGGAGTGAATGGGACAGCATCGCGAGCGCTCATTCACGGACTGCAGACGGGTAACGCTGGCGAGGTGCAGGCAGCGGCCAACGTCATGGCTGCCAACGCTGCCGATGTCTCGACGAACATGCTGGCGTTTGATCAAACACCAGGACCGAAAACGACCGGCATCCCCGATCACATCGACACGTTCGGTCAAGCCGGTACCGTATTCAACGACGCAACCACGAAATTGATCGGTGGGATTTACGACGGCATCGCCAATGACGGAAACAGGCAAATCATTCTTGCCGATCTCGGTGCGACAAAAACCGGATTGGAGGGACTTCTGGTGAACAATCCGGCGGACTTCCAGGGGGCATCGGCCAAACACGTACAAACCATCATCAACGATCTCGCCAAGGAAATGGCGCTGGTAAAGGACGCTGGTACGGGGGTGATGGACACTCATAAGATCGGCGGGCTGCAGAAAGAGATCATTTCGATCGTGCAGCACGACAAGGCCCTTGCAGCGCTGGCAACTGCGGACGGCGCGACCGGCTTTGCGGCCCTGCCCGCCACGCAGAAGCATGGTGTCGCAATGGCGGGCGGTAACGATCCCGCGGGTGCGCATCACGGCTCCGATGCCAACGAGCACGATCCTGCTGCGCACGTTTTCCACGGACACGACGCCCATATGTTCGGTTGATCGAAACACGAGGGCTGGCCGCGCCGGCCCTCTTTTTCTTGCAGACTGCTATTATTTTTGCCGAAAGGACGTTTCAAACGACGTCAGTAACGGGCCCACGAGATAGTCGAATGCGCTGCGCTCAACGGTTGGAATCATGATCGACGCAGGCATGCCCGGGTAGAGCTTCATGGCAGGCATGGCTGCCAGATCGTTCTCATTGATGCGGATCTGGGCGAGGTAGAATGGACTGCCATTGCGGTTGTCGACAAGCCGATCCGCCGACACATGTGTGACCTCGCCGCCAAGGGCGGGCGTGGTGCGTTGTTTAAAAGCCAACAGGCGCACCTCGGCGCGTGCGCCCTGCCTGATATCAGCAATATCTTCGACGCCGATCTGAGCTTCCACGATCAGGGTTTCACCGTCGGGCACGATGTCGAGAATCTTCTCTGCAGGCGCGATGACGCCACCGGTCGAAAATGCGGTGAGGCCGACGACGCGACCGGCATAAGGCGCACGGATTTGTGTGCGAGCCAACTGTTGCTTGGCTGTCGTCAGGCGCGCCATGATTTCGGCCAGTCGGACTTGTGTCGCGCGCAGATCCTTCGATGTTTCTGCTGCACGGTCGCGTTCGAGTTGGGCGGCCATCTGGTGCTGTTCGGCGATCGCCTGCCGATTGCGCGCGACTGCGCCGGCGAGTTCGCCGATCTGGCCATCGAACGCGGCGGCTGAACGTTCGAGCTGAAGCAGTCTTGGTTTGGCGATAACGCCACGCTCGACGAGTGGTGCCAGCGAGGCGGCTTCGGCCTTGATCGAATCACGTTGCGCACGGTGTCCGGCGGCCTGCGCATCGGCACCTTCTATCTGCGCGTTGAGCTGTGCGATCTTCTCGCCGATGATACGTCGCTGTCCGTCGAGTGCCGTACGGCGAAATTCGATTTGCTGCGTCTGACTGGCGAGCACCGTTACATTGGCTTGTGCGGCCGCAACGAGTTCCGGCGGGAAGGTGATGCTCGCGTCGCCGCGCAATTCCGCCTGCATGCGCGCTTCTGCGGCCCGCAGTTCCAGATGTTGCTGGTCGAGGATGTCATGCTCGGCGCGCACCTGGGTATCGTCGAGCCACAGCAGCACTTGTCCGGCCGCGACTTTGTCACCTTCGCGCACGGCGATCTGTTTGACCGTACCGCCGTCGTGATGTTGCAAGCTCTTGCGATTGCCGTCGACTTTGACAAACCCGCTCGCAACCACTGCACCGTTGAGCGGTGCCAGCAGGGACCAGCTGCCGAGCACGCCAAAAAATAACGCGACGATGGCCCAGCCCACCGTCGCCAATTGTTGAATGTCATCATCCGACGTGACCTTGGGAGATTGGCGCTGGCGGCGGCGGAGTTGTGATTTAGGCTGGCGTGGCGGTGCCGAAACAGGGCCAGCAGGAAATTGCGAAATTTGCTTAACCGCGCGCATGGCCGGCCTCCTTGTGGGCTGCGACGTTACCCGCGAAGCGCCGCAACATCTCGTCGCGCGGTCCAAACCATTCGACGCGACCTGCGGTCAGGATCAGAACCTTGTCGACGGTGCGTAACATCGCCGGGCGATGGGAGACGACGATCACCGTGGTCTCCTGCTGCTTCAGTTTTTTGATGCACGCAGCCAGCGATTCCTCGCCTTGCGCGTCGAGATTGGAGTTCGGCTCGTCGAGTATGATGAGGCTCGGTTGCCCGTAAACCGCTCGGGCCAGCGCAAGGCGTTGCTGCCAGCCACCCGACAACGGCAGACCGCCCGCGCCGATGCAGGTTTGATATCCGTCGGGCAATCGGAGGATCATCTCGTGAATGCCGGCGAGTTCGGCGGCGCGTGTCACCTGGGCAGGATCGATGGCGCGGAAGCGCGCGATGTTGGCCGCGATGGTATCTGAAAACAACTGGATGTCTTGCGGCAGGTAACCGATGTGTCGACGCAACCCCTCGCTGTCGAGCGCGCAGATGTCGCGACCTGCAAGTTGGACGCTACCGGTCGCCGGACGCGCCACGCCGACAAGCGCGCGCGCGAGCGTGGACTTTCCTGCGCCCGACGCGCCGATGATACCGATGATCTCTCCCGGCGCGGCGGAAAAACAGACGCCATCGAGAAGCGTTCGGTGCGGTGTCGTAAAACTCAAGTCTTTGACGCAGAGTTCGCCAGCGGGTCGCGATATGGGCGATGATGCCGGATTATGCGCGGGTTCGACGAGTACGGCGCGCAAGCGCATGAGCGCATCACGCATCGAGACCAGTGACTTCCACGCACCTGCCGCTTGCTCGACCGGTTGCAGCGCACGGCCAAGCAAAATCGAAGCCGCGAAAATTGCGCCAGCGCTGGTCGCGTGCTCGATCACCAACCACGCACCGAGACCAAGAATGACGGATTGCATCGACAGCCGCAGAAAGCGGATGACAGAAGACACCACGGCGGCCCGTTCGCTGGCCGCCTGCTGCGCCGACATGACGGCGCGGCGCTCGCTGCTCCACTTCTGTGTGAGGTCGCTCAACATGCCCATGGCGTGCACGACCTCACGATATCGTTGGCTCTGATCGCCGAGGACGTAAGCTCGTGCTCCAAGCGCCGTGGCGCGCGAGGACATGGCGCGGACCCAGACCTCGTTTACCAGCGCCATTCCGATGAGGGCAACCGCACTCAAAAACGCGAACAGTCCGAGCGTCGGATGCAGCCGATAAATGATCAGCACATAAATCGGCGTCCACGGAAAATCGAAAATGGCGTGCATGCCATTGCCGGATATGAATTTGCAAACCGTGTCGAGATCGCGCAACGGCTGACTTTCAGCATCGGTGTTGCGTGACTGAGGTGACATCACCCACCGGAAGGCTTGCGGGGCGAAGAGTTTATCCAGGCGTGTAGCGCTTCGTGCGAGAATGCGTGTCCGCAAGCAGTCCAACCCGGCAAGCGTGGAAAATGCGACGAGCACCAACACCGTGAGCATCAACAGCGTGGCTTCGCTGTTCGACGACAGGACACGATCGTAAACCTGCATCATGTAAAGCGGCGCTGCGAGATACAGCAGATTGATGGCGAGGCTAAACGCCAGGGCGGTGCCGAAATATCGCCTCAATGGGTGCAAGATGATCCACAACGATTTGAGTTTCATGGGGTGCGCACCGCGGTAAATGTTTTGGATGCCACGACGTGCACGGTCGTTGACCAGCCAGGGCCGGCGGGCCTTGCGGCAACGACTGCTGCAAGCGGCTTTGAAGGGGCAGGTGCTGAAACTGCTTCGAGCGTCAATACGCCGACGTTGGCGAGCACTGCGAACGCTGCCACCGTGGCCTGGCGCTTGGTCTGTTCCAGCGCAATGCGTGACGCGAGAAGATCCCGCTGAGCGACGAGCACGTCCGAAAGCGGACGCTGACCACTCGCCTGTTCCCTCTGCAAGCTGGCGAGCGCACGGCTGTTGGCTTCGATCTGCTGGCTGAGGGATTTGCGGGTTTTGGCCGATTGCGTCCAGGCGGCCCAGGCCTGGGTCACCTGATTGCGCACAACGGCGCGTTGCTGGGTCAATTCGTGAACTAGACTGAGACGCGTATGTCGGGCGGCGGTGACTTCAGCATCGATACTTCCACCCGAGTAGAGCGGAATGCGCGCGACGGCCTGAACCGTCGCACCCGCACGCACGTCGCCGGGAGAGGGCAGACCGTCGAGATCACGGCGCGTATTGTAACTCGCCTGGAGCGACACGGTCGGCAGATATTTCGCGTTTGCGGCGTCGATGGCGTGACGCGCGGCGGTCTCGCGATCCCGCGCCGCGCGAATGGCGGGGTGCTGCGCATCTGCAATTTGAAGCGCAAGTTCGAGTTGATCCGGCAGTGGCAATCTGGCGGGTGAAAATGCGTCGAGCGGACCCGGCGCGTGCCGGACGACTTGTAGGAATTGGCTCTCTGCGTTGACTAGGTTTGTTTGTGCCGCCGAGACTTGCAGTTGCGCGTTCGCCAGCGCGGCTTCGGTTTGCGCGAGGTCGGCAATCGTCGCGTCGCCGACACCGCGTCGTTCCCTGGTCATTGAGCGCAACGTTGCGAGGGTCGCCATGCTGCCGGTTTGTAAAGTTTGGACTGCGCGTGTTTGGACGACATCTGCGAACGCCACAGCTGCAGCCACGAGTACGTCGCTTTCGACCGAGGCGACCATGGCCTGGCCGGCGCGCACACTGGCAGTGGCGCGACGCACGGCTGCCAACGCCGCGCCGCCATCGAATAACGGTTGATCCAGTGTCACCGAGAAGCCGTAAGGCTTCTGACGCATGGCGAGATCGGGTGTTACGGCGAAACGGTTCTCCTGCCATCCAACCTGTGCGCCTGCGGAAATGGTCGGCAAAAATCCGGCGCGTGCCGCAGAGACCGACTGATCGGTTGCCTTGAGGCGTTCGCGTTCCGCCTGCAAAACAGGGCTTTTTGCGATTGTTTCGCGTAGGGCGTCGACAAGCGTCTCGGCGTGAAGTGTCGTGCTCGAGATAATGCCGCACGTGAGGCAGATGATATGGTTGCAGTGCGCGTATCGAGGGCGCTTCCGCGCGATCGCTGTGCTCGTTAATTCGATCATGATCCCCCATCGGTCTGAAACGGTCAGCACCTGTTTCAGTCTTGGAATTGGATCCCTTCCCCGTTGAGATTATTATGCGTCGAATGGGGCGAGCGGGCGGCGGTCTTTTTCACAGGATGTTATATTCCAACCCATACTCCGATAATAATATTATCGCTGCGGGTAGGAATAGAAACTCAACCTGTGCGCATCCAGGTTATCGCGCGGGTCAGCCAATCTTCGGCGCCTGCAGCAGCGCTTTCAAACGGATCGCTATAGAATGTAGCTCCGACCAATTGCGCGCGTTCGCCAACGAAGTCGACCATGACGGGCGAGCCTGCGGCATAGACGATGTCGGTCGCGAGTAACTCGGGCACCTGATCGGCGGGAATACCGAACGATACGCTATGAAACTCACACTGTCTTTCTTCGGCAGTCGCGATGATCTGAACGTTGGGAAGGCGGCTCGCGATATCCAGCGCAGCGCCCATGTAGAACGACGAGAGTTTACGCACACCGACAACGATAACAACTTCGCGTCGTGGGTTCTCGCGTAGTGCAGCATCTGCAACCGACCAGATCGGCGCGAAGCCCGTACCGCCGGCAACCAGCACGAGGCGATTGTCGAGGCCGGGGCGTAGAAATCCGTGACCGAACGGGCCTTCGATCGTCAGTCCGTGTCCAGTCTTGATCTTTTCGCCGAGGTTGGTGGAAACGCGGCCCTGGCGGACACGCTTGATCTGTAGATGGAAGCTGCCTGATGCGGCAGAGCCGTCGAGCGCTGCTGTGGGGCTAAAGCAGCGCGTCGGAAATCCGTTGAAGGTAAAACGGCAATATTGTCCCGGCAAATAGGTGAACGATTTTTTCGGCGTGATCGTGAGTTCGACGACGTCAGGCGTGAGGTCGACAAGGACGCTCACAGTTGCGCGAACACTATCGACCTGTGGCATCGGCTCGACCTCAATTTTGAGATCGGAAAATACGCGCGCCTGACAGGCGTAGATGGTGCCGCGCTGACGTGTTTCGCCGCCGAGAGTAATACCTGCCTTCAGTTCCGTCATGCAGCTGCCGCAGCGGCCGGCGCGGCAGTCGTGCGGGATGTCCACGCCGCTGGCGATGGCGCCGTCCAATAAGACCTGCCCCGATTGTACTGTGAAAGTGTCCGCGCCGAGCGTAACGGTATGCGTCGTTGCCATCGTTATTCGATCTCCAGTCGGAAGGGCCTGAGATGCCGTGTGTGGCGCGTTTCGGAATGGTCGAAGGCGGCGACCCACATCAGAATGCCGGATTTCATGGGGATATCGTAAGCACTGCCGGTATAGAGGCGGCGAGCCACCTCGAGGGTCCAACGTCCCGACGCCCACCGTGCAGCACCGCGCACGGCGGTGCGATCGGCGGGTTTGGCGTCGTGCATGATGATGCCGGGAATGACTGTGCCGACGGGCAGTGCTGCGTCAGCGGCAGTTGAAAAGGGCACGGTTTCGGCGTCGCCCATCCACCAGCGTGCGCCCTCGCTTTCGCTCTGCAGCGACGTGTCGCTGACCCGCCCCAGGGCGCGGGCCGTCGCGGCCATATCGCGCGGCAGCCTCAGCGGCGTGACGGCATCGGCAGCCGACTTGCCGGGGTTTGGAACGACGTTGGCACGATAGGCCACAGGGCCAGGGTCGACGGCGAACCCGCCCGCGTATCGGGCGCGACCTTCGATTTGATCCTGTGTCGGTTCGGCAAGCGCGCCGAAGTGACAATTGTCGATATAACCGATCGATCCCTGGTGCGATGCGCGCCATTGCCAGACGTCCGCGATGGGCCCTTGTGTATAGTGTAAACCACGACCGGTGCTACTCGATGGTGCTTTGGAACTCGGTGCCGCCGCAAGATGGATCGCTGTACCGATCAACGGTAACGACGGCGGCGTAAACAGCACCGCGAACTTGTCTTCGTGAAAGCGCCTTTCATCCCCCTTGTCGTGATCGGTCTGGGCGACATGCCAACCGTCGCTGGCTTTGACGAGCGGGAGATGTTTCAGCGAGCGGGTGGGGTCGTCCCAGGTAAATGCAAAATAAATGAACTCGCCGTCGTGCACCGCGCGGATCTCGACGAGGGACTGGCCGTTGCCGCCGAAGTCGCCACCCTGTGTGGTCAGGACTGACACGGGCTTGGCTTTGGTCCAGACCGGATCGGACGAGTCGCCGTCGAGCAGCGGGGCTTCGACTGGAGAAATGAGCGAGACGAGCAGTTCCGGACGGGTGGTCTGTTCTGCGCCAACGGCGATGGCACCGACGGCGAAAATCGCGCCGGCTGCGCTGGCGATAGGATGTGCGGATGCACTGTTGTGCGAGGATCGCGCGGTCGCCGCACTGCGGCTCAACTCCTCGGCAAGCAGTTCGGCCAGGTCGGGTGGAGGCGGAGCGACGACGAGTGGTGCGGGGCGGAATATTCGGCTGAGCTGTCCCAGTCCGCCCATCGCCACTTGCAGCAGCACATGCATCGTCACGCAGACGACGCAGCCTGAAGTCGCCCAGAAATGAATGGCCAGCATGGAAGCGCCGCCGCCGAAAAACAATCCGATACCGGTGACGACTTCCGCCGCCAGCGAGAGCATCAAACCCCAGAAGGCCAATGAATGCAGGGCCGCGTATCGCGTGTGGCCGCGTCGGCGAAGACCGGTCAAGCGTGCCGCGTCGAGGCGGACGCGCGCGGTAAGACGTGCGCGGACCATATACACGACGTAGCCCGTGAGGGTGGCGGTCAGCACAAGCGCGGCAATCAGATGCCGGAACCACAAATTTTCTACGGGTAGCACGGGATCGAGGACGCCAAGCCAAGGTGCGATCGTATCGTCGGCGGCGATCCGCAAGCCCGTGAACAAGGCGATGACAAATGACACCATCAGCACGAGATGCAAAATGACTGTGCCCGAATCGGTCGTAGGTCTGCGTTTTCGAGCCATTCGGCGAGGCTCCTTTTGATTTGGTATTTCGACGCGCGGTCGCATCAACGGAGTCTGTCGACAAGCAGATTTTGCTGCCGGCAGTCTCTGCATCAGTTGCGATGGGCTGACAGAAGGCGCTTGTAAGGCGCGGTCTGCGGTTTACTCGTGCATCAGTGGCGCACGCCGCACGGCCATGGTCTTTCATGCATCCGGTTACGGGCATGACATGGCTTCTCCCCCGAGTGCCGACCCGAATACACCAGTCAAATTTGGATACAATAAGGCAATTACATCATCGAGTTGCCTGATGCTTCGCGCCGGTGTCGGGTGCCCCTCTAGAAATCGGGGGAACGAAAATCCCCATCGACGGGTTTTGAACGCAGGCAATCAGTGATTTTGGAGTGTGCGATGGCGACCGCGAAAATTGAAGATGTGAAGCCGGCACAGCAGCAGAAGAACTCGGCGACCATTGCTCAACTTGCAACTCCGACCGATTTGAAGGCCAACGCCACAAAGGCTATCAGCGACGCTCTCAACATCGCTCTGTCCGACGTATTCGCGATCTATCTGAAAACCAAAAATTTCCATTGGCACATGAGTGGTCCGCACTTCCGCGATTATCATCTCCTGCTCGACGAGCAAGCTGATCAGTTGTTCGCGATGACTGATCCGCTCGCAGAGCGCGTTCGTAAATTGGGTTGCACGACCTTACGCTCGATCGGCCAGATTTCGAAGCTTCAGCGTGTCACGGATAATGAAGCGGCGTTTGTCACGCCGACCACGATGTTGTCAGAACTCTGTGATGACAACAAATCGCTTGCGCACAATTTGCGCGAAACTCACGACCTGTGCCACGATAACGGTGACGTCGCCACGGCGTCCCTGCTCGAAGTTTGGATCGATGAAACGGAACGGCGCACGTGGTTTCTGTTTGAAACATGTCGCGGCGCGGACGATCATGGTCACTGACAATTTGTGTCGGTGTAGGGTTTGAGCGGTGAACTAGCGGCTAAACATTCGATGACAAACGCGCTCCGACATTCGTCGCAGCGCGTTTGTCGCTTTTGAAAAGTGAGATCGATCAATAGGACTTCGAACCTTCAGCCTTCGCTTCTCCGCGCGCCTCGCGCACCGCATTTTGTGCCGCCACCGCAAGCAAGCGGATATCATTGATTAGGGTGCAGAAATGATACCCGTCGGCGAAGCGTTTGTGCGC
>JANYHG010000199.1 GCA_025359165.1 Hyphomicrobiaceae bacterium
TTTACAAAGCCGCTGCCGAGAAAGGCAGCGCCAAAGCCCTCAATCGTGTCGGCCTGATGCAGTTCCGTGGCGAAAACGGCGTGCTGCAAGACTACGAACTGGCCAAGACCAATATGTGCAAGTCCGCCGATCTCGGCGAAAAAGATGCCATGTTCAACTGCGCCGAAATCCTCAACGACGGCAAACATGCGGCTAAAAACATCGCCGGCGCCCTCAAATATTACCAGCAGGCCGCCGATGCCGGACACATCGGCGCGCTCAATGTGCTCGGCCTGCTCCATCGCGACGGCAAGGACGTGGCCAAGGATCCGGTCAAGGCGCGCGGGTTCTTCGAAAAGTCCGCCGTCAAGGGTAACCCCGTTGGCCTGTTCGAACTCGGTCGTATTGAGGAAGCCGACAAGAACCTGGTCAAGGCGCACGCAGACTACAATCTGGCGACCGCACGCAATCATCCGCGTGGACCGGAAGCCTTGCAGCGGGTTTCGGCGCTCATGACGGTCGCCGATATCAGCAAGGCGCAGGCGGAAGCTCGTACGTGGAAAGCGGCGCCGTAAGGCTCGCTGCGCGACTGGGGCTTTCGCCCCAAACCCCAATCGGGGAACGGGTTCCCCGAACCCCTCCCCTTTATTCTTTCATAAAAACTGAGGGTCTGGGAGCTGTGCTCCCAGGCGGGTGGTAGGGCGGCAGCCCTACTGCGCAGCATCAGGAACGCCCCCATGCAAATCACGCCCCGCCGCGCCCGTCCCATTGCCCGCCGCATCACGTCGGTGGTCTCGATCTGGTCGCTCGTCTTTGGCCAAATCCTCGCGCCATTCATGGCCGAGATGGCGCACGCGCAAAAGGTGGTGACCGATCCAAATGCTCCGATCCAGTTCCGGCCGAATGTAGGAACTAGCGGCAACGGCACGCCGCAGGTGGACATCGCGGCGCCCTCGGCGGGCGGCATCTCACACAACAAATTCAATCAATATAATGTCGACTCTCGCGGCGTCATCCTCAACAACTCCTCGACTGGCGGCGTGTCGATCATCGGCGGCAGCGTCAATGGCAATCCCAATCTGATCGGCACCAAACCTGCCGCGACAATTCTCAACGAAGTCACGGGCTCGACGGCCTCCACGCTGGCCGGTCCCACGGAAGTGTTCGGCCAGAAAGCCAACGTCATCATCGCCAACCCGAACGGTGTCGGCTGCGTCGGTTGCACGTTTATAAATACCGGCACGGTGACGCTATCGACGGGCACACCGGTGCCCAACTACACCGCGGGAACGGTGGCCTACAGCGTCACGGGCGGCACGGTGTCGGTGACCGGCAATGGGCTTGGCTCGGGAACGGCGCAGAAGCTGACCGGTGTCGATCTGATCGGGCGACAGATCTATCTCGACGCGCCTGTCGTGACGGAGGGCTTGGCGCGCCTGGTGGCGGGCGCGGGCTCCTTCGATGCCGCCAGCGGCACCTACACGAGTTTCGGCACATCGGTCGCGGGTCTCTCCGGTTCGGCCATTCAATCGACGGTCAACGGCACGATCAGCGCCGGCACGGTCACCGTGCTGGCGTCGGATCTCGGGCTTGGCGTGCAGATGCTGGGTGACGTGCAGGCGCTTAACGGCAAGCTCACCATCACCTCGGCCGGTGATCTCGTTCTCAAGACCTCGACGGCTTACGCCGATACGGCGTTGAACGCTGGCGGCAATCTGTCGATCCTCGGCACGCAGCAGGCGGGCGGCAAATACACAGCGTCTGGCGTCAATGTCGTGCTCGGTGCCGACGCCGGCGTCATGGCGTTGTCGGATCTCAGCCTCAAGGCGACGGGCACGCTCGACAGCCAGGCGACGTTCAATATTTCAGGGAACGTCTCGATCATCTCGACGGGCGACATGGCGCTGCGCAACGGCGCGATCATGGCATCAGGCGTCGTTACCTTGGCGTCGACCGGCGGCAATCTCGTCACGACGCAGCTGGGCGTCTACGGCAAGACGATCACCACGAGCGCTGGCAAGCGGCTTCAACTCGATCAATCGTATTTCGGCTCCGGCACCACGCTGACCCTGGTCGGTAAGGATTTGACGCTCGGCACTTCGACCAGCTGGTCGGCGCCGGGCGCGATCGCGTTGACAGCTTCCAACACGTTCACCAACTCAGATTACCTCGATCTGGGGACGCCGACCAATCTGACGGTCAATTTCGGCACCAACCTGATCAACACGTCCACCGGCACGATCGTCGACACGACGTTCAACCGCACGCTGGCTGGCGACTTTATCAACGCCGGCATCCTCTATGCCAAGAACAGCCTGACGCTTTCAGCGAACACGCTGACCAACCAATCGACCGGCGTGATCTACTCGCCGATAGTGACGCTCGGCATCGCGACATCAGCCGTCAACAACGGGCAGATGCTCGCCGACAAGACCTTCATCCTGTCGGCGCAGACGCTGACGAACACGGGGCAACTCGCCGCCAACACCGACGTGACGCTGACAATTGCCGGGCGCACGCAGAATAGCGGCACGATCCAGGCCGTGCGGTCTGTGAGCCTCACTTCGGCCGACTTCACCAATTTGGCCGCCGGCGTCGTCACCGCTCCCGGCCTGACCCTGCGCGGTGGCAGCGTTACCAATGCCGGTACCCTGAACGGTCTCGGCTTCATCGATGTCGCGATCACGTCGGGGCTCGTTAACAGCGGCACGATGACTGGCGGCAACGCCATCCAGATCGTCGCCGCATCGGCCAGCAACACAGCGTCCGGTCAGATCAGCGCGCCGCAGATGTGGATCGCTACGTCGGGCGCGCTGGCCAATGCCGGACAGTTGATCGCCAAGACCTACCTGCAGGCGACCGCTGGCAGCATCAGCAACGACGGCAGCGCCGGCCTCATCGGCGCCGGTACGCTCATTCTGCAATCGCAGTCGAACCTCGACAACACCAATGGTGCCCGCATCGTTGCGAGTAGCGGGCTGAGCCTGCAGGCGACCAGCGTTGCAAATTTCGGGATCATCGGCAGCGGCGGCCAGCTCGCGATCACCGGCGTTCTCTCGACGAATGCACAGGGTGTCACCACCGTCGTCGCGCCGCTGCTCAGCGTGACCAACTCCGGCCAGATCGTCGCCGCCGATGTGCTGACGGTCACCTCGGCCAGCTTCGTCAATCAGGCCAGCGGTCTCGTGTCGGCGAGCAGTATCGGTATATCAGGTCAAACCGCCAGCAACGCTGGCACACTGACGGCGACAGGCGTGGTGCAGCTGCAGATGAGCGGCGGCGTCGCCAATTCCGGCACGGTCGATGCCGGCACGGCCTTTGCCGTGGCAGCCAACACCTTCACGAACACCGGTACGGGCGTCGTTCGAGCGCCGGGCATCTATCTCGATATCGCAGGCGCCACCACCAACAACGGCCAAGTGATCGCC
>JANYHG010000077.1 GCA_025359165.1 Hyphomicrobiaceae bacterium
CGGTGTTGGCAATGGTGAGGAAGCCACCCGCGACCTTCGCGCCAGCCGGTGTGGCGCGTGTCCAGCTGCCGGAGATTTTGATGGTGCCGTCGGCGCTCGCGGCCTCGGCGGCAATCGAGGCGCGGGGAATGACCACGGCAACGCCGCCAGCAACAATGAGAGCGACGGACATCAGTAGGGAACGGCGATCGGTCATCGGATACTCGCGCTAGTAAAGACGTTATCGCGCCGGTTTAAGCGCCCGCCAAGCGCGTGGCAACTGCGGCTTTGTCGCGTGAGCGTCGATGGGCTCGCTGGCCGATACGCTGCACGCACCTAACTCACACGGCGGCGGTTACCTTGGATTTCGGCACCCAGGCGTGACGTTTGACGGCCATGACGAGGGCACCGATCGCCTGGCCATGCGGACGACCGCGCACGGACACAAGATTGATCGTCCGGCTGACGGTGGGTTCGATCAGCGGACGCCACGGCAACCCGGGTTGAGTGACTGCATACTCAGGAATCGTGGTGCAGCCGAGGCCGGCCATCACCATGGCCTGGATCCAATCGTCGCGTTCGCTTTCGTAGGGAAAGAGAGGTTCGATCCCAGCGCGCGCCATCAAAGCATCAATGTGATCGTTGTACTCGCAGTTGACGCGAGCGAGATATGGCTGCTGGTGCAATTCGGCCAGCGTGATGGCTTCGCGCTCACGCCAGGGATGGTCGGGGGGAAAGGCGACGACAAAGCGCTCGCTATAAAGCGGCAAGACATGAAATCTGTCGTCGAGAACTTCCGGCTGGCAAAAGATCGCGGCGTCCAATTGTCCACTCGCAAGCTGTTCCTGCAAAATGCTGGCTGCGCCATCTTTCAATATCAATTGCATGTTCGGATAAGCGCGGCTCAAACCTTCGAAAAGTCCGATCATCTTTGCCGGACCGATGGTGCACATGAGGCCGAGTTTCAATGTCCCCGCGCCGAGCACAGATAAAGTGCGAGCGGTCGAAACAGCCGCTTCCATGTTTTCGAGCATACGCTGAAAATACGGCTGCATCAGCCGGCCCAACTCGGTCAGATGCGTATTTCCGCGCTCGCGGTTGATTACCGGTCCACCGCCGAGTTTGCCTTCCAGGCTTTGAATCGCGCGCGTCAGGGACGGCTGGGAGACATTGCAGCGCTCCGCTGCGCGTGAAAAATTCATCGTTTCACACACGGCCAGGAAATAACGGATTTCGTGGATTTCCAAGAGTGTTTCTCCAGCGGCGCGTTTCATGGATTATCGCCACCAGCGTTGTCGTACGCTTTTTAAGGCCGGGCAAGTTGGATCTCGCCAACGCCGTTCGAGCCTCAGTGGCGGCGGCAAATGGTTCCGCCGCCACTGTATGTTCAGCTGCCGTAAGCAGCCGCACGAGATCGCTTGAATTATCTGCTTCCTGCGGTCGCGATCATTTTCCAGAACTGCTCGGCACTCTGCTCGTCACCGGCCATGCAGTGATCGTAACCGCGGAGTGCCATGCGCTGCAGCGCAGCACGCTTCTCGGGCGTCGCCGCCGACATCTTCATGATACTGCTGGTGTGCTTGTCCAGATTACCGCCACAATCCATGGCGGCGAACGCAGGCTGAGTAAGCACGACCGATGCGGCAAGCGCGGCAAAAGCAAATTTCAACATCAACAGCTCCCATTGTGTTTTTCATCGACCTTGCGCGCGACGATCGCGAGATGAGGTCGAACGGAATAGAACGGATTGGGAGCCGGCAATAAAATACTGTTTACGTATCGTAACGATACGTCGAAACTATTCAGCAAACACGGCACGCGTTTCGCCCCGCGATGCTCATTCCGCCGCCTGCTGGATCGGACTACGAACCGGGTTCGGCAGGTTCTCATACTGCCAGTTTTTTCGGCCGGCGTGCTTGAACACGCGCTGATTTTTTTTGAGCACGCGTGCGTAGTCGAAATAGTTGGTTTCCAGCTTGTGGCGTTCGGAGGGCACGAAAGTCTGCCGGCTGACCGGTCCTGCGCCCTGCTGCACGACGCGGCGGAACGCGCGGGCTTCGCTGGGATCGGTCGCCGAAGCGATAATGGCATTCGCGATCAGCTTGCCCTGTAATGCTGCAAGCCGCCAGATCGAGCCGTTGGCTTGAATGAGTCCAGCAAAATACAGGTTCTCGTGCTCGGGGTGAGCGGTATTGAGATAGAGGCGCGGCTTGCCGTCGCCACCCAGATAATATTTCGGATCGAGGAACGGGATCGACAGTTCATAGCCGGTTGCCAGCACGATCAGATCGACCGCAATGCGCGATCCATCAGAAAAGACGACGTCGTCGCCGTCGAAACGTTCGATCGCCGGCTTCGCAATGATGCGGCCATGCGCGGAAAGCCGCGGAATATCGTCACTCATTGTGGGGTGCGCGCCGTCGATGCGGCAGTCGGGATCGGGCAGACGATAGCGCGACGGCGGCCCCTGCAGCACCCAAAGAGAGGACTGAAACAGATAAGCCTTCAAAGCTCGCGGCAGCGGCGTCAGGGCCCATTCGACGTTGGCGAGAACGTCGCCGGTCGGAAAACCCAGGATGAATTTCGGTACGAACCACGTGCCACGGCGCATACTCAGATACACGGGCGCGCTCGACACGAAGGCTGCGTCCTTGGCGATATCACAGCCGGAGTTGCCGGCGCCAACAACGAGCACACGTTTGTCGCGCACCTGGCGTTGCGACCTGTACGCGCGCGAATGAATGATCTCTCCGTTGAACGTGCCGGGATAGGTTGGTCGCCGGGGTTTGTCGTGATGACCATTGGCGACCACGACGCCTGCATAGCGGCGCGGCGATGCTTCACCCGCGATCTTGACCTCCCAGCAGCCATTTTCGGTCGGCATCACCTGTTCGACATGTGCGCCCGTTTCGAGGAAAGGTGCGATGCCGAAAGCGGTCATGTATCTGCGAAAGTAGTCGAGCACCCAAGCATGACCGGGATAGTCAGGACCGGCTCCCGGCACCCAGGGTTCAACCGGGAAATCCTCGAAGGCCGAGGTGCTGATCGCGGAAATCAGGTGCGTGGATTCGTAGACGATGCCGCTGTCGGTGCCGATATTCCAAAGACCGCCGATGTCGTGTTCGCGCTCGAGCAGATCGAACGGGATCGATCGCTGGACGAACGTTTTTGCAACTGCGATTCCCGACGCACCCGCCCCGATTATGCAATAGCGGCCAGCAAACTGCTCCGACATTATAGGCTCCCGAATATTCGACACTCAGCGACTACCAGTTCCATCACTCGACCCAATCGGTAATTTTAACATTTGGTGAACGCAGCGCGAATCCCGCCGCGACCATGCGGCAGGCCACGCTCGCCTTGCCGGCCACAACGTTTCCGGCTAACGAACGGTCCCATACGCGACAAAATAATCAAGATGGAGCACGAGACAGCATGGCCCGCAGCAAAATTGCACTGATCGGCGCCGGCCAAATTGGCGGCACACTCGCATTGCTGGCGGGCCTCAAGGGCCTCGGCGACATCGTTCTGTGTGACATGATGGAAGGTACGGCCAAGGGTAAAGCGCTCGATCTGGCGCAGACCGCTGCGGTAGAAGGCTTCAACGCCAAGCTGTCGGGTGCGGGCGTTGCAAACTACGAGGGCATCGCGGGGGCCGACGTCTGCATCGTGACCGCCGGCGTGCCCCGCAAGCCTGGGATGAGCCGCGACGACTTGATCGGCATCAACTTGAAGGTCATGGAAGCGGTTGGCGCGGGCATTAAGCAGTATGCGCCCAACGCCTTCGTGATCTGCATCACGAACCCGCTCGACGCGATGGTGTGGGCGCTGCAGAAATTCTCCGGCTTGCCCGCCAACAAGGTCGTCGGCATGGCCGGCGTGCTCGACAGTGCGCGCTTCGCCTGCTTCCTGGCCGAGAAGGCCGGCGTGTCGATCGAGGACGTTCGCGCCATGACCTTGGGCGGCCACGGCGACGACATGGTGCCGATGACACGCTACTCGACCATCGGTGGCATTCCGCTGCCGGATTGCGTCAAGCTCGGCATGTTCAGCCAAGCGGATCTTGATGCGATGATCAAGCGCACGCGCGGCGGCGGCGGTGAGATCGTGGCTCTGCTCGGCAACGGCTCGGCGTTCTATGCACCGGCCGCCTCTGCCATCGCGATGGCCGAAAGCTATCTGCGCGACAGCAAACGCATGCTGCCGTGCGCGGCCTACCTCAAGGGCCAGTTCGGCGTCACCGACATGTACGTCGGCGTTCCCGTCGTAATCGGTGCGAATGGCGTCGAGAAAATCGTCGAACTCGAGATGGACGCTGGCGAGCGCCAGATGTTCATGAAGTCGGTCGAGAGCGTGAAGGGCCTGTGCGACGTCTGCAAGACCATCGCGCCAGCATTGGCATAGTTTGCGCCTCACGCGCTGGTCGCGCTCCGGCCGGGGCGAACTACAGCGCGACGCCGGTCGGCTACGTGCAGCCAAGCCGCAGGTGGGGGCGGCACGTGTAGAAGGGTATGCGGATGACCGTTTTCGTTGTCTGCCACGGCGCTTGGTCTGCGGGCTGGGCCTGGAAGAAGGTCCGGCCACTGGTGCAGCAGGCCGGCCATCAGATATTCATACCGACGTACAGCGGGCTGGGTGAGCGCGCGCACCTGTCTGCCCCGACGATCACCCTCGACACGCACATTCAAGATGTTGTTTCCCTGCTGTTTTACGAAGACCTGTACGATGTCGTTCTGGTGGGTCACAGCTACGGTGGCATGGTGGCCACCGGCGTCGCGGACAAGACTCGCGAGCGGATTGCGCGCCTGATCTACGTCGACGCATTCGTCCCGCAGAACGGCCAAAGTTTGAACGATCTCGTTTCGAAAGATGATCGAGCGAAGCGGGTTTCCATGACGGCGGCACAGGGTGATAGCTGGCTGCTTGCACCAAATCCGACGCCAGCCGACACCTCGCATGCGGATATCACGTGGATCACGGCGCGGCGGCGATGGCAACCGATCGGCACGTTCAATCAACCCATCGCCTTGCAGCATCTCGACCTCGAGATACCCCGCAGTTATATCTATTGTACCCGAAAAACGTCTGACGACCCCTTCGGCAAATTCGCTGCTGCTGCGAAATCCGATCCCCGCTGGAGCTATTACGACATCGACGCCAGTCACAGTCCGAATGTGACTGCGCCGGACGAATTGGTTCGGATCCTGCTTTCGATCGCTGCCGGCAAGGCCTAGAAATCACGCCAGTTCAGCCTTTGCACCCCAGCTTCGCCCGCTTTCGCCCTTGCCCCCCGTGGCCTGAGCCGCTAGGGCATGGGCCACAATCATCCAAACGGCCAATCCGGGCCATCCGGGCCATTTCCACGAAGGGACAAGTCACATGCGCGTCTATTACGATCGGGATGCCGACATCAATCTGATCAAGGGCAAGAAGGTCGTCGTGATCGGCTACGGCAGCCAGGGCCATGCTCACGCGCAGAACATGCGCGACAGCGGCGTCAAGGACGTGGCGGTTGCACTGCGCAAAGGCTCCGCCGGCTGGAAGAAGGCCGAGGGCGCGAAGTTCAAGGTCATGGAAGTGGCCGAGGCCGCCAAATGGGCCGACATCATGATGATGTGCACGCCGGACGAGTTGCAGGCCGACATCTACCGCGACCATCTGCACGAGAACATGAAGAAGGGCGCGGCCCTGTTGTTCGCCCACGGCCTCAACGTGCATTTCAACCTGATCGAACCGCGCGCCGATCTCGACGTCGGCATGGTGGCTCCCAAAGGCCCAGGCCACACGGTGCGTTCGGAATATGCACGCGGCGGCGGCGTGCCCTGCCTGATCGCCATCCACCAGGACAAGACCGGCAACGCGCACGACTTGTTCCTGTCGTATGCGTCGGCGATCGGCGGCGGCAAGGCGGGCGTCATTGAGACGTCGTTCAAGGAAGAATGCGAAACCGATCTGTTCGGCGAGCAGGTCGTGCTCTGCGGCGGCTTGGTCGAGCTGATCCGCGCCGGTTACGAGACGCTGGTGGAAGCCGGCTACGCACCGGAAATGGCCTATTTCGAGTGCCTGCACGAAGTGAAACTGATCGTCGACCTGATTTATGAAGGCGGCATCGCCAACATGAACTACTCGATCTCGAACACTGCCGAATTCGGCGAGTACGTGACCGGCCCTCGCATCATCACCGACGAAACGCGCGCCGAAATGAAGCGCGTGCTGAAAGACATCCAATCGGGCAAGTTCACCACCGAATGGATCCGCGAGTGCAAGGCCGGCCAGCCCGCCTTCAAGGCCACACGCCGCCTGAACGACGCCCACGATATCGAAAAGGTCGGTGCCAAGCTGCGCGCCATGATGCCGTGGATCAGCGAAAAAGCGCTGGTCGACAAGGCGAAGAACTAAGATCCACCAATCGATCGATCCTCCCAAGCCGGACACCGACGTGTCCGGCTTGTCGAGCTTCAGCCTATCGGGTCGATCACCTATCCAGCTAAGGCCTAACCTTTTGTTTAAGCGTCCTGGGACTGATGCGGGCCGGCACACCGACCGCTGTCGAGTTCGCGGGCACGTCATTCAGGACCACAGCGTTGGCACCTATTTGGACGTTGTCACCGATGACGATCCCACCGAGCACGCGCGCACCTGCTCCGATGAATACGTTGTCGCCGATGATCGGAAACGCTGGTTCATGCCGCATTCCGATAGTTATCCCGCTGATTAGACTCAGATTCCGCCCGATAGAGCGGGCCGTGATGACCGTTCCGACCGGATGCGGCACGTAAAGCCCTGGCCCTATGTGTACGGAATAGGGCACATCGAAGCCATGCAGTGTGATGTTCAGTCGAGTGGGGACACCCGGCAGTATCGGGACGCCCATGCGCCAGAGCTGATGACTGAGGCGAAAGAGCATCGTGGCCCGTAGTCCGGCGTAGTTCCAGACGAGACGCAGACTTGCAAGACGCCGGCGGTGTTTTTCTGGAACACCGTCAGCGTGCCAGATCTTCATCCATGCTGCCAAATCGCCGACAATCAGCTCTCGACAAGTCCAGACTGTCCCAGGAACCTGGGTTTGAGTTGCGGCCACCACGCTCATTTCTTCGTCACTAGCCTTTATACCGCGCTCGACGCATTCAAACCGTTGAGTCTTTATCTTATTCGCTCGGACGGGTGTCCGTGCGAGCACTTGATTTTGCCCTTAACGCTGGCTTCATCCGACATCTGCTTGCCTATCGGTTTGCATCGAGATCGCGCGCATACTGCCCACCATGCTACACCTCCCTTTTGCTTATCGGGGACTGCCATCATGCTGCTGCTCATCGCCGGACTGCTCGCCTTCATGGTGCCGCATCTGCTGCCGGCGGCCCCCGCGATGCGCGCGAGCCTGCGCGACAAGATGGGGGCGAGCGGGTATCTGCTGGCGTTCTCGATCGTGTCACTGGTGGCGCTGATCATGATCGCCATGGGCTATGGCGAAGCGCACGGACGCGGCATCGGCAACGTGCAGCTGTGGTATCCACCCGCGTTCATGAAGCACATAACACTTCTGCTGATGCTGTTGGCATTCATACTGCTGGCGGCAGCCTACATCCCCTCGCGCATTCGCACCGTCGCCAAGCATCCGATGCTGGCCGCCGTCAAGTTATGGGCGTTCGCTCATCTGCTGGTGCGGGGCGACCTCGCCAGCCTACTGCTGTTCGGCAGCTTCCTCGCCTATGGCGTGCTGGACCGCATTTCGGTCAAGTCGAGGAGTTCGCTCGGCCCGCTCGGCACGGCCAAAGGCGGCTTGCAGGGCGACATCATGGCGATCGCCGTCGGCGGAATCGCCTATGTGCTGATGCTGCTGTATGGTCACGCCTACCTGATCGGGGTGCCACTGGTACGGACGAGCTTTGCGCCTTGATCGCGCCATCTGCGGTTCCGGTGGATCGGCGACCGTTCTCGGGCTATGACTGCGGCCAAGAGGGTATCTTGGGTGAGTGAGTGGCCGCGACAGGGTGCTCGGTTTTCGCTTGCATAATTCGCTTCACAGCCCGGCGGAAGCCGATTACGCCCACTTGACACGCCCTCATATACCTTGCGCCTTCGGCGGAATCGTCGCGGCCATCAACTTCGGATTCTCACGGCAATGACGCAACCGACGACGCAGCCGCCCTCTCCCAAATCGCCGAAAACGGGCGTTGCGCTCAACGCGCGCGACAGCAAACCCGCCGCGCCGAAGAACGAGGCGTTCGACAAGGAGGTCGACGAGGAACTGCAGCGCGAGCAACTCTCGCAACTGTGGGAGCGCTATAGTGGGTACATTCTGGCAGGCGCTGTGGCGCTCGTGCTGGGCGTCGGTGCCTACAAGCTGGTCGAGAGCCGACGGCAGTCCGCCGCTGAGGCGCAGGGCGCGGCCTATATCGCGGGCATCAAACAGCTGACCTCGGGCAAAGTCGACGAGGGTGCTGCGGCGCTGGCAGCCGTCGGCAAGTCCGGCAGTGGCTTCGGCAGCATCGCGCGCCTCCGGCTGGCGGCGGCTGATGCGGCGACCGGAAAAACCGCAGAGGCGGTGGCGAAATACGAGGCGTTCGCCAAGGACGGCAGCGTTGACCCCGTGTTGGCCGACTTCGCACGCCTGCAAACCGCCATGTTGACGATCGATACTGCAGGCTGGGACGAGATGCAGGGAAAACTGACACCATTGGCCTCCGACAGTAACGCCTGGCGTTTCAGCGCCAAGGAACTGCTCGGAATGGCGGCGCTCAAGGCGGGACAAACCGAGGCGGCGCGGACGCAATTCGAGAAACTCGTCGGCGATCCCTCGGTCCCGGCGGGGATAGCTGAACGGGCCCGAATCATGATGGGGTCGATCGTGGCCGCCGATCTCGCGGCCAAGGGGACGTTGGCGGCTCCTGCAACTCCAGGCACGCCAACCGCACCGGCTGCGGCAGCGCCTGCGGCACCTGCGAAAACGTCGCCTGCAGGGGCGGCGACGAAGAAATAAGCGGCGGACGCAAACGGATTTGATACGCGCGAGCGGACCGTTGCAGACTGCTTGGGGACCTTTCGATGTCACATGCGCATGTCCGCTCTGATCGTGTCCAGTTCCGTCTGATTGCGCGGGTATCCGGCTCGGGTGTGCCGGCCCAGGCGGTTTCTGCCGCCTGTCTGATCGTCGCGGCGCTGGCGATGAGCGGCTGTTCGGAAAGCCTTCCCAGCCTGCCTAAAATGACCGAACTCAATCCATTCGCCGAGAAGCAGCAGCCGCTTCCGGGCAAACGCGTGCCCGTCGTCGCCGACACCACATCGACGGGGCTCGACATCGCGCCGGCCGATCGCCCGATGGCCATCGCCGCGTTTGCCGGCAACGAGGCCTGGACCCAACCCGGCGGGACGGCCAACAACTCACCCGGTCACTTGGCCTTGGCGGCGTCCGTCAAAACAGTGTGGACAAGTGACGCCGGCACCGGCTCGAGCAAATACGGCAAACTCAGCGCCAGCCCCATCGCCTTCGCTGGACGCGTTTATACGTTGGACGCCGCCGGCACCGTGACGGCCTTTTCGGCTGCGGGCGGCGCGCAGGCTTGGCGCACTTCAATCAAGCCAGAAGGCGAAAAAACCGCCGAAAAAGGCTATGGCGGCGGGTTGGCGTCGGACACCAACAAGCTGTTCGTGGCGACCGGCTACGGCACCGTCGTCGCGCTCGACCCGGCCAGCGGCAAAAAACTCTGGGAACGCAACATCGGCGTACCCATGCGGACGTCACCAACGGCTGCGGATGGCCGCCTACTGGTCGTCACCATCGAGGGCGAACTCGTGTGCCTCTCAGCCGACGACGGCAACGAGCAGTGGCGCTATCGCGGCATCGGCGAGAAAGCAAGCTTCACCTCCAACGCCAGTCCGGCCATCGAGGGGACACTCGTCGTGGCCCCGTTCACGTCGGGCGAGGTCGTCGGCGTCAACCTCGCGACCGGCGCGTCGGTGTGGACCGAAAATCTCACCCAATCGCGCGGCGCATCGTCGGTCGCCTCTATGACGGACGCGGCACGCCCGGTCATCGACAACGGCATGGTGTTCGCCGTCGGCAATGCCGGTCGCATGATCGCGACATCATTGCGGAATGGCCAGCGCATGTGGTCCGTGCCCATTCCGGGCACACAGCAGCCCGTGGTCTCCGGCGACAGCGTGTTCGTCGTCGACACCAGCGGTCACCTGATGGCGATCACCCGCAAGGAGGGCAAGATCCAGTGGAATACGAAACTGGCGGGCAGCACCGTCTGGTCGGGTCCGGTGCTTGCGGGTGGAAAACTATGGCTGACGTCGTCCAAGGGGCAATTGACCAGCGTCGAAGCCACCACCGGCAAGGTGGCGAGCACGCTCGATCTGGGCCAGCCGACCTTCATCGCCCCGATCGTCGCCGGTAGCCGCATGTTCGTGCTGACCGACAAGGCGAAGTTGATTGCGCTGAATTGAGCGGGTTGGGTGGGCTCGCGCGTGGACCGTGCGCCGCGACGGCGCGTTAAACCATCGCACAACGCTCCCTGCGCCACTTTTGGTTCGGCTCACGAGCGCGCTTACGGAACTTGCGGCCGCAGCGCGTCGGGGTTGCGAGCGGGCAGCAGGGCACGAGGCGCGAACAGGGCGTCGTATTTGTCGGTATCGCCGGGCCTTTCGTCATAGCAGGTGTCGGTGACGACGGGTTTGCCAACAGCCAGCAACTCCGACACGGTGACAAATTCAAACCCTTTGGCGCGCAGGGCCGGAATGGCGAGCGGCAGCGCCTCTGCCGTATGCACGCCGCGTCCATTGGCGTGCGCGAGGATGATCGAACCGGGCCTGACATGACGGATCATCTCGTCAGCGATCTTGCGTGCGGACTGGCTCGGTGCCGGGTCGCCAGTCGAAACGTCCCATTGAATGGTGAGCAGGCCATTGGCCGACGCCGCATCGAGCGCTGCCGCATTACACGCGCCGAACGGAAACCGATAGAGGCTGGGCTGGCGCGGGATCGACTGCAACGCCGCCTGTTGGCCGACCGCGCACTGCTGCGAGGCCAACGCCTGCCGCAACACTTGATAGGCTGCGCTCGGCGTCATCAACTCGCGCATCAGATCGGCACCGCCGATACCGCGCACATTGCGGTGCGCCCAGCCGTGCGTGCCGATCTCGAACAGGTCGTCGGACATCAGTTGCTGCGCCCGCTCGCCGTGCGTCGCCATCCACTTGCCACCGCCGAAGAACGTCGCTTTGACCTTGTTGGCGCGAAGATAGTCGATGATCGCCCCGTCGTAGCCGGCGATCTCGCTCCACTGCTCGCACATGTCGAGTGTCAGCGCGATCAGCTTGCGGCCTGGCGGCAGGTCGACGCGGCGGATCGATCCGCGCAGCGTGTTGAGCGGCGGCTCGTCGGCCGGTTTCCAGCGCGGCACGCCGATCGCCTGCGGACGGCCGAGCTTCACCGGCAGCTTCTCGTCGATACGCGCCGACAGCGACTGCGGCGCAAAGCACGCCGACTGCAATGCACTGCGTGGGCCTGCCTGAGCCGACGTGACCATCGCCGCGCACAGCAACGCCGAGAGTTTACCGAGCGTCGAAATCATGCCGTTGTCCTGATCGCGAAGTTCATCGAGGTGCTACCCGGCGGTTGGACCGAGGGCATGGCACAATTGCGACCCACGCGGCGGTTCCTAGCGCAGATCACCTGGAGACGCCATGATCGTATGCCCTTAGGGGCAAAGGATAGACCTCCATGCCCCACCATCAGCACAGCCTTACCATCGCGACGCACGGCCAGTCGCTCACCGATATAACCCGTGAGGTGGCGGCGGTAGTGCGGGAAACCCACATTTCGATCGGCGTCGTCACCATGTTCGTGCGTCACACCTCCTGCTCGCTGACGATCCAGGAAAATGCCGACCCTGACGTGCAGCGTGACCTGTTGGCGTTCTTCGCACGACTGGTGCCCGACGGCGATCCGCTGTTCGTCCACACCAGCGAAGGGCCCGACGACATGCCGGCCCACGTCAAGTCGGCGCTGACGCAGACGTCGCTATCGATCCCGGTGGCACAGGGGCGGATGCTGCTCGGAACGTGGCAGGGGATCTATCTGTTCGAGCATCGCTCGCTACCGCATCGGCGGGCGATAGTGGTGCATGTAGCTGGCGATGCGTGATCGCGTTTCCGTGGAACACCCCCACGCGAAAGTGGCCGCACGCGTGACGCAACCTCAGATGGTAAGCATGCGGCATCGCCGCATGTGGGGTTGTCATGGCGTCAGGATGTGCGCACAACTTCGCGATGAGGGGCGGTCCCGGCACCATATGGGACCAACGCTCGTGATCGAAAGCAGGAGACATCTCATGCAAGCTGTTAAAACATGTCTGGCCACTGTAGCGCTACTCACGGTCGGTGCCGCGACAACTGCCCTGGCGGCTCGATCGACCGTTGAAACTAAGCGCGACGGCCGCACATACGTGTCGGTGCCCTACACGCGCGTCGCGGTAGTGCCGAAGCGGACCTCGGTGCGGGTCAATGCACCGTACACCAACGTCAAAGTCGACACCGCCGCCGGACATGTGCGCATCCGCGTGCCCTACTACAACGGCGACATCAATTGGTGAGACGGTAGCGCTTGCGACGGCAGCGCCGCCGCAATTTGAGTTATACCAGCGGCCAAAATTACTGACTCATGGTCCTCCATGGCGTCCACGTCAGTGAAGCGATGCGGCCGACGTCGGCCCTTAGCTTGTTCCAGGCGATGCATGTGGCATCGACGATGGCGTCGTAGTCGTTGAGTAGTCGCTGCGAGAGGTAACGCTCTTTGAGATGTTCCCAG
>JANYHG010000268.1 GCA_025359165.1 Hyphomicrobiaceae bacterium
GAGTTGGCCCGCCGCGCGGCGGGTCGCGCAGAATAACCGGCTTCGGCCGCGCTCTGCTCCCCGAGTATGGGGCGACAGTTTCAACAACGGCACGGGCCGAGCCCGGGGCCGGTAGTGGTGTTTGTAGTAGCCAGCGAATTGCGAGTAGCGGAAGGTAGATAGCGAATTGCGAGTAGCGAATTGCGAATAGGGTAAAAGTCGCCGGTGCTGAAGGCTGTCGTTGCGAACCGGACGTTGTCCGGTCGCAATTCGCTATTCGCTATTCGCTATTCGCCATTCGCTACTCACTACTCCCAATTCGCTTCCCTCCAGCGCATGACGGAGCTTGCTCGCTGCGGAAAAATACGCTCCAAGGCGACATCAAATGGGGAGTTTCGCATGTCGCATCTCACGCTCGCTCTTGCCTCGACCATCGTCGACGCCGCTCTGGCGAAGGGCCGGGCCATGAAGTTCGAGCCGTTGACGGTCGTGGTGCTCGACGCGGGCGGGCACGTCGTGGCGATCAAGCGCGAGGATCACTCCGGCATCCTGCGCGTCGAGATCGCGACCGGCAAAGCCTACGGCGCGCTCGGCTTCGGCTTCGGCAGTCGCGAGCTGTTCGAACGCAGCCAGAAACAGCCGGTCTTCATGTCGGGATTGCCTGCGGTCGCCCATGGCAAGTTCGTGCCGGTGCCGTCGGGCGTGTTGATCCGCAACGCGGACAACCGGGTGATCGGTGCGGTCGGCATTTCCGGCGACACCTCCGACAACGACGAGATGGCGGCGCTGGCCGGGATCGCTGCGGCAGGCCTCACAGCCCAACCCGGCAAACTCGGCAGCTGATAGCCTGCGCCACACACGTGCTTCATCACCCTTTGCCTGATCGAACCGAGAAAGAGACCTCATGACCGACAAAATGATCGCCCGCAAAGACGGCCACATCGGCACGCTGATTTTCAACAACCCCGAGCGTCACAACGCCGTATCGTTCGAGATGTGGGAGAAGGTCGGCACGATCCTCGAAGACTTTCGTAACGACCCCAATATCCGCGTGGTCGTTCTGACGGGTGCCGGCGGCAAAGCCTTCGTGTCCGGTGCCGACATCTCCAAATTCGGCGACGAGCGCGGCACGCTCGAAGCACAGAACAAATACAACGCCACCACCGAACGCATCTATAATGACGTGGCCACGTTTCCGAAGCCGACCATCGCCATGATCCGCGGCTATTGCATCGGCGGCGGACTGGGCCTCGCGATCGCCTGCGACCTGCGCTTCTGTACAGAGGGTTCGAAATTCGCGCTGCCCGCAGCCAAGCTCGGCATCGGCTACGGCTACCTCGGTCTGGATCGCTTCGTGCAGACGATCGGACCCGCACAGACTAAAGACATCTTCTACTCGGCGCGCCAACTCGACGCCGCCGAGGCGCTGCAGATCGGGCTCGTAAATCGTGTGATAGCCGACGCAGATCTCGAAACGGTGACGACGAAATACGCCGAGACGGTCGCTGGCAACGCGCCGCTGACGGTGGCGGCCGTGAAACACATCACGGTCGAATTGGGCAAGCCCGAGTCAAAGCGCGATCTCGCCAGCTGCAAGGCGAAGGTGGAAGCCTGCTTCGTCAGCCAGGACTTCATCGAGGGGCGCACGGCGTTCATGGAAAAACGCAAAGCGCGCTTCACGGGCAAGTAGGGTTCAGGCAAGAAAAAAGGCCAGCTTTCGCTGACCTTTCAGGTTCCAATAGCGCAGCCGAGCAAACATCTCCGGCTGCGCCACTCCGCTTCAGTAACGATCATGATCGAAATCGCGATCGAGTTTGCTGTATCCGTCATACCGGCGAAATCAAAGCCGCGAGGGGCACCGCAGTTTCATTTTCGCCGAGACACCAGATCGAGCGGCTATGTTGAGGATGTTGCCTCGGCACTGTGGGAATTCAAAGGCGCGATTGGGGCGCAATTCGGATTATGTTTAAGATCACCGCATTTCGCGATTTAGAGTGTCAGGCAGCAGCCGCCTTGCGAACCTGACGCAACCGGCGATGCGCCGGGAGGTAGACGAGCAGTCCAATGATCTGCAGCACGAAGAATGTCCCGAATGCCGTGCGATAGGCTGCCAGCGGAAAACCGCCTGATGGCGTGAGCGGAAACCGATCGATGATCGCACCGATCGCCCACTGCGCGAAGAACGCCGTTGAGAATATCATCAGGTTCATCGCCGAATTGGCGCGCCCCGAGAGCGCAGCACCGAAGTGGCTCGACAGCCAGGGAAACGCCAGCACCACGACCTGTCCGAGCATGCCGAACAGCATCCACGCCGGCAGCACGAGCACATTCGTCAAAATCAGTACCTGCGCGCTGAAAAACGCGGCGAGAAATGCCAACAAAACATCGAGCGTGCTGACGCCACGCCGCACGAGACGATCGGTCACCGCACCCGTGCCGAGAATGCCGACGAAGAATGCGCCGGCCATCAACAGGAGATTGTGCGCAACCGCGCCGCGATCGAGGCCGCCGATATCGCGCCACCAAGGACCAGCCCACAGGGTTTGCACGGCGATGTGGGTGCCTGCCGTCAACCCGATCAGCGGTGCCAATCTCAAAAATGCGGGATCACGCATGATCGCCCACAAGCTGGCGATCTGGCTCGACAGCGGCGCCGGTCTGGCGGTGACATCGGGACGCGGCACGACAGCGAACACCAGCACGGCCACCGCCGCCGTAATCGCTGCGAGGCCCATGAATACCGTCCGCCAGTCTGCCTGTGCGACGAGCCACTGCATGGGAGCTGTGGACGTCATCAGACCAAGTCCGCCGAGCGACATCACACAGGCGCTTCCCAACGCACGCCGCTGTTCCGGCACCCAGACCACGACAGCTTTGAAGCTGCTCATCAACCCGCCAGCAAATCCGAGACCGATCAGCGCGCGCGCAATCGTCAGCGTGAGCGTCGTCTCACCGAGCGAGAACATCAGCGCGCCGAGCGCCGCGATGGCGAGCAACGCGGATTGCACACGGCGCGGGCCGAAACGGTCGAGTAGAATACCGAGCGGCAATTGCACGAGCGCAAACGCCAGCAGATAAGCTGCCGTCAAAAAACCCAGCTGACCGGCGTCCAGACGCAATTCGCGCACGAGGTCGGGGGCAACGATCGCGTTCACCGCCCGAAACAAGTAGGACAGGAAATAGCCGAGACCGAACGGCAGCAACGCGAACACGACGATGCGCCAACTCATCGGAGCGGCGGCAGCAGCGGAGGTCTGAGTGGTTGGCACGGCTAGGGGCTTGGTTGTCGTGGCGGCCATGCGCATTCCTTAATTATGCGGCGCGCATGAGCGCTTCTGCCATTGTGATGCGGCGCAGATACGCGCTTCTGCTGGTGTGATCGTACCAGACCATCGGCAGCGTAACCCTGCAAGAGGATGCGCGATGGATGCTTGGCACCAAACGTGATAAAATTGGCCCCTCTTCATTGTCAAGGCGCTTACCCATGTTCGAGCCTGATCTGCTGACCGAAGCGACCCGCCTACTCCAACGACTGCGGGTCGCTCGGCTCACTCTCGCAACGGCGGAGAGTTGTACGGGCGGGCTCATTGCGGCTCTGCTCACCGAAATTGCCGGTGCCTCCGACGTCGTCGACCGGGGCTTCGTGACGTATTCCAACGCCGCCAAGACCGAACTGATCGGCGTGCCGGCGGCGTTGATCGACGCGCACGGTGCCGTCAGCCGCGACGTCGCCATCGCGATGGCCGAGGGCGCGTTGAGCCGCACGTGCGCGAACGCCGGCGGCGCGTTGGCGGTTTCGGTCACCGGCGTGGCTGGACCTGGCGGCGGCTCGGCTGAAAAGCCCGTTGGTTTGGTGCATATCGCGGTCGCACGCACCGGGCACGCGACGCGCCATCGGGAATGCAGGTTCGGCGACCTTGGTCGGGTGGAAGTGCGACTGGCGACGGTACGGGCGGCGCTGGACATGATCGGCGATACCACGGACGCGCTCTGAGATGTCGACTGTTCTGAATAATGTCGTGACCTGCGCGCCGGTGCGGCGAGGCCGTGTGCGCGTGGTATCAATCGCCTCGCCAGTTTTTTGCGTTCGCGGAAGTTCAACCGCTGGACACTGTGTCGATGCGGTGTTAGGTGGAGCCTGTCTGCAGCGGGTGACCGCGTGCGGGCCGTTTCTCACGCAGCTCCCCCGGTACGGGTTCAGGTTGATTAGGAAACTCCGTTTGTGGCGGACGGGCGCATAGCTCAGTTGGTAGAGCAGCTGACTCTTAATCAGCGGGTCGTAGGTTCGAGCCCTACTGCGCCCACCACAAATAAAACACTTATGCGGTTCTCGGAAGCACGTTAGATGTGCTTGCGGGGTGATCGGCTTCCCTCACAGGTGAACCCGAACACCTCATCGATCTCGCTTGCAATCGCGAAGCATCTTCACGTCTCACCAGCACAGAAGCCTGCTGCCACGCTTAAGATCGCGTCGAGCTAGAGGCAGGGCGGAGATCAGCACGGCAAATGCGCAGAGCACGGCCGCGCCGACGATCGGTAACGAATACATCGGCGACAACACGCGCGGAACGGCGAGCCATGCGACGGCGTAAACGACTGCCACTGCCGCAGCAGGCAGCAAAGTATCGGCAAGCCACCATCGCAGGAGTTCGCTCGGCAACAGCAATTTGTGCATGACCGGCACCTGAAACAGATAATATCCAAGGTTGACCGCGATCCAACAGCCTGCCGCTGCCATCGGCCCGTACCGCGGCACCAACAGCAACAACGCCGGCAGTATGATCGCTACGGCGATCAAGTTGGAGGCTGCCGACAGCCGGGTCCAACCATGGGCGACCTGAAGCAGATAGGGCGGCGTCACGAGCGTATTGAGCACTGTGCCCAGCACGATCCATGGCAAAATCGTCACCACCGGCATCACGAGCGGCGATCTCGATCCGAGCCAGAGTTCGATCAGCGGATGGGCGAATGCCATCAACGTACCGGCGGCTGGCAGTACGAGCGCCACGATGATCTGCGTCCAGCGATGGTACTCGTCCGCCAGCAGCTTCTGGTCGCCGCCACCCGCGATTTGCGTCAGATGCGGTCCCAGCGAACTGATGACCGGCTGCGTCAACACAGAAATCTGCGATGCTAGGCCCGCACTAAGCGTGAAGGCGGCAAGTTGTGACAACGTGCAGAATTTGGCAACGATCAATGTCGGCACCTGCGTCAGAAGCGCTGAGGTAAAGCCGATTAATAAACTTCCAGCAGCAAATCGCCAAAGCGTACGTAATCTTGCACCATCAAAACGAGGCTTGGATCGCGCCCCGCCCGGCGGTGTCAGCAGACGCCACAAACGAACCCGCATTGCCGCGCTCGCAATCGCCGTCGCGCAGGCAGCAAAACTCAAATACATCTCGACCGACGCCGATACCGTTAAAAGTATTGCTATTGCGCCAACCGCTTGTGCCGTGCTGCTGATCAGCCGGATCGTCGTGAGGACGTCCTGGCGCTGCAGTCCGATGAAGCCACTCGAGTACAGCATCGATGGCCATTGCGCAGCCAATCCCAACCCGATCAGTCGAACAGCTGTAGTGATTTTTTCTTCTGCCGGTCCTCCGGACGCCAGTCCGTAGCGCGCGATCAGCGGTGCGGTCAGCACAACCAGCCCCCCGATCACCAACGCCATCGCTATCGAAACAACTTCCAGCGTGCGGAGAAGTGTTAGGGCGGCAGTATTGTCTTTGGCGTCGTTCGTTGTCGCGACGGTCGAACGCGCCAATTCGCGCGCCAGAACCGGGCTCACCGCTTGGTCGAGAAACAGCAGGAACAACGACATCGTCACGCCGAAGGCCACGAGACCGTAATTCTCTGGGCCCAGTAAACGCACGATCACAGGCGTCAAAAAAAGCTGGATGACGAAGGCCCAAATCCGCGCGAGCAAGTTGGCTGAGATGTTGCGGATCAGCGTCAGGTGGCGGCCTTTCGAACCTTGGTTTAGAAAAATCGATCCGCATCATACTAAGCCCGAACGATGACGGCGACAATTTCAGCCAGTGGCTTTATGGAGGGTCCAGCGCGTAGCAAAAACGAGACCACCATCCGTGAAAATTCTTGTGACCGGTGCCAGCGGGTTCGTCGGTAAAGCCACCCTGATCGCCCTCATCGCCTCGGGTGCCGATGTGGTGGCGGTATCACGCACCCGTCCCGCCGTCGAGGGTGACTACGAATGGTTGGCGACTGATCTGCTCGAACCGGACGCGTCCGCAGCTGTCGTTGCACATGCCCGGCCCGATACGATTCTGCACCTCGCGTGGACGCTCGAACATGGCAAATTCTGGGTGGCGCCGGACAATCTCGATTGGGTCGGCGCGACGCTGGCGCTGGCACGTGCCGCCGCGCAGTATGGTGTGCGCCGGTTCGTGGGAACCGGAACATGCTACGAGTATGCTTGGCCCTCCGAATCCGATTGTTGCGAAGCGATCACGCCGATTGCCCCGTCCACATTGTATGCGATCTCGAAGGATGCCACCCGACGCGTGGTCGAAGCCTATTGCGCCTCGATCAGAATGGAGTTCGCCTGGGCCAGGCTGTTCTTCCTGTACGGTGCCGGCGAGTATCCGACGCGTCTCGTGTCCTCGGTCGCGTCAGCCCTAGCTGCAGGCAATCCGGCGCGGTGCAGTTCCGGTCGCGCGATCAGGGATTTCATGGATGTGCGCGACGCCGGTGCCGCATTGTCAGCCTTGGCGCACGCGCGCGTGACCGGACCGATCAATATCGCCAGCGGTGAAGCCGTTTCGATTGCCGACCTGGCAATGACACTAGGGCGGCTTGCTGGCCGGCCAGAACTCGTGCACCTCGGAGCCTTATCCGATCGCCCTGACGAGCCGCCGCGCATCGTCGCCGCTGTCGAAAGGATGCGACGGGAACTGTCGATTGCACCCGCACGTAAGTTATCCCAGGGGCTTGGCGACGCGTTGGCGCACTGCTCTCACCAATAACTCAGCGGAAGCTTGAACAAGCGTCAGGATTTGCGCCGAAGATAGCCGCTGGGAGCCACGCTCAACAACAGCTTGTTATCGATGCCGTCATCGATCTCAAATTCGGGATGGCCCTTGAGATAGTCAAAAACTGCGGTTTTCGGATTGTTGCCCTTGGCCCAGGGCCGATCCATAAGCGCATCACTAGGCAAATCTTCGACGACGGTATCCATCACGACGCAGTAGCTACCGACCGACACTAGCGGCGCATAGAGTTCGAGTTCTTCGCGGACATGATCGTGGGTATGATTACTGTCTAAAACGACAAGCACGCGCTTGCCGGCAGCAGCGATGCGCACTTGGTTGGCGATATCAGGGGCAATGCTCGAACCTTGCAGCAAGCGGATCCGCTTCATCATCGGATGCGCTTCGATAGCTCCCCGGTTGTGCGCGCGAATATCGATGTCGATTCCCAAAACAGTTCCTTTACCGATCAGTTCCAGAATTGAAGCGTAAAACACCAGCGACCCACCGTGCGCAATTCCGGTTTCGATCACCAGATCAGGCTGCACGCGCCACAACACCTCCTGCATCGCCACAATATCTTGAGGATACTGAATGATGGGTCGACCCATCCATGAAAAATGATAGGAATACTTAGCCTTGGCAGACGCATCGAACCAGCGCCGCGACAATTCCTGCAACTCTGGATCGGCACCCTGACGCGCGATCTCTTGTTCGCAATCGAGCTCGAACTGC
>JANYHG010000079.1 GCA_025359165.1 Hyphomicrobiaceae bacterium
CTGGGAACATCTCAAAGAGCGTTACCTCTCGCAGCGACTACTCAACGACTACGACGCCATCGTCGATGCCACATGCATCGCCTGGAACAAGCTAAGGGCCGACGTCGGCCGCATCGCTTCACTGACGTGGACGCCATGGAGAACGATGAGTCAGTAATTTTGGCCGCTGGTATAAGTCGGCTTGACGGAGGCCGTTGCGGGTTGACGCATGGTGACGCGGTAATTGTTTGATTTTGCACTTTTATGCTTGGGCCATTAAGGTCAGAGTTTCATACGGCGTGGCACTTTTTGCGCCTCTCGAGTCCGTTTCAAAGCCGTCGCGGTCGCCTCGGCCCCACCCAAAGCGCGATAGACGCTCTGCCGACTGATGCCGAGTTCGCTGGCGATCTCTGTCACGCCTCGGCCATTCTGCTTCAACGCCCTGACCTCAGCCGAATTGATCGACGGTTTGCGGCCCTTGTAGACGCCCGCCCCTTTGGCTTTGGCGATACCTTCGGCCTGGCGCTCGCGACGCACGTCGGTTTCGAAGGCGGCTGACGTAATCATTGTAACAACGTTAAGTTGCGATAGGGTGTACCTAAATGTGAAGCGATTGGGTGGGGGCAATGCCCGACGCGATTAGTTACAAACCGACCGTCACCACGATCTCAGCAACGGGCCAATTGCTGCCGGAAATAGCGCCGAGTTTGCGTCACTTATTATGTGGCGCGACTTTGTCTCAAGATTTTCTCCAGGAAGTCCTGTTCCGGTTCGATGTTATGAACGTCAGCGTAGTGGATCAGCGTTTCCGGCCAGGCCCATTCGCCGTCAGCGAGGAGTGAGCCAGAGCCGGAATAAGCATCTTTGCAAAGCAAGCAGCGTTCTTGACCCGGTTCCGCTGTAATACTTTCACCTGATTTCAAATACTCCAGTACCACCACTTTCTCGGGGGCCATTGGACGAAACGTGCAAGCGGAACTGAGGCGGGGCAAACTCAAATTTTCCGGATTTTCCTCGCGCCACACTCCGGTTAATCGTTTTCGATTGGTCATCGCCCAATTGCCTTCCACGCGTCTAACCTCCCGTCGAGCGGATTTCACTTACGGATGCAAAAAATTTCAGACGACTCCGACCGCTCAGGGTCATGAAGGTGAGTGCTGCGCCCGTTTGGCACTCACCCTGTTGCCACGAGACCGGCCGTCCAAAGCACGAAAAGCGAACCCGACGCGCAGCAGCGAAAGCAGAAATCGAACGTGAATCGAAAGTCCCCCGCGCCCATTCGCCATGTCATAACCGGACTGCTTCCGTAAGCGGACTAAAGCGGCGTCAACCCACGCCGAATTCGAACGCTTCCTTACGGTCAACCTGCCGATGATCGCCCGATCAGCCATTGTATACACGAACCCAATATCGCGGGTGACGAAGCCGAGAAGCTTCCGTTGTCCGGCACAGACGGCGAGCTGTTTGCCGTCCGGTGAGGGAAGCGAACAACGCCGTCATTGGGTCGGCGCACCCTGCTACCGTCATGTGCGCGTCACGTGCGGCTCTTAGTCCAAGAGCAAATTGGCAACAATGGCGGGCAGAACGTGATGAAAATCTTCTCTATCCCAGGTTTGATAGCCTGCGGCCTCATGGCGACCTCGATCACGGCATCCGCTCAGGTTATTTATCCGCTTGATCGCGCAGAAATCCTCTCGGGGTCACGATTCGATTTGAAGGTCGAGTTCCCAGGCACCGTCACGAGTGACGACGCACAGGTCACCATAAACGGCCGACCAGCGGCCGAATTGCTTGGAGCGTCAGCGGTTTTCCTGCCCAATGAAGAAGGTCAGACGCACAACGCATTCTGGATCAAGAACGCTTCAATCAAGCGCGCGGGCAAGTACGTCATCGAAGCCAAGGCAGGCGACAAGACGGCGAAGGTGACCTGGGACGTGTTCGGCACGCCGGGTGAACGACGTGCCAAGAACGTAATTCTCTTTATCGGCGATGGCCTGTCGGTTGCCCATCGAACGGCTGCCCGAATGCTGTCCAAAGGCATCAAGGAAGGTCATTACGGAGGCGAACTCGCCATCGACGACATGCCACATATGGCGCTGATCTCCACGGCGGGGACCGACAGCATCGTCACCGACAGTGCGAACTCGATGTCGGCCTACACGACCGGGCATAAATCGTGTGTCAACGCGCTTGGCGTGTACTGCGCGAATAATAAAAGCACGCTCGGCCACCCGCGCGTCGAAACGCTAACCTCGCTGGCCAAGCGCAAGCTCGGGTTGGCTGTCGGAGTCGTCACCAATACGGAAATCGAGGATGCGACCCCGGCCGGTATGGTTGCCAATACGCGCCGACGCTCCGACTATGGCGACATCGTCGCCATGTTCGCCGAACAGAAACCCGACGTCATCATGGGCGGCGGCACACCTTGGTTCCTGCCCAAGTCGGCGAATGGATCACGTCGAGAAGACGAGGTCGACTACATCGAGAAATTCAAAAACCTCGGCTATACGTTTGTCACACAGGATACCGACATGAAGGCTGCGGGTGCCGACGCGTCCACGCGTAAAATTCTCGGGTTGTTCAACAACGGCAATATCGATGGCGCACTGGATCGGCGCATCTTGAAAAAAGGAACGGTGACGCGCTACCAGGATCAACCTGACCTCGTCGATCAGGTGAAAGTGTCGCTTAACGTACTTTCCCGAAATCGTGAAGGCTTCGTGCTGATGGTCGAAAGCGGCCGCATCGACAAGTATTCCCATTCTCTCGATTGGGAACGCGCCGTCTATGACACCATCATGCTCGACAATGCGGTCAAGGTTGCCAAGGATTGGGCAGCCAAGCGCAACGATACGCTGATCGTCGTCGTTCCCGATCACACTCACCCCGTCTCGATCATTGGGACTGTCGACGACAGCCGTTCCGGTGATCGCCTCAGGGACAAGCTCGGCACCTACGCCGACGCGGGCTTTCCCAACTACCCGGCACCCGATGCTGACGGCTACCCCGCCAAAATCGACGTTTCGCGTCGTCTCGCATTTACGTTTGGCGCATTCCCCGATCACTGCATGACCGGCAAGCCATTCCTGAGTGGCGAGTTCAAACCCTCTGTCCCAGGCCCTGACGGAAAAACCCAGATCGCGAACGAAGAATACTGCGCGCCGGGTTCTGCACGCATGCAAGGAAATCTGCCGATTACCGCCAACTCTGGCGTTCACTCGGCAGATGACGGCATCCTGACCGCGTCAGGGCCAGGATCGGAACCCTTTCACGGGCACCTCGAGAATACCAAAGTTTTTCGCATCATCGCGCAGGCGCTTGGCCTGGGCAAATAGGCGTCGGATCGGCGGTCCAACGGCGCGGTGGCTGACACAAACCCGTCAAATGCGCGTTGTGGCGGTGTCACAGACTCCCTCTAGCAACAGATCTATCGCGAGGGGGATCGTATGAACATGCTGCACCAGGACATGGCACCGCGGAAAGTAAGAAAACTCCGTACTTCGCTCGCCAGGAGTAAAAGCGAAGTGAGGGAAGCGCAACGACTGCGGTGGCGCATCTTCGCCGACGAGGGTGGCGCGCATCTTACGTCTCCTGAAAACGGGTTCGACGTCGATCCTTTCGACGCTCATTGCATCCATATCCTGGTGCGGGATCTGGCGATCGATCAAGTGATCGGCACCTACCGCGTCTTGACTGGCGTTGCCTCGCTCAAGACGGGTGGCTTCTATTCGGAAACGGAATTCGACTTCGACAGATTAAGCCATCTGCGGCCACGAACCGCCGAACTCGGCCGTTCCTGCGTGCATCCCGACTATCGCTCCGGTGCGGTCATCGCGCTGCTGTGGGGCGCAATCGCCGAGGTCGCAACTGCGAGTGCCTGCGATATCTTGATCGGCTGCGCGAGCGTCTCGATGAACGATGGCGGGCACACGGCGGCGGCTCTGTATGAGCGTATGACGCGAGAGCATCTGGCTCCTCCTGAATACCGTGTCACGCCGCGCACGCCGCTGAGCCTTACAGGTCGCGATCCCACGCGCGCGCAGGCGACGCCGCCATTGATGAAGGGTTACGTTCGCGCCGGTGCCTGGGTTTGTGGTGCGCCGCACTGGGACGCTGATTTCAACACTGCCGACTTCATGATGATGCTGCAGATGGGCAAACTGGCCGATCGCTATGCGCGCCACTATCTGCCGTCGGTCGAGAGCTGACGGCCATGCGCGTCACGTTGACAAAAAGCCTTAGACTGTTGTGCGCAGCAGCGCATGTTCTTGATGCCGTCGTGCGCGTGACGATGCTGTTCCCATGGAGTGGCGCGCCGTTGCGGCGTCGTCACATCATTGCCTGGTCGAAGACGACATTGCGCATCTTCGGCTTACGCACAGCCTACAATGCTCCGCTCCCCGATGGAGCGGGTGCGCGCCTCTTGGTGGCCAATCATATATCCTGGCTGGATATAGTTGCCATTTGGTTCTCGACCGACACGACGTTCGTGGCAAAAAGCGAGGTCGGCCAATGGCCTGTCATCGGAGCGCTGGCACGTCGCTTGGGTGTCATTTTTATCGACCGCTCCCGTCGCCGGTACGCCTTGACGGCGGGCCGCCAGATTACCGAACTGCTTATCCAAGGTCGCTCCGTGTGCATTTTTCCGGAGGGCACAAGCACGAACGGTCGCGACCTCGACCTCTTTCATCCGGCTCTCTTCCAACCCGCCGTCGACGCTGGCGTCGTAGTGCAGCCGATCGCCATTCGCTATTTCAATGTGGAAGGCGAGTTCGCAAGCGAGGTTGCGTTCACCGGGGATATGTCGCTTGTGCAATCCATGTGCCGTCTCGCCGGTGCCGCACCGATCGACATCGACATCACCTACCTGCCGCCCATCGATCCAACTGGTTTGGATCGCAAACGCGTGTCGGAGCTGGCGCACGCACTGATCGACAGGCGGCTTCGCGAACCAACCGGCGGATGGTTGTTCGAGCCGGACGAAAGCAGGGCCACGCGTCCCTACCTGATCGAAGCAACGCCCTCGGATCTGGTGGTGTCATGATGCAGCACGAAATCGGTTTCGGCTCACTCATCGCAGCCGCGATGCTGACATGCCACTTGGCTTCGGTGGTGGCGGCTTGGCCACGCGCTCGCCGCAACCACGCAAATATTCAGCCAGCCGCACCTATCGACCTGACGATCCTTCGCCCTCTTTGCGGGCTTGAACCTCATAGCAAAGCCACTTTGCGTTCGACGTTCGAGCTTGACGCCAGGGGCGTGCGCATCCTGTTCTGCGTCGCCAGTGCGAACGATCCGATCATACCGTTGGTCCGCGACTGCATCGCCGAGTACCCGAATGTAAATGCCGAGCTGCTGATCGGCAGTGAACGCATCAGCGCCAATCCGAAACTCAACAATCTCGTCAAAGGATGGGATCGGACAACGAGCGCATGGGTGGCGTTCGTGGACAGCAACGTCCTGCTTCCAATCGATGCCGTCACCCAGCTTCGGAACTGCTGGGACGACCGCTGCGGGATGGTGTGCTCACCACCCATCGGCGGGCTTTGCGAGAATTTTGCGGCCGAACTCGAGGCGACATTCCTCAACGGCTATCAGGCGCGCTGGCAGCTGGCCGCCGCCCGCATCGGGACAGGATTCGCACAAGGCAAAGTGATGTTTTTCCAGCGTGCGTTGTTGACGCGTGTGGGCGGCTTGGGGGCGTTGGCCTCGGACCCTGCTGAAGACGCTGCGGCGACCAAAGTCGTTCGCGCGGCGGGACTGAACGTTCGTCTGGTCGACCGGCCCTTCCAGCAACCGCTCGGCAGCAAGCGGCTGGTCGATGTCTGGAAACGCCAACTTCGCTGGGCTCAACTGCGCCGCGCGACGTTTCCGACTTACTTCTATCCCGAAATTCTGACGAGCGCGGTACTGCCGATACTGCTGCTGTCGGTAGACGTCAGTGCGCTACCCGTCTTTGCCCTGCCGCTCTTCATCTCCCTTTGGTATGGTAGCGAGGCGGCTCTTATCGCTCGCTGTGGTTGGACCCAATCACCGCGATGGCTGTTGCTGGCGTTCGCACGCGACGCGTTGATCGTGCCAATCTGGTTGACAGCGATCTGGCGCAACAAGTTCGAGTGGCAAGGACATGCCATGAGCGTCGACGATTTGGGGGCCGCCTCGTAAGCGACGGTGTTGCGAATCTCAGCGTTTCTGCATCACGCCGTACTGCGCATAACCGCGGTAAAGGGGTGTGAATGTCGCCTGCAGATCGTGCTCAATGGCAACCCCGCGCAAGATGTCTTGCAAATTCTGACGCGGCTCGACTCCGAACTTACCCAACCACCCGTAAAGCAGCGACTTGGCCGTGCGGGGCAAGTCGGCGCAATCGCCGAAATCCACAACGTGAATTGTGCCGCCGGGCGCGACCTGACGTGCCATTCGATCCAGCACAACGGGCCAGTCGGGAATCATCGAAAGCGTATACGATGTGAAAACGCGATCGAATGTCTCGACACCGAATACCGCTTGTGCGTCGAAATCCTTCGCATCGCCGATGGCCAGCGAAATCGAAGAACCAGGCGAACGACGCTCGACGGAGTGTCGCGCACTCGCCAGCATTTCCGTCGAAATGTCGAAGCCGCAGAGTTGGCGGCCTGGATAGCGCTTCGCAGCTTCGATGAGGTTGTAGGCCGTCCCACAGCCCACTTCGAGAATCGTCCCGTCGGCTGGCGGCCGCAAGTCATCAAGCATATGGCTGCGGCCAAGCAGGTAGTGGCGACGGGTCAGGTCGTAGATGCGCCGCTGATGGCGATACATACGATCCATGCGCGTCTGCGTATCGCTGAAAGCTAGGTTCACGCGATGCATGCCTTGAGTGTGTAAAGATGGAAGCCACCATAAATGGCGGATCGGTCCTTGGCATGCAGCGCGGACGACGTGTCGGCCTGATAGTCCCATTGCGCTAGCGTTGCTTCGGGAACGCGACCCGGCAACGGCGTGTCATGTGCGGCTGTCCGAAAAATGACACGCCCGCCGGGACGAGCCGTCCGCGTGATTTCGCGCCACAGCAAGCCAAGATCCGCATTCGACATCCAGTCTTGCGCATCGAGCAGAACATATCTGTCGAGGCTGTCTGCCGGCTGCCGCATCAGGAATTCGATAAAATTGATCTGGTGTGCGCTGACATTTGCAGTTCCATCGCGAACCCGATCGAACGACGTCGGCTCCAAGTAGGGCGGCACGGGACCGGTGTCATGTGCCGCATAGCCTCTGTTAAATGCTTGCCACGCGAAATAGTTCGTCGCGATTTCAAAGTCGCAGGCGAGACGCCGCAACCTTTCATGCACGACAGTCGAAGGCCGGTCATGACCTGCACAAAGCTCTTGGTATTGAATTGGGGGGATGCCGAGGCCGAAAAGAGACAACGGACTGTCGACAAGGCGCGTCAGGAACGGACGCTTGAATAGCGGAGAGAATTCGGTTTCAAAAATTTTGCGTTGTTCGTCCAGCGTTCGTGCAGCGAGCAACTTGCGCGGGTTTCGGCCTTGCATCCGCGCCAGACCGTGCGCCATGCCGATGAAGCGGCCGAGCAAGCCGTATCGATAGAACCCTCGCGAAAATCGCGTAATTCGGCGACGGCCTAACTGGTCACGACCTTCCCAATACCGGCGCGTTTCCTGGTCAAGATGCGGACGCAGGAGCCTCTCGTAAGCAACAGTATTGGAGCTATCGTTGGCTTGCCTGAAGAAGCGGTCGAATTCCGTCTGATCAGGCAGATGGCGGGCTGCTACAAGCTTCAGTTTCAGCAATGCGATATGCGTCGCGTTGAGATCGACAGCGAAAATGTGAGCAGGCTCCGCTGTCAAATAGCTCATTACGTTGCAACCCCCCGAGGCGATCGTCACGATTCGGCTGTCGGCTCGGATGTCCAGTGCTGCCATATCGACCACCGGATCTTCCCAGATCTGGGCGTAGACCATTTTTTTGAAAACGGTGGTGAACAATCTCTCCCGCACGCCATCGATAGACCAGGGGTGATGGCGATGCACAGCTCTGTCGAGTAAGTTTGCGTCGAACCGAGGCGCGATGTCATCGGCGGTCGTCATGATGGAGTTCCTGAAATGAAGGGCGACATGGCAAACTGACTTTGTCGAGCGGATGCGGATTGCTGAAGCAGTTCGCGTCTTGATTCATCGACGTCCGCTGTCCATTTTATTACGTGCATCCGGCCATCCATGCTCTCGCCGACGGCGGTGCAACTTTCGACCCAGTCGCCGCAATTTAGATAATGCGTCGTGCCGATGCGGCGGTCGGCCGCGTGGTGGATGTGCCCGCAGATAATGCCCTGGACGCCGTGTCGGGCGGCTTCAGCTGCAACCGCATCTTCGTAAGCGCCGATGAAGCTCACTGCCTGCTTGACGCGGTTCTTGAGATAACTGGAAAGTGACCAGTAACCGAAGCCCATATGTCGGCGCGCCCAATTTAGCGGATTATTCAGCCAGAGTGCCAATTCGTATCCACGGTCGCCGAGAAATGCCAACCATTTGGCCGTTCGCATTACGACGTCGAACTCGTCGCCATGCATGACCATGTAGCGCTGGCCGGTAGAGGTCTGATGCACGGCGGTCAGATGGATCTCGATGCCGCCGAAATGCATACCGCAAAAATCGCGGATGGCCTCGTCGTGATTGCCAGGAATGAAAACGATGCGCGTGCCCTTCCGCACGCGCCGCAGCAGCTTCTGCAATACGTCATTGTGCGACTGCGGCCAGAAGACATTGCGGCGGACCCGCCAGAAATCGATGATGTCGCCGACAAGGTAAATCGTTTCCGCTTCATGGTGGCGGAGAAAGTCCAACAGCGCGTCAGCCTGTGCTGTGCGAGTGCCGAGATGCACGTCCGAAATGAACAGCGCGCGATACCGCTGCGACAAATTCGGGACGGCCGGTTCGATGCGTTCGTGTCGGGTCATGCCGACGTAACTGCACAGAGTCATATTGCAGACGTGTGACGGTCGGAAAGTGAGATGATGGAAAATGGTATCGGCGCTCGTCAGCGAGCCGGTCACCCGTCAACAGCAATGCCTTGTGCGAAGACGGCAGTAGCCCGCGAAGTAGATAGAACTGATCGGCCAGCGAACGCAGGATAGGCAGTTTTAATAGGGCCGTTATTTTCAGGATTGGCAGGCAAGGTGGGAGCAGGCGGTGGTTGCTATCAGTTTCCCAGGCGCCACAATAGAACAGGCAGGCCGCTTTGGCCGTCTGGCAGATAGTGCCTTACACATCGAGAGAACGAGCCGATCGGGCCGGACGTGTGGTCGGCACGCGTGCCGATATGGCGGTGATCGGCGTCAAAATTCGAATGCTCAACTTCGAAGCAGCGCCCTGACTTGGTAGACCTCACCCCAGAAACCGCTCTGAAACACCTCAGCGAGCGCCGCACGGAAACTACAAAATCAAGCAACCGGCGTTCGGAAGCGGTAGAGGAAGGCCGTGCTGATCTACCGTCGAACGGGAAATCTTCGGGCAGTCCAACTTTTGCTCGGTTATTCCAAAATCGAAAGCACCGTTCGCTATCTCGGCATAGAGGTCGACGATCCGATCGAGATCGCCGAGAAGATCGACATCTGATCGGCTGACGCGATAACTCCAGCAACAGACATGGTCGGCGGCGCAGTCAGTGTTGCCGATCACTTGTTCGCGGACTTCCGCTTCTGGGATCTCGCTCCGAGGATATCGCTCCGCTATGATGCGCAAACTATCAAGTCCGGAGCATGCTCATGCCTCGCTTCGTTGCAGTTTACACCATGAAGCCGGAAGACGTCGTCGCGTTCCGTGCCCGCCCCAGATCCGAGCAGGAGGCGATCGACAGAGCCGGCCTGAAGGCATGGAATGAGTGGTGCAAGCGCAACGCCGCCGCCATCGTCGCTGCTGACGTCATGGTGGGCAAGACCAGGCGTGTCACAAAATCCGGCATCGCCGATGCGCAGAACCAGATCGCCGGCTTTGTAATCGTTGAAGCCGCCGACATCGACGCCGCCGCCGGCCTCTTCCAGGACCACCCACACATCAACATTTTTCCCGGCGACGGCATCGACGTCATGCCCGACGTCACGGGGCCGCCATTGGAGCGGCCATCATGAAGCAGGCAACAGCCAAGACAGCCGCCAATTGGCTTCGCCTCTATGCCATGCCGCTCGCGAGCGCCTATCCCTCCTACATTGCCAAGGCGGAGAAGAAGGGCCGCACCAGAGCGAGGTCGACGAGGTCTTCCGCTGGCTCACCGGTCACAGTCAAGACTCGCTGGAATCCGAGCTGGCGAAAAAGACAAGCTTCGAGGACTTCTTCGCACAGGCGCCGAGAATGAACCCGTCCCGCACTCTCATCACCGGCGTCGTATGCGGCGTCCGCGTGGAGGAGATCGACGAGACACTGATGCGCGAGATCCGCTATCTCGACAAACTCGTCGACGAGGTCGCCAAGGGCAAATCGCTGGAGAAGATTCTCCGAAGATAGCGTCGCCCAATAAAACTAATGGGATTACCCGCCGTGCAGCTTCACTCCGGCAATCCCACGCCGATAAGGCGCGACAATGAGATGGAGAATGAGCGGTGACGAGGCATCGACTGCAAGTTGCCTTCAGTTGAAAATGAACCGCTTTCCAACCGCCAGCGGTGCCAACGCGTTCGGGCCAAGGGCTCCGGCGGCGATCGCCATCATGCGCGCCGTCGCCATGGCGCGATAGGAATGGATGACCAGCAAAGCGTTGCGCGTGTCCGGCAGCGGATCGGCGATGACGGCGGCGAGCCCGAGACGCCGCGCTGCCTCGCGCAACACGACGAGGCCACCGTTCGAGGATAAGTTGCCGACATCCTTCGAGGATGTGAGCGACTTGCCCGCGATAGGTGACAGACCGGGGAGAAACGGCATAGCGTCGGTCATGGTGGTGACGATCCGCTGTGGCACGCTCACGCTCTGCTTCGACACCAGAATGTTACGCCGATCCAACGGCTTCGTCGCCACCAAACGAGCTGCGTCAAAAGTTTCCGTGAATAGTTCGGGCTCGACGAGCTCAACCTCTTACGCTATGGCCAAAACCGCGTTCTTCAAGCCTGATGCATGATCCGGGTTAGTGATGGGCCGAGTTCGAGCAAGCGATTCCGCATCAGTTCACCGGCATGCATTTATTCTGGTGCGCGCGCCGCGCCAAAGGACAGGCACAGCTTGAACGCAATTGTGGTATCGCCAGATTCGATCATGCTTTTGCGCGTTACTTCGAGAACGTCAGTACTTTGAAGCTGTTCGCGGTGAAGGTGTTGGCATAGAACGGCGAGACGGAGGTGGTGATCTTTTTGGAGAAATCCGCCGTGCCCTCGGCCGCGACCGTGTAGATCTTCTTGTTCTTGGCATCGTACGCCAGCGCGCGGACACCCGACGCCGTTCCCAGTGCCTCGACGGGCTTATAGGTATTGGCGTCGACCTGCTCGAACACGTTCAGCACCGCCCCGACCCCGTTAGCCAGGAAGATTCGCTTAAGTGCAGGATCGTAAGCCATACCGTCGTTGCCGCCGCCGATTTCCGCGGTATAGACGATCTTGCCGTCCTCGGTGTTCATCACCGCGAAGCTCGGCGGCGTGGTCTTGTTGCCACGGCAGCCGATCATGAGGCGCTTGTTGGCCGCGTCGAGTGCCACCGAATTCGTCTGGCCGCAGCCGGGCGTCGGATACTGGGCAACGACAGTCATCGCCTTCGTATCCATGACATAAATCTGCTCGGTATCGCGGCCGGCCATGTACATTTTGCCGGCGCCATCGGCCTCGGCATGTTCCGGCTTTTTCGTGTCGACCTTGATCACGCCCACTTGTTTCAGCGACGGCGCCTCGAGCACGATCAGTTCGGTCGAGGATGCCCCCTTGGCCGGTGCCATGTTGACAATAATGCGTTTGGTCGCGGGGTCGTAGTGGCTGGTGTCGAGTTCTTCGCCGAGCTTGATTGCCGGGCTCACTTCCAAAGTCGACAATTTGAACGGCGTGATCGTCCCGTCTTCGTTGTTGGAGATGCCGAGGTCGAACTCAGGCATCAGCAACGCTCCGTTGGAACTCGCGGTGTCCGTCTTGTCGATAATCTTGACGACTTTTTTTGTTGCGAGATCGAAAACCTGCAGGCCAATCTTGCGGTGCCCGATAAACAGACGATTGTTAGCCGAGTCGAGCGATACATAATCCCACCCGCCGCCGGCGCCCTCGATCGTGCTCGAATCGACCTGATGCCAGCCGTCGAACGCAGCTGCACACGTAACGGTTGCAAGAACCAGGGCAGCCGCCGTAACGGCACGTCGAGACACATGCTTCATAAGATTTCCCCTAAGGTTCGTCGATCTAGATCGTCGACGTGCAAGACATATGCTTTGTATGGACGTGTAGGATATCGTTGACAATCATCGCGCTCTTTGGCCCAGCGGGGGGCGAGTGCAATGATTTTAGAACAATACTTTGAAAACAGCGCCTGTCAGCGAAGCCGGAGCCGGAGCCGGAGCCGGAGTAGACACACAAAGAGGGGCCGCTCGCAAGACCGGCCCCTCTTTGCGTTGATCCATAAGACCTCAGAACTTGATCTTGGAACCGGCCATGAAGATACCGATGTCCTTGCAACCACCGGCCGCCGAGCAGTTGTCGGACGTCAGGCTGTTGTTGCGATAGCCGGCGAAAATCTGCATCGCGGCTGCGTCGATTTCCTGCGAGACGCCAAGGCCCCACATTTTCAGCGTCGTGTTGTCGCCGTTGTAAGCAACACCGATCGAGTTATCGGTCCGCACGCCGTTCACGAGCGTCGCGCCGGCACCCGTCAGGCCGAACGTATTGAACCCGTTCCGCGTCTTGCTGTACTCGCCGTAGAGCGACGTTCTGCCGAGACCGAACCAGTTCTTGGCGACGCCGCCCTGCACCAAGTACTGCTTGGCGGTGTCGGAAGGCGTAGTCGCATAGGCCGAGGGGCCACCGGCGGCGGTATAGAGATCGTGGCCACGGGTCATTTCGTTATACTGACCCTGGACGAACAATCCGCTCTCGTTGTGAATGGCCGCGAAAGTCGCACCGTTGCTGATGATGTGCGGACGGATCGACGTGCCATTCGCGGCCACCTGACCACCTTGGTTCGAGTTCGACTGGTCTTCGTGACCGATGCTGGCGACCAAGCGCACGCCGGAGAATTCACCAGCATATTTCAAGTTGGCGCCCCAGATCGGACCATACGTCGCCGGTTGGGTGCAAGCGGCGTTCAGGCACAGCCCGTCATCGCTGACCGTGCCACCGTAGCTCGCGCCGATCGAGAAGCCGCCGACCGTCGGCGTCCGGTAGAACACGCCGTTGACGCGCGGGCTGAAGTCGGCGCCGTTGTCGCCGGTATTCGCCAAGGTGTAGTTGGTGAAGTTGCCTGATCCGAGCGCGTTCGGATTGACCGACGCCTGATTGGTGCGGAACGCCAAACCGCCACCAACGTAGGACATCGACTTGGAGGCTGCAGTGAGCGCTATGCCGCCCACGTCGATCAAGCCGAGCGGACCCTCGTTGTCGGTGCGCCCGACCGACAGACGGCCAGCGGATTTGCTCTCGATCCACCAGATCGACTCACGCATCGTGATGGCGGCGTCGTTGACGCCGAATTGTCCCGCGAAGGTCGCGTTGTTGGAAACGCCGGTAACGGCGATCTTGTCGCGGAACTGATTGATAATCGACGAGCGCGCACCGCTGGCCACTTCAACCACCAGCGAGTAACCGGCCGATATTTCGGAATTGACATTCGCTTTGCCACGGAACCCGAACCGGGTGGATTGGATGGTGCTATCCGTGCCGAAGATGGTGTTGCGATTAATGCTGTCGTTCCAGCTCACAATGAGCTTGTTGACTTGTCCCCAGATCTCCAACGACGTCTTCCGTGTTCCCTTGCGGGCTGTTGTGGCCTCCAATTCGGCCACCCGCTCCTCAAGATCTGCACAGCATTCGCCGCCCAGATCAGCAGCAAACGCGTTGACAGACATCAAACCACCGGCTGTCGCCAGTGCCAAAAAACTGACCGACTTGGTACTTCTAAACATTACTATCGTCCCCTTACGCAAACCCGAATTGACTCGCCCCTCCGGCGCGAAACCTTGGAGCTTGTAGCGCACCTTGCGAAAGGTCCTGCTCACTCCATCCGTGCAAAAATGCATAGAAGCTATCCAGTGTACAAGTCTGCTCTCTGACAAACCCTCACGTTTACGATTGCTGTTGCCGAATCGCTACAACGGCTGGGACCAAACAAGGTTGAGCTCTATCAGAGCACGGAGGATGACCACGCGAAGAGCATGTAAAAACCCAACGGAAGCAGGAGCGTAACAATCGCACCCACGACGAACATCAGCGGGAATCCAAAGGTCTCCATCAGCCAATCGCGCGTCGCCTTCTGACCCAATTCCGCCTCAACCGCCCCGTGAAACTGACCGACGGCAACCGCGTGGTCACCCAGGCCCTGCGAGCGTTCGGACAGCCATCCCGTAATGTCTCGACCTGCCAATCAACTCGGTTGGGCGCTAGTTGGACCGGTTTAGGAAATTTGCCCTCCCGAACCATTCGCTCAACTGTCCGCCGCGACACTGACATCGCAACCTGGACCTCGCGGTAGCCCACAAATTGCGGCAGCCGACGGTCTGTGGCTGGGTGTGATAATTTGACCATGTCTGTGACGGTCAGCGATTTGGTCGACCTGCGTCAAGCCTAGACACTTGGTTTTGGTGTGTCACTGGTATGTAACCAGAGGCCAGCGAAGCTCGCAAAATATCGACTAACTCGATGATTTTAATGGTACCAGCTCCCGGGCTTGAACCGGGGACCTCTAGATCCACAATCTAGCGCTCTAACCAACTGAGCTAAGCCGGCAGGATCACGTCCGGATCGATGACATTCGGCGACGGGCAATCCGCAGCGTTAACATCGATTCCATGCGTTTCCGGCATCGAGCCGGCACGTCGTGTCTTTCCGAGCCTCTGATGACATATCGGCGCGACGGACGCAACAGAGGACGCGATGCTTCGATCAAATCGGGCGAGGTCGGCGCAACTCTTTGGGTTAACCGTCCTTTTCGCCCTGACTGCCACGGATGGCCAAAAACTGCCGCTTAAACTGATATCCAGACGATAAAATCAGTGATTTCAAATCTGCGCGCCCAAATTTGCGAATCTACGGGCTTTTGTATCCATTGGCGGCGGGACTACCTAAAAAGTTCATTTGCCCGTCCTACGCCAATTGTGACCAGGGAAACGCACGTCGAAAGGTGCGAACACGCCTCCAATCGCGACATGCTCGCGTCATAAGAGTTGCAGAGCAATCTCGACGCGGGTCGGCTCTCGGCTCAGTCGATCAAATATCCCGTTGAAGCTCATCACCGCGCCACGACTTCGACGACAGTGGCCTCGCCCGACTTGGCGTTGAATTCGGCGCGGAAGGTGCGGCCCTGGCGCTTGGCCAGCACGGCGTATCGGCCAGCGGCGAGAATATGGGTCGGCAAGGCACCAGCCACCTCCTTGACCGTTTCAGATTTGGTCGCGACGATGCTGATAATGCTCCAGGTCACGTCGGCCAACGCTTCGCCACCTTCGCGCCCCACCAGCTTGAACGTCACTTTGGCGCCGCTCTGGCTGAGGGTGGCTTCCGTCAGCTTGCCGGCTTCGACCGTCACGTCGGCGCGCACGCGCGCGTTGGCGTCGCCATAGGTCGAGACGACCTGATAGGCACCCGCATTGAGCCGCATGATGAGGCCGGGCCGAGCGGCGCTGATGACCTTGATGCGATTGCCGGACTGGTCGCGCTCCTGGTTGAGCACGTCAAATACGACAGAACGGTCGGGGGCCGGTTCGCCACCGGCGAGGATGGCCTTGATGCGCAGGCCGCCGGCGTTAAGATTGAAAATTTCGCGCAGCGGCTTGCCGTCCTCGACCAAGATTTTTCGTGTCAGAGTGGCGCGACCGAAGGCGGCGTTGATCATGTATTCGCCCGGCTCCAACTTAAGGCGCGGCAGAGCCTCCTTATGCTGGGAGAGGAGTTGCCGTTTCCCGTCGAGACCGGCGTTTTCGCGGAAGACGTGCCAGATGACGCCCTGGTCTATCGGCTGCCCATCCTCCATCAACACAGCCGCCAACGCGACGTTGGGCTGATTGGCTGCAGGGCCGCTGTTGCGTGTCACCGCACTCCAGTTTCCCTGAGGCGACTGATCTGCGGGCGCGGCCTGGGGCTGTGACTGCGCCTCGGCGGCCATCGGCACGAGCATCATCAGCAGGGCCGCGACACGCGTATGCCGCTCGCTGAGGACGGCGTTCATGCCGCGCCGTGCCCCATCGCGCTGTCTCACGATCACCCCCACGCCGTGCCCCTCCCACCAACGCTTCACTGCAGGCGTAAGCTACTGACTTCTCCGGAGCGGACATCGATGCCTTGTTCGCGTCGCTTGCCGGCGATGTCGATGCGTACCGTATAGCGTCCCGCCGTCAGCAGTTGCCGCGTCTCGGCGTCGGTACCGCTGCCCACGAGGCGGCCGCGCGCATCCAAAATTCGCCAAGTGCCGGGCTCGCTTGCAAATGCCGTGTCCATGCGCAGTTCCCCTGCCTGATACTCCAATGCCACCGCCTTGTACTCACCAGCCTTGACGTCGACGACCTGTTCCACCCGTATCGCGGCATTATTACGTCGCGCTTCGACGCGATAGCGGCCGGGGGGCACGTCGACGATGACGGCGGGTCCCGGCAGGATCAACGCTGCCTCGTTGTCGACGTCGACCCGCATCAGACGAAAACTATCGACGATGCGGTCCGTCGGCGCGGCTGGGGCTTTGCCGAGTCGGGCGCTCATTACAAGACGGCTCGCCACCAACGGCAGCGAACGGCGCACGACCTCGCCAGCGACCACCGCGATCCGTTCGCGTGCTTCGAGGCCATTGCGGCTCGCGGCGATCATGTAGGTGCCAGGTGCAACGACGAACTCGGCGGTCGACGCGGCAGAGCGGGCGATTTCACGGCGGCCGCGCGGCGCGTCAGGGTCGTCCTCCTCGATGGTGTAGACGACGGGCTGGTTGCCAAATGCATTGGATGCCACATTGGCAGGCCCGGCGGCCGGCAGCAGATCCAAAACGACTCGGCCGCCCGCTTGACCGACGTCGACCTCGCGGATTTCGCCGGCAGCGATATCGATGGGCCACGCGGAGCGCAGCTCGCTTTGCTCGAGCGTCAGTATAAGCGCGCGGGCAGGCACGAGCAGGTTGGTCTGACCATGTGGCCAGACGCCCAAACGCCGACCCGACGCCGCACCTTTGGGCGCGGCTTTGCCAGCGACAGGGGTCGCGGGATCGCGCTCGGCGACCATGACCGTAGCGTCGGCGGCGAGCGGTGCCTTGATCCTGATATCGCCGGCGTTGAACACGACCTCGGCGAGCGCCTGCCCTTTAGCCGCCACGGTGACGGTTGTTTCGGCCTGTACCAGCCCCGAGACGGCGCGAACCTTGTAGGCACCCGGCAGTGCCGGCAAAACGAGATCCGACCCTTCGGCGTCCGCGCTCGCCGGTTGCCCATCGCGAGGCGGGTCGGCGCTGATGGTCCAGCCGATGCGATGTCCCGGTGCCACCAGTCTGTCCTTGGCCAAAAGCGCACGCAGGCGAATGGCGGACGGGCCCTCGCGCGTCAGATCGACCGCCGGCGCGACCGGCGCGACCACGACCGGTACTGCGGCCTGAGTTGCGGCCGGCACGGGCATCACCTTCGCTGCTGTGGCTGCTGTGGCTGCTGTGGCTGCTGCGGCCTCGCCGACACCGAGCGCTGCCAGCTGCATGACCTCGACGACACCGGCCGCGATCTGCGCTGCGTCCTGTGCATTGACGTGCTTGCCACCGGTCGGCCGCGTGAGGCACTGGTAGCGCAGCGCATCGTCGGGCTTGAGGCCGAGCCCGACCACGTGGATGACGACACCGGGTGCCGTCTGTTGCAACTCGCCGACGGCCGCGCAGGCGTCCTGCTGGCAATTGTCGGGATCGTCGTGGATCAGCACGATGCTGCGCGGCCCCGTGCCCTTGCCGAGCGTTTTCGCCGCTTCGCGCAGCGCCGCCGTCAGCGGACCTTTGCCTTTCGGATTAAGCTTTTCGAGCGGGTTCACGATTCGGTCGGTCACGGTCTGCTCGGTCGCCGGTTCAGGCGGAGCGATGACTTGCACGTCGGAACAATCACCCTGACGGCGATGGCCGAACGACACCAGGCCGATCTGCGACGACACGACGGTGAACTTTGCAAGGGCCGCTTTGACGCCATCGCGGGCCTGCGCCAGCTTGATCTGCTTCTCGCCGTCGAGCTTGCCCCACATGGAGCCGGATCCGTCGAAGATCAGCATCGTACTCGGCTGCGGCTTGGTCTCGAGGGCAGTCTGGGCCGCGACAGTCTGGGCAACTGCAACGGTCGCATGGGTCAGCAGCGGAGCTATTGCGGTCCAAAGCAGCATCAACGCCGTCAGCGCTGCCCTTGAGACCCGAGGTCGTGTCGTCATGGCCTACTCCCACCAGCGAGCGCAGCCCCCTGGAACCCGAACCGTTGAACCGGTGATATATGCGGCTCATTGTATTCCAGGCAGGGTTGGTTTAGCGAGGCCTCTCCTGCCGCAGGCGGTGCGTAAAACGCAAGGACATCAAATGACCAGTCAGCCCGCCGCCGGCAAATCCGTCGCAAGCCCAACGTTGCAGTTTCTGCTCGCGCGCCGCTCCGTCAAACCGGCGGCGATGCAGGAGCCTGGACCGACCGGGTCAGAATTGGAGCAGATCCTCACCGCGGCCGCGCGCGTACCGGATCACAAGAAAATGGTGCCATGGCGCTTCATCGTATTCTCGGGCGACGCCCGCGCCCGGTTCGGTGATGTACTGGCCGAGGTGTGTGCTGCGGAGGACCGCGAGACGCCATCGCCACAGCGGCTGGCCATCGAGCGCGGCCGCTTCCTCGACGCACCGCTGGTGGTGGGCGTCATCAGCAAAGTCACTCCGCATCCCGGCGCACCCGAATGGGAGCAAGTGCTGTCGGCGGGCGCGGCCTGTTTCAATGTGTGCCTCGCGGCCAATGCCCTTGGTTACGCAAGCAACTGGTTGACGGGCTGGTACGCCTACAGCCCCGGAGTCAAAACCCGGCTCGGCCTCGCCGAGCACGAGCGCGTCGCCGGCTTCGTCTATATCGGAACCGCCAAGGACATTCCCGAAGACCGTGAGCGCCCGCGCCTGGCCGATATCGTGACGCGCTTTTGAGGCGTCGGCCGCGCCTTCAAGGTCGCGCCATTTCCCGATGTACGCCTGCGTGTGCCGAGGGTAAGTTGTCAGCCGACCGTTCAGCCAATCACCCGACGGATGCCCAGATGCCGCTGCTGCTGACCGACGAACAATCGATGCTGCGCGAGAGCGTGCGCGGCTTTCTCGGCCAGCATGGCCCCGTCGCCCACCTGCGCCAAATGCGTGATACGCGCGACGCAACCGGCTTTTCCCGCGAATTGTGGGCACGCTTCGCCGACATGGGCTTTGCCGGATTGTTGGTGTCCGAGAGCTTCGGCGGGTCCGGGCTCGGACACGTCGAGGCAGGCGTCGTGATGGAGGAGATCGGCCGCAACCTGACGCCCTCGCCTTTCCTCGCAACGGCCTTGATCGCGGCATCGGCGCTCGGTCGCGCCGGTACTGCCGATCAAAAGGCCGCCCACCTTCCAGCTATCGCCACCGGAAAACGCTTGGCCGCGCTTGCCGTCGACGAGGGACCCAAGCATCGACCCTTGGCGATCGAAATGACCGCGAAACGACGCGGCAACGGATTTGTGCTCGACGGCTCAAAGGCCATGGTGATGGATGGCCACATGGCAGATTTGATGATCGTGGCCGCTCGAACATCCGGCACACCGGGCGTGCGCGGCGGCCTGACCCTGTTTCTCGTCGATCCGAAAACCCAGGGCGTCGACATCGAACGCACGGTCATGGTCGACGCTCACAATGCGGCGCGCGTGACGTTTCGCGATGTTTCCGTCGATGCCGACGCGGTCCTCGGCGATGTCGACAACGGCTCGGAGATTCTCGACGGAGTGCTCAATGTCGGCCGCGCGGCGATGGCGGCCGAACTGATCGGCGTCGGCGAGGAGGCGTTCGGCCGGACCATGACTTTCCTGAAAGAGCGGACACAGTTCGGCAAGACCATCGGCCAGTTCCAAGCGCTGCAACACCGCTCCGCGCACCTTTACAGCGAACTCGAGATCACCCGATCCGCCGTCCTCAAGGCGCTGCAGATGCTCGACATGGATTTCGCGAAGGCAGGCCCGTACGTCGCGATTGCCAAAGCGCGCGCCGGCAAATCGAGCACGCTCGCCGTACAGGAGGCGGTCCAGATGCACGGCGGCATGGGGATGACCGACGCGTTCGACATCGGCCTCTTCATGAAGCGCGCGCGGGTCGGACAAGAAGTATTCGGAGACGCCAATTTCCATGCAGCCGAACTGGCACGAGCTAAAAGCTACTGAATGCCCGGTGTGCGCCCCGGATCACTGTACCTGGTCGATGACGCGCCGCAGTGTATCGACGATATCTCGAGCGCGCGCAGGCTTGGTAACGATCGTATGGTTTGTCCATTCCTGCGGCAGCGTATCCTGCTCGAAATGACCTGACGAGAAGATGAACGGAACGCCGCGCGCGCGCAGGATACGTGCGACGGGCCAGACCTCCACCTCTTCGAGCATGATATCCAACACAGCACCGGTCACGTCAGCTTGAGCCGCCGTGCGCTCGGCCTCTTCGAGGGTCGCAACCGGCCCGACGACTTCGGCACCGGCGTCGCGGAGAATATCCTCGAGAGACATGGCGATGAGCGCATTGTCTTCCACCACGAGTATCTGCTGGCCGCGCAGCGGTGTCGAAGTCATGACAGGTCTTACCTTCCGTTTGCCAATCATTACCTACTCGACAACGCACGGCGATCGTCACGCGTTCACCCAGCCGCTTGCACGACGGTCGTCTCTCTGATCACGACCCGATCCACATCCACATCGAGCAGCCACACCAGTCCGGTCACTTCGAAATCCATGCGAATTTGCGCTCGGTACGTTTTCGCCAGCATGTCTTTGATCAGCGTTGTCCCAAAGCCATGATGCGTTGGCGCGTGCGTCGGCGGCCCGCCGATTTCACGCCATTCGAACCGTAACACATTTTTGCCGAGTGCAGCTTTGCAGACTTCCGGCGGTGTCACGGACCATTTTGTCAGCACACGGCCCGTCATATTGGACAGCGCCCCGTATTTCGAAGCATTGGTTGCGAGTTCGTGCAGCACCAGACCGAGATCCTGCGCCGCATTGGGCTTGAGCACCAGCCGCGGACCATCGCAGCGCAGCCGGTTCTCGGCATCGTCGAGAAAGGGGGCCAGTTGACCCTCGACCAGATCCTGCACGAGGACCCCTTCCCACTCGCTGCGCACGAGGAGGCCTATCGAACGGCTCAGACCATCGACACGTTGTGTGAACTGCTGCTGGAATTCTGCAGCGTCCTTGGTTCGGCGTGACGTTTGCCACGCCATCGCCTGCACGACCGCCAATGCGTTCTTGGTGCGGTGAGACAGTTCGCGCATCACCACACGCACGTGATTTTCGCGCTCTTTGCGGATCGTGATGTCACGCATGATTCCCGTAAAGTATTGCCGCCCTCCGACCGTCCACTCGGCGACCGAAAGTTCGAGCGGCACCAACCCACCGTCTTTTCGGATGGCGGTGACTTCCCGGCCCGAAATCGGCGCATGTGCGGCGACGCCGGCAAGCGCTTTGAGCGCCGCTTGATCGGCGGCTCCCTCGGGTTGCGGCATGAGGACCGAAAAATTCTGCCCGGTTGCCTCCGACGACGCGTAGCCGAACATCGTTTCGGCAGCCCGGTTGAAGCTGACGATGGCACCTGTCGCGTCGACAACCACGATCGCATCAGTCGCAGTATCGACGATCGCGCCGAGACGCGCCTCGCTTTCGCGCAGAGCCAACTCGGTGCGCGCACGTTCGCTCACATCTTCGGCGAAAATGGTAATCCCGCCTATTTGATCATTACTCGTGTGCCAGGGTCGCAGTTCCCAGCGGATAAATTGCCGCCGACCGTCCAAGGCGATGAATTCGTCGTTGTCGGCGTCGATCACTTCGCCCGCGAGGCCACGACGATGGAACTCGCGCCACCGCGCCGGTACCCGCTGAAATACGTCGTAATGAGCTCGGCCAATCAATTCGCCCTCGCTTGGAGCGAAATAATTTTTCCAACGTTGGCTGGCGGCGAGGTAGTGCATGTCGGTGTCGAACATGGCGATCGCCGCCGGAGCCTGATCGACAAACCTCTGCAACCGCGCTTCGCTCTCGGCCAGCGACGATGTCGCCCGTTTTCGCTGGTTTGCGGCTTCGGTCAACGCGCGCGACAGCATATTGATTTCACGCACCGGAGTTTGCGGTGCCGCTCCGCTTGCCGCCGTCCCAGCGACCGGCGGAGTCAGATCTCCAATGGCGGAAAATTTCAATAACGGCTTGCTGATTACGCGTGCGCCCAAAGTTGCGAAGAGCAAACCAAGGGCTGTCATGATCACGGCACCGATGCCCAACCGCCGGGTCTGCTCGCTGCCTGCCTTGTCCAGCAATGCCTCGGGCGCGCCTGTGAAAGCCGTCCACCCGAACTGCAATCGCCGCCAATTCGTCAATACAGGGGTACCTTCGAGCGTAAGCGTCCGATCAAAGCCTTCGATTGCAGTTCGAGCCTTGCTCCAAGCCGAAGCGGTAACAGCCTTCCCCACCCATTGCTCTGGATTTCGGTTGCGCGCGATGACGCGTCCAGTTCGATCGGAAAGTGACATCGTCCAGCCATCGGGTGCTGCACGTTTCAGTTCGTCGGAGAACTCGCCGACCGGTATTCGCCAGTTCAACGCCAACGGCTGGTTCGGCACGGGAAACGAAATACTGACGAGTGTTACGTCCGCGCGTGTTTCGCTCGAATGAAGATCGGAGATTTGCGGCTGGCCTGTTTGGAGAGCGATCGCGATCGTTGGCAAAGTCAAACGCGGTCCAGCAGCGCCATCCACCAACCGTCGTGAATTGGCGAGTTGACTACCGTCGGCGGTGGTCAAAATAATCCAGCCCTTTTCGCCACGCATCGCGTTTTGCAATTGACGGTGGAACAATCCGATGTCTGCCGCAGACGGTGCCGCATCCGCCGCTGCTTGCAGCACCGGCGAAGTGCTCAAACCACGTAGCAGCGCGATGCGATCTTTGAGCTGGAGTGCGACCATATCGGCGACGTTGTCGACCGCGTTCGCCCCGGCAGTCCTGATGGCCAGCAAGTGCTGATCGTTCAACACGCGCGACTGCGACGCCATGAAAACGAATGCCGGCAGCAGCGACGCTACCACCATAGCCCCAAGCACGACCTTCAGCGGCAATTGAACGTTGTCCCGGCCAGCGCTCAAGAGCAGAGCAACACCTAGCACAACAAGACCAAACGCTGTCGGCAGCGCCAAGGCAATAAGGCCTGGCAGCTTGCGCTCGCCGAGCGTGACCAGGAAATCCAAGACGGTCAAAACACCAACGAGGGTAACGGCAGCGCCGAGGCACCAGACAACGGCGACAAACCGCGCGTGCCGCTGCAATATCAAGGCCACCCCCGCCACCATGAAACACAGCGCGGTGAATTCCGACATGACGAAGCGATCGACGGTGCCGCCGGGATTGGGGACGCGGGCCCCAATTCCCAGATCGAAATCGAACAGCAACTGCGCAAGACCCAGCGCCGCGGCAATGAAAAGGGCAGCACCCCACGCACTCTGTCGGCTGGCCTGCAACGAGCCATCGCAAACCAGGGCCACCCCGGCCAACACGAAGCAGAAAGCCGTCAGCGGTACCATCGGTGTCGCAACAGCACCCCACGTCGTCAGCGATGTTAACTTGAATGCCCACCCACACGACACCGTCAGCCCCAGCACCAGCAATGCGTAGCCGGCTGCTCTGACATATCGTGACGCGGTAAACTCCTGCATGCGCAACCGCAACCTCATGCCGCTTCTACGGGGTCCGACGACTGTAGCACCGCGAGGAGCCGACAGGAATTGCGATGTCCGCGCCGACCACCTGATCGCCAGATTTCGCGTAGGCACAACGCACGAAACACGCCATTCTCGGCTTTTGTAATCGAACTCAACCCCAGTAACGGAGCCCGCATGTCCGCTATCAGCTCTCACTCACAGGGTCCGCGCGATGCAGCGTCGAGCGTCAATCCGTTTGCCGGACGCGACGTCAACTGGCTGCTCGATATGCGCGCGGAAACCCGTGCAGACCATGCCTTTCTGATCTGGGAGCCATTTGTCGGCGCGCGGCAGGTCTGGACCTATCGTCAGTTTCGCGATCGCGTCTTACGCGTTGCTGCCGGGTTGCATCAACGTGGCATCAGAGCCGGTGAGGCCGTTCTTGTCCACCTCGACAACTCCCCGGAGTTGGAACTGCTGTGGTTTGCCTGCGCCCGCCTCGGTGCCATCGTCGTTACGACAAACACACGTTCTTCCGGCGACGAACTCGACTATTTCGCCGCGAATTGCAAAGCCGTCGCCGCCATCACCCAACCTGAACTCGCAGATCTGGTGACGGCGCACGTCAAGAACGTGCGGTGGCATGCCGTGACGGATCATCTCGTCGACGGCGACGCGCCAGCATCGACGCAAACGCCTGCAGGCATGTTAGGTTTTGCCGATATCGACGGCGATCCGGCGACTTTGCCCGCGCTCGCCGCCGATCCCTGGCGACCTGGTTCGGTGCAGTACACGTCCGGCACGACGTCGCGACCAAAGGGCGTCCTGTGGACGCACGGCAATGCGCTGTGGGGCGCGCGTACCGGTGCTATCCACGAGGGACTGACAGACACCGATGTCCATCTCGTCATGATGCCGTCGTTCCATACCAACGCACGTACCTATTCGATATTGCCGACACTCTGGGCGGGCGGCACGGCTGTTTTGATGCCACGCTTTTCTGCGTCGCGGTTCTGGGACATCGCGCTGCGGAACAAGTGTACCTGGGCGTCGATGTTACCGTTCTTCTGCAAAGCGTTGCTTCAGCAGCCGGTGCCAAAGCATCATTTCCGCATGTTCGGCATGAGCGCCAACGAACCGCCCTTCGATCAGAACTTCGGCGTTCGTTCCATCGGCTGGTGGGGCATGACCGAGACCGTCAGCCACGGCATCGTCGGCGACGCCTTGATGCGCAATCGCAGCCTGACGACCGGCCGGCCGGCATCAGGTTACGAGATTCGCGTGCTGCGCGACGACGGCACGGCGGTCGCACCAGGCGAAATCGGACATCTTGAATGTCGTGGTACACGCGGGCTGCAGATGTTCTTGGAATATCTCGGCAACCCCGAGGCGACGGCCGACAGCTTTACCCCTGAAGGCTGGTTCAAAACCGGTGACCGCGTGCGGCTGGAAACCGACGGCTACATCACGTTCGCCGACCGCGACAAGGACATGCTGAAGGTGGGAGGCGAAAATGTCGCCGCCTCCGAGATCGAGCGGGTGATCGTCAAGGTTGCCGGCGTCTACGAAACCGCCGTGGTCGCGCAGAAACATCGTATGCTCGACGAAGTGCCCGTCGCGTTCGTCATTCCTACCCCTGGCACGCCGGTCACCGAATACCCACATCTACAGTCGCGCATAACGGCAGCGTGCCACGAACTGCTGGCGGACTTCAAGCGACCGCGCGCCATTTACATCGTCCAGCACATGCCCCGCTCGACGTTGGAGAAGGTGCACAAGGCGGATTTGCGGAGGGGCCTGCCGGAACTGCACTAGCGAAGGACACCATGCGAGACGAAAGCGGTCATAACTCCACGTCCAACGCCGTTGATGGGACACGGGTAAAAGATCCCGTCTGCGGGATGATGGTAGAGCCGCGCACGGCGAAGCACTCGCACACATTGGCGGGCAAAGCGTACTTCTTCTGTAGCGCCGGATGCCGTCAGAAGTTCATGCTCGACCCGCAGAAATATCTTGCACCGGCCAAGACCAAGGCTGCCCCGGCGGTGCCCGTGGCGTCTAGCGAGGCTACCGCAACGCCAGGTAATAACGACTTTTATACATGCCCCATGCATCCGGAGGTCCGTCGCCACGGCCCCGGCACGTGCCCGATCTGCGGCATGGCTCTGGAGCCCGAACAGATCAGCGCCGATACCGGTCCGTCGCATGAACTTCTGGACATGACCCGCCGGTTCATGGTCGCGTTGGCGTTGACGCTACCGCTGTTTGTTTTCGAGATGGGCAGTCATGTTTTCGACTTGCACAGTTGGATAGTGCCGCAAACGTCGAACTGGTTGCAACTGGTGTTGGCTACCCCGGTCGTGTTGTGGGCGGGGTGGCCGTTCTTTGAGCGCGCATGGGCTTCGCTGCAATCCCGCAATCTCAATATGTTCACGTTGATCGCGCTCGGCACGGGAGTCGCGTGGGCCTATAGCGTGATCGGCACCTTATTTCCCAACCTGTTTCCACCGTCGCTTCGCGCTCACGGTGCCGTGCCGGTGTACTTCGAAGCTGCTGCCGTCATCACCGTGCTGGTCTTGCTGGGACAAATCCTCGAACTCCGCGCGCGCGACCGCACCGGCAGCGCGATCCGTGCCTTGCTCGATCTCACTCCGAAAACGGCGCGGCGTGTTGCGGCCGACGGCCGGGAAACCGACATCACTCTCGACCAAGTCGTTTCCGGCGACCACCTGCGTGTCCGCCCTGGCGAACGTGTGCCAGTCGATGGCCAGATCGTCGAGGGCGGCAGCGTCGTCGACGAAGCAATGGTTACCGGCGAGGCCATGCCTGTTCATCGCACGCTAGGAGACGATGTCGTCGGCGGCACGATGAACGGCTCGGGTGCGTTCGTGATGCGTGCCGACAAGGTCGGGCGCGAGACATTGCTCGCACAGATCGTACAGATGGTCGCCGAAGCCCAACGCAGTCGCGCGCCGGTGCAACGCCTTGCCGATCAGGTCGCCGGCTGGTTTGTGCCAAGCGTCTTGGTGGCCGCCCTGTTTGCGTTTGCGGGCTGGTACGTATTCGGTCCCGAACCGCGATTTGCATCCGCGATGATTGCCGCTGTCTCGGTACTCATTATCGCGTGCCCTTGCGCGCTCGGATTGGCCACGCCGATGTCGATCATGGTGGGGATGGGTCGCGGCGCGCAGGCAGGCGTGCTGATCAAAAATGCCGAGGTGCTCGAACGCTTGGAAAAAGTCGACACGCTGGTGCTCGATAAAACGGGAACTTTGACAGCCGGCAAGCCACGCATCGTCGACATCTTCGCCTCAGAAGGGTTCAGCAACATCGATATTTTGCAGGCGGTCGCCGGCCTCGAACGCAACAGTGAGCACCCGCTGGCTGCCGCGCTGGTGAAAGCAGCCGAGGAGCGAAATCTGACGTTGCCGGTGCCCAGCGCTTTTCAAAGCGTAGCCGGGAAAGGCATCACCGGCACCATTTCTGGCAGAGTGGTCGTCACCGGTAATGCGTCGATGCTGATCGATGCCCACATCCCCACCGCCGGTCTGACAAAGCTCGCCGACGACATGCGCCGCGATGGCGCCACGGCAATCTTCGTCGGCATCGACGGCAAGGCTGCCGGTCTTATCGCGGTCGCCGATCCGGTCAAGATTTCCGCCGCGACCGCCATCTCTTTTCTGCAGAAGGCGGGTCTGCGCATCGTCATGATAACCGGCGACAACGAAACGACAGCGCGAGCGGTCGCAGATAAACTCGGCATTTCCGAAGTGCAGGCGGGCGTGCTACCGGCCGACAAGGGCCTCGCAGTCGCCAAATTACGCCGTGAGGGCCGTATCGTCGCCATGGCCGGAGATGGTGTCAACGATGCGCCTGCGTTGGCCGAGGCCGACGTCGGCATCGCGATGGGCACCGGCGCGGACGTCGCGTTGCAAAGCGCCGGGATAACATTACTCAAGGGCGATCTGGGCGGCATCGTACGCGCGCGTCGGCTGTCGCAGGCGACGATGGCCAACATTCGCCAGAACCTGTTCTTCGCCTTCATTTACAATGTCGCAGGCGTACCCCTCGCAGCCGGCCTGCTCTATCCAGCGTTCGGCATCGTCTTGTCGCCGGTCATCGCGGCCGCGGCCATGTCATTATCGTCAGTCAGCGTGATCGCCAACGCGCTGAGGCTCAGTCGCGTCAAGCTGTAGTCATTCCGGCGGTCAGAACTTTCTGGTTCCATAGCAAAAGGCGCCGGAATTTATCTGTTGTTTGCGCGAGGCCGCCCCACCAACCCCGCGCGCGGATACCGATGGTCATAAGTCAGTACTAAGACCGTCGGCATTACAGAGTGCCGTGAACTTGCAAGCCGTGCCAGCCGAGATACGCAGTGTAAAGCCCGACCAACAAGATCAGGCCACCGGACACATAGGGAGCGCTGCGGGCAAAATTATCGAAGCCTGACCAGCGCTTCGACACATGGTCGACGCTCCAGGCGGCGGCGACACCGACTGCGACCATCGTGACCGCAAGACCAATGCTGAAGCACAGCACCAGCGTTGCTCCCAGTGTGAACTTTTTGAGCTGCAGGCATAAAAGCAGAATTGTAATCGACGCGGGGCACGGGATGAGCCCGCCGGTCAATCCGAACATGACGATCTGCCCGGTTGTGACCTGCCGGTTGGAAAAGCGCTTTTTGATATCCTGGGCGTGCGCACGTTCGTGCGCGTCGCCTCCGTGCGTTTCAAATGCGTGGACGTGATCGTGGTCGTGATCGTGGTCG
>JANYHG010000005.1 GCA_025359165.1 Hyphomicrobiaceae bacterium
CCGGGTGTCCCTTGGCGAGGTCGGCTGCGTGGGCTGCGATCTTGTAGGTGATGACACCGACTTTCACGTCGTCGCGGTTGGGCAATCCCAGATGCTCCTTTGGCGTCACGTAGCAGAGCATCGCGCAGCCGAACCAGCCGATCATCGCCGCACCAATCCCCGACGTGATGTGGTCGTAGCCGGGGGCGATATCGGTCGTCAGCGGCCCAAGCGTGTAGAACGGTGCCTCGGCGCAGACCTTGAGCTGCTTGTCCATATTCTCCTTGATCTTGTGCAGCGGCACGTGGCCGGGGCCTTCGATCATCACCTGACAACCCTTGGCCCAGGCGCGATGGGTGAGTTCGCCGAGCGTTTCGAGCTCGGCGAACTGGGCTGCGTCGTTGGCGTCGGCGATGGAACCGGGGCGCAGGCCATCACCCAGCGAGAACGACACGTCGTACTTGCGCATGATGTCGCAAATCTCGTCGAAGTGCGTGTAGAGGAAGCTTTCCTTGTGATGCGCCAAGCACCAGCGCGCCATGATCGAGCCGCCGCGCGAGACGATGCCGGTGACGCGCTTGGCTGTCAGCGGCACATATGCCAGCCGCACCCCGGCGTGGATGGTGAAGTAGTCGACGCCTTGTTCAGCCTGCTCGATGAGTGTGTCGCGGAACACCTCCCAGGTCAGTTTGACGGGATCGCCGTCGACTTTCTCCAGCGCCTGATAAATCGGCACGGTGCCGATCGGCACGGGTGAATTGCGCATGATCCACGAGCGGATGTTGTGAATATTCCGACCGGTCGACAGGTCCATCACGGTGTCGCCGCCCCAGCGAATGGCCCACACCAGTTTCTCGACTTCCTCGGCGGCACCCGACGTGACCGCTGAGTTGCCAATATTGGCGTTGATCTTGACGAGGAAGTTGCGGCCGATGGCCATCGGTTCGAGTTCGGGGTGGTTGATGTTCGCGGGTATGATGGCGCGACCTCGCGCAATCTCGTCGCGCACGAATTCCGGCGTCACGAATTCCGGCACCGCTGCGCCGAAGCTTTCGCCGTCGGCCATGCGCTCGCGTGCACCGTCGAAAGCCTTCTCGCGGGCGAGGTTTTCGCGATGGGCGACGTAGATCATTTCCTCGGTGACGATGCCGGCGCGGGCGAATTCGTACTGCGTCACGTGCTTGGCTGCACCGGCGGCGATGATCGTGCGCTTGGCGGGGCAGGCGGGGACCAGCTTGTCGGCGGGCAGGTTGCCGTTGTCTTCCGGTTTGACGTCGCGCGCTTTGATCGCCTCGAACCCGCGCTGTAACAGCCATGGTCCGCGCACTTGTGGCAGCCCGGCATCGAGTTCGATCTTGGCGTCGGTCTCGGTGTAGGGTCCGGAGGGGTCGTAGATGCGGATCGGCGGCTCCGCCTTGTCGGTCAGTACCACCTCGCGGAACGGAACCTTGATGTGAGGATGCGAAGCGACCGAGGCATAAACCTTCCGCGAGCCGGTAATCGGGCCGGTGGTCACCGTCTGAGGTGCGGGCTGCATGGATTTGGGCTGGATGGTCATCGGCGGCTCCTGAAGACAAGGCGAACGTGAACGCGCGAAGACGCGCAAGCGACGAAGCTCTGCTGTCCAGGACGTAGCGGATAACCGAGGTTGATGCACGAGCGTATCGCGGTGCCGGGCACAAGCCGTTCCAGTCCCTCCGCCGGAATGACCCGGATCAGGTTCGACGGGTTTGGCCCACGTTCAGTTTTCGCTGTTCGTGTCTTTGGCCATCTCAGTCACGACCGCGATCACGGCTGCAACACCCCTCGGAACAGCTGCGAGTATACAGGGCTCGCAGCAGGGATCAACGAGTTTGAGCCTGGCCAAGATTCAACCTCACGATCAGGCAGCACAAATCATTGCGTCAGACGAAGTGGTGAGGCCTTCAGAGCGATGTCGCGAAAGGCTGCTTTGAGTGCGTCGCCGGTCGTCGCGTCGTAGAATTTGCTCTCGTCCGAAGCGCAGCCCTTGAGAGTGGTGATCGCCGTGGGGTCGCCGCCGAGCTGAAAGCCGACCGTATAGACGATAATGCCGCTTGTTTTCATCTCCGCGCACAAGGCGCGCGCCTGGGTCGTCGAGTCGACGTTGGAATACTGCGTATTATAACCGCCATCGGTCATCAATACTGCAATCTTGCGCAACTTCGGACTGCCGTCCGTATTGGTAGTTGTAAGGTCGGAGTAGGGTGCCGTCTGGTACCGCTGGTCGATCGTCGAGGCCCAGTTGGGCGAAAGCAGATACCAGGCCCAGGCGGTACCCAGGTGGCCTGCGGTAGAGCCACCGGCATTCAGCGCCGCGATCATCTTCTTGAGGTCGCTCTTTTTGTCGGTGAGGGGAAAGATGTGCGCCGCGCTGTTGCACCGGCTGTTCGGCGAGTTGTCCTCGATCGCAACGACGAACGAACCTGCAGTCGGCGTGGCGTCGGTGTAGGCGCTCGCTCCGGTGCGCTCGACGACGCAACCCTTGTACTTACCCGTGTATTTCTGGCCGGTTGCCGCTTCGAACGTATTTTTGTCCAGGCTGACAGCCTCTGAGAACGGCACGATCCCGATGCGCGATGTCGCGTCGCTCTGGTTGTCGGCAACGACGATGTCGATCAGATCCTGGGCCGCAGTTTGCAAGTCGACAATCTTTTGCCCCGCCATCGAGCCGGTGATGTCCAGCATCATGACAAGCTCGAGATTCGATTTGCCGGCGGCCCCGATTCCGAAGCTTGAGGTCGCGACCGCCTTGAATTTCAACTTGTCGATGCCAACGACACTGAGAAACATCGAGGGTTGACTGAGGTTGCCCACCGCGAGAATGCCGCTGCCACCGCCGGTCACGGAGATCTCGATAGTACCGTCGACTTTGATGCGCTTTTTCACGGGATCGAGATAGGCTTGCGCCATATCGATCGCTTCGGCATCGCTGCTGCCGGTTTGCTTCGCCCGTGCCGCGGCCAACACTGCCCCGTCCAGTCCGCCCTGAAACGCCGACTGAGCGCGATAAATCCGCGCAAAATCGATCGCGCCACCAACGAAGCCGAAGATCAAGAAAATCGTCAGTGCGAAAACGATCGCCACTGAACCGCCTGTGTGCGCCGAAATTGAGGTGAAACGGGTTTTCCAAGGCAACGACATGTTTGCTCAACCTGCGCGAGACGCACCGACGACGACGTGACCGAGCTTCGCAAGCGTGAAAGAATTTTTTATTAAAAACACTTCAGAAGTGAACGCGATCAATGATCGATCGTAGACGTAGTTGAGAAAAACTTAATAAGCTCTATTTCAATTGTTGCCGTCTGAGATTCTCCCAATAGGCGAGCCGTTTTCGAATGTCCCGCTCAAAGCCGCGTTCCGGTGGATCGTAATAGCGCGGTCTTTGCGGCATTTCGTCAGGAAAGTAATTCTGACCCGAAAATCCTTCGGGAGTGTCGTGATCATACTGATAGCCGTCGCCGTATCCCTCGGCCTCCATCAGTTTCGTAGGTGCGTTGAGAATGATTTTGGGCGGCGCGACGCTGCCTGTTTCCTTGGCCGCGCGGGAGGCGGCCTTGAAATCTGTGTAAACTGCGTTCGACTTGGGTGCGGTGGCCAGGTACACGACCGCCTGCGCGAGTGCTAACTCGCCCTCCGGCGAGCCCAGGAAATCGAAGGCGTCCTTGGCGGCGTTGCAGACAGCAAGCGCTCGCGGGTCCGCAAGCCCGATGTCCTCGACCGCCATACGGACCAATCGTCTGGCGAGGAAAAGTCGGTTTTCGCCGCCCTCCAGCATGCGACAGAACCAGTATAACGCGGCATCAGGATCCGAGCCCCGAACCGATTTATGTAGCGCGCTGACGAGATTATAGTGACCTTCCCGGTTCTTGTCGTAGAGCGGCGCACGCCGGTGCACGAGCTTGGTCAATTGGTCGCGACCGATCTGGGGCTGCCCGTCTTTCACGGCAGCGAAGATCTCTTCGGCCATGTTGAGCACCGTACGCCCGTCGCCGTCCGCCATACCGACCAGGGCTTCCCGCGCGCTCGCGTCGAGTGGTAGCGGACGCCCGATCAGCTTTTCGGCGCGCTGGATCAGCGCCTCGAGTGCCTGATCGCCGTGTCGTTCGAGCGTCAGCACCGTTGCGCGGCTCAGCACAGCCGCGTTGAGTTCGAAGGATGGGTTCTCCGTGGTCGCGCCGACGAGCGTGATCGTGCCGTCTTCCATGTACGGCAGAAAACTGTCTTGTTGGGATCGATTGAAGCGATGAATCTCGTCGACGAACAGCAGTGTGCCTTTGCCCTGCTCGCGACGAAGTTTTGCGCGATCGAACGCCTTTCTAAGATCCTGGACGCCAGAAAAAATTGCAGAAAGTTGCTCTAACTCGAGTTTCGTTTCGCTCGCCAGAAGTCGCGCAATCGTTGTTTTCCCAGAGCCCGGAGGTCCCCACAGGATCAGCGAGCCGAGACGTCCCGACGCCAGCATGCGCGTCAGCGTGCCCTCGGGTCCGATGATTTTGTCTTGCCCGACGACTTCGGCCAGCGTCGTCGGCCGCAAGCGATCGGCAAGCGGTCGTGGAGCGCCAGATTGTAGACCCGCTGCCTCAAAAAGGTTGGTCATTTCAGGTTGTCTGTGTCTGGTTGTCGGGCCGTTGTACGCCACGCCATCGCAGCGGCGCCGAACGATCGACCACAAAATAGCATGATGCCGAGGATGAGCGCACTGCCCGCCGAGATGGCGAGGAAGCCTCCAATGGCAAGTGCCGCGGCCGTTTTAATGCGCTCTGGAATGTCATCGACAACCAGCACATGAGATCGATCGGTACCGAGTTGGTAGCGAATCTTCAATTGAGCGCGCGGCAACCGGCTGCCAAGACGCAACTTCCGACCGAGGTCGTTGGTGATAGGCACGCGCGCAGCACGATGCGTG
>JANYHG010000065.1 GCA_025359165.1 Hyphomicrobiaceae bacterium
ATCGCGCCCGGCTTGCAGATTTGATCGAGCTTGCCGAACACGTCTTTCTTGATGGCCATGCTCTCGAACACGGCTTCGATGACGAGATCGCAGGTGGCCAGGCTGTTCAGATCGAGCGACGGCGTCACGTTCGCCGCGATGCTCGCTCCCTGTTCGGCGGTGATGCGGCCACGTTTGACGTTGCCTTCGATGGTTTCGCGGATGCGGGCAACGCCTTTATCGAGCGCATCCTGCTTCATCTCGACGATGGTGACCGGGAAGCCGGCCTGCAGGAACGCCAGCGAGATGCCGGTCCCCATGGTGCCCGCGCCCATCACGCCGACGCTTTTGACATCGCGCGTTTTAACGCCCGCCCCGATGCCGGGGATGTTGCCCGACTGGCGCTCGGCGAAGAATGCGTACTGCAGCGCCTTGGCATAAGGCGAGGGCAGGCACTCCATGATCAGTTCGCGCTCGCGCTTCATGCCGTCGGCGAAACTCATGGTGGTGGCTGCCTGGACGGCGTCGACGCAGGCGCGTGCCGCCAGCGGTCCGCTCGGATGGCGCGCCAGAGCCGCGCGCTTGTTGTCGAAGAGACCGGTGGGCATGTCTGCCAGATCGATCTTGCGATCCGACGTGCGGCGCGGGCCTTCGCCGTGCTCGATCAAGGTGTTGGCGAACGCGACGGCACCCGCCACCACGTCACCGTCGACAACGGTGTCGACAGCACCCGCGGCCATCGCCTTGGCGGCATCGATCGGCGCACCCGAAACAATCATGTCGAGGGCCGGCTCGAGCCCCATCAGACGGGGCAATCGTTGGGTGCCACCTGCGCCGGGAATGATGCCGATCTTAACCTCCGGCAAGCCGAGTTGCTTCACTGTGCTCGATGCGACGCGATAGTGGCAGCCCAGCGCGATTTCAAAACCACCACCCAACGCCAGACCATTGATGGCGGCGACGACGGGCTTCGGCGAGGCCTCGATTGCCGTGGTGATCACGTCGAACAGGAATGGCGCGTTGCGTCCGGTGCTGAATTCGGTGATGTCGGCACCGGCGGAAAACGCCTTGCCTGTACCGGTAAGAACAATGGCTTTGACGGCTGGTTCGGCAGCCGCCGCCGCGAACTCGCGTACCAAGCCTTCGCGGACCGCCTGTGCCAACGCATTGACCGGGGGATTGTCGATGCGGATCACGGCGACCGCGCCGCGACGCTCGGTCGAAACTGGGCTTTGCTTGTTGGTCTCAGTCATGACTTTCCTCCTGGAGAGCGTTGCCGGACGTGCCGCCGGCCTTTAAGCGTTGTGGCTTGGCTCGAAATCGAACGTCGCGGCTTGGCCATCGCCCGCGCTTTCGGCTAGATGTTACGCATACGGCAGGGCGAGCGCCATGCCAAATCCAAGATTGCACTGCATCAACCGGCCATCAACAGGGCCGGACCGCTAACACTTCAAGGGAGACGCCCATGCTCGCTGGCATGATGATGAACCGCCCACTGCTGATCTCAAATCTCATAGACTTTGCCGGTGAGGTGTATGGCACCATTCCGATGGTGTCGCAGACGGTGGAGGGCGGCATTCATCGCTATACTTACTCCGAAAGCCGCAAGCGCATCGCCAAACTCGCCAACGCGCTGATCGCCATGGGCATCAAGCCGGGTGACCGCGTCGCGACGCTGGCTTGGAACGGGTATCGGCACTTCGAACTCTATTACGCGATCTCGGGCATCGGTGCGGTGTGCCACACCATCAACCCGCGCCTGTCGCCGGAGCAGTTCATCTACATCGTCAATCACGCCGAGGACACGGCGCTATTCTTCGACACGACCTTCCTGCCGCTGGTCGACAAGCTGAAAGCGCACTGGAAACCGATCAAGCATTACGTGGCGATGACCGACAAGGCGCACATGCCCGACGTGCCTGGGCTGCTGTGTTACGAAACGTTGATCGAGCCGGCGTCCGACCAGATCGTCTGGCCGGAGTTCGCCGAGACGGCTGCGGCCGCGCTCTGCTACACGTCAGGCACGACTGGCGATCCCAAGGGCGCACTCTATTCGCATCGTTCCACCGTGTTGCACGCGCTGTATTCCGTGTCGTCGATCAATATGGCATTCGGCGCTGGCCGCTCGATATTGCCTGTCGTGCCGCTGTTTCACGTCAATGCCTGGGGTTTGCCGTACTCATCCGCCATTACTGGGACGTCGTTGATCTTTCCGGGGCCGAGGCTGGACGGACCAAGCCTGTTCGAGCTCATGGAACTTGAGCACGCCAGCGGATCGTGGGGCGTGCCGACGGTGTGGATGGGGCTGCTTGCCGAAATGAAGAAGCGCGGCCGCAAGCCGGTCGGATTGAAGCACGTGCTGATCGGCGGGTCGGCGGCGCCCAAACCGATGATCGAGACGTTCGAGAAAGAGTACGGCGTCACGGTCATTCAGGGCTGGGGCATGACCGAAATGAGCCCGCTCGGCACCGTCGGCCATCTGCTGCCCGCCGAGGAAGATCTCGACTTCAATGATCGCGTGGAGCTCAAGGCCAAGCAAGGCCGCCGCGTCTATGGCGTCGAACTCAAGCTGGTGGACGAAGAGGGCAACAAGCTGCCGCACGACGATATCGCGAGCGGTGAATTGTTCGTGCGCGGCAATGCCATTGTCTCAGGATATTTCAAGAACGAAGGTGCTACCTCCCGCGCGCTCGACAAAGACGGCTGGTTCGGCACGGGTGACGTGGCCCGCGTGGCACCGAACGGCATGTTGACCATCGTCGACCGGACCAAGGATCTGGTGAAGTCGGGTGGCGAGTGGATCTCGTCGATCGACGTCGAGAACGCGGCGATGGCGCATCCCGGCCTCGCCAATTGCGCTGTCATCGGCATTCCGCATCCGAAGTGGACGGAGCGGCCGGTGCTGGTCGCGGTCAAGGCACCCGGTGCCAATCCGACGAAAGAGGAAATCGACAAACTGCTCGATAGCAAGCTTGCCAAGTGGCAGTTGCCCGACGACGTCATCTTCGTCGAAAGCCTGCCGATCGGGCCGACCGGCAAGGTTTCCAAGCGCGACCTCCGGACCAAGTTCACGGATTACAAGTTGCCGGATTTGAAGTGAGGGGCGACGGTCGACATGCCGATCGCTCATTCCCCTTCTCCCCGCGCGCGCGCGGAGAAGGGGAATGAAACAGCTTCGTCCACACCGGCCCTCGCCGTGTGGTTTTAACCAGTTTCAGCTCACTTCTTACCCCAGAGACAGGGGCGGGACGTGATACCGGGCGATCGGGGTGTGATGCTTGGCATCACGTCCCAATTTGCCGCCGGGGGATCGCTCGAACCGCGACGTTGATCACACGTCACGTTGTTGGGGGCACAAGAGTCCGCCAGTTCGAGCCAGGTGCCGTGCGTGACCTCGCACCATCGGACCGGCTTTATCTTCGGAACGGTTGCTCCGTTTCAGGCTCGCGCCCAAAACTTCCACCCCGGCGCTTTCGGATTTCTCCTTATACGCCGCTGCTCGGATCTCTCGATCTTCGCACCGTTCCGACACGGCTCCCGGTCGGGGGTCGTGAACGCTCACAAGCCGCCCCCTGACGACCATGGGATGCAGAGACGAATAACACAACTTGTCACAACTTGCACGCGCAAGCGGTTGATATAGCTAACGCGATCGATGCGTTCGCCGTCCGCTTTTCACCGACAACAGTGGTCGGGTCTGATGGACCACGCCTGATTACTTTGGGCCAACTGCTGCCGCAGGCTCTACGGTCGGCCGCTCGATCACGCTGCAGCGGTGGCGGAAGTCCAAGCCAATGATTATTTCTTGCATGTTCGCGACGATTGCATCGCCGCAACCGGCGCATGGCGTCGACGTGACGACGGTGAAC
>JANYHG010000081.1 GCA_025359165.1 Hyphomicrobiaceae bacterium
ATTCTCTTGACGGAGTCGGCGGCTTGCGCGCTGGCGGCGGTGCCGTCACGCAGGCGGCCGGCGATGCCCTGCAGAATGGCCGTCAGCCGGAACATATTGAATGCACTGTACCAGTCGAGTTCGGGGATGCCGGAGCGATTGGTCAGTTTGCAGTAGAGGGCCGTGGCTTCCTCGATGGTGGGGATGCCGTGCGCGGCAAAATCGAGGCCGGCAAGGCCGCTGGCACCAGCGCCTTGCGATGATTGCGGCATCAGCCACGACATCATGAAGTAGGAAAAATCGGCGAGCGGATCGCCGAGGGTGGACAGTTCCCAATCCAGGACCGCTGCGACTTTCGGGGCGCGGGCGTCGAACACCATGTTGTCGAGGCGGTAGTCGCCGTGCACGACCGAGATGCGTTCCTGCTTGGGGACGGTGCGCGGCAGAAACTCCATCAGGCGCTCCATCGCGTCGATCTTTTCGGTTTCCGACGCGCGATACTGACGCGACCAGCGCTCGACCTGACGCGCAAAGTAGTTGCCGGGTTTGCCGTAATCGCCGAGGCCGATGGTGGCTGGGTCGTAGTTGTGCATCTGCGCGAGGGTCGTAATTTCAGCTTCGACGATAGCGCGACGTTCCGACGGCGTCAGCGTCGGCAGGGTGCCGTCCCAGAAGATGCGGCCGGCGACCATTTCCATGACGTAGAACATGGCGCCGATGACGCTCTCGTCGGTGCAGAGGCCATAGGGTTTGGGGGCGGGGAAGCCGACCGCGTGCAAGGCTGAAATGACGCGGAACTCGCGATCGACGGCGTGCGCCGAGGGGAGCAGCTTGCCGAATGGTTTGCGGCGGAGAACATAGCGCCGGGCGGGTGTGTCGAGCCGGTAGGTCGGATTGGATTGGCCACCCTTGAACTGGAACACCTCGAGCGGGCCGTCGTAGCTCGCCACGTTGGCTTTCAACCATGCCGCCAATTTTACCTCGTCGAGCTTGTGACGATCCTCGACGGATTTGACGCCGGAGAAAATAGCGTCGCGCGACAAGCCCTCGGCGGGGGGCGGGATTTGCGTCATGATCGTATCTCCGGGTCATCGTGCCGCCTGCGTCCGGGCAGCCTCAGCAGTCGCCGCCATCGAAACCGCTTCGAGCGCGCGGCGCAAGTGTGTTCGTCACAAAAGTTTCGATGCAGCCTTTCCGTGCGGGGTCAACTCCGCGACAGCAGCATGTCGAGCACGCGACTGGGTAACAGACGGCGGAACGTGGCAATCGCGTAGGTGTGCGGAGAAATGCGATAGCGTATGCGGGGGCGCGGACTTTCCAGCGCGTGAACCAGGCTTTTGACAACCGACTCCGGTCCAAATTTCAGAAAGCTCGAGGTGTCGTTAGCCATCGCGGCAAGTCGTTTGGCATACTGCGCCTTGTGAGGGGAGTTGGCGGCGTCGACGGTGGCGTCGAACTGGGCCAATGTGCTCGGCAGGAACTGGGTTTTGATCGGCCCCGGCTCCAACAGTGAAACGGAGATCCCACTGCCGGCCAGTTCATAACGCAGGGCATCGGTCATGGCTTCGACGGCGTATTTAGACGCGCTATAGGCACCGCGATAGGGGCCGCTGACGAGACCGAGAACGGACGAGCACGTCACGATGCGGCCATGCCCCTGGGCGCGCATGACCGGCACCATGCGGCGCGTGAGTTCGTGTGTGCCGATGACGTTGACGTCGAAATGCTTGCGCAGCACGTCGGCGGAAATGTCTTCCATCGCACCGACGATGCCGTAGGCGGCATTGTTGTAGAGTGCGTCGAGTTTGCCGCCGGTCTTGGCGAGCACGGCGTCGGCGCAGCGACTGATCGATGCGACGTCGGACAATTCCATGGCGAATGCTTCGACGCCGATGTCGCGTTCCAGCGTCGCCAGATCTGTTTGCTTGCGGGCGGTGGCGAAAACGCGCCAGCCACGGGCCTTTAACGTTTTCGCCGCGGTCAGGCCGATGCCGGAGGAGCAGCCGGAGATGAGAATGGATCGGGAGTTCATGAGCTTGGCGCTTTCTCGGTGTCACATCGATGATCGAGTCGGCACTCGTGTACGGCAATACCGGGTGGCCTCAAAACGTTCATCGTGAGAG
>JANYHG010000088.1 GCA_025359165.1 Hyphomicrobiaceae bacterium
TCCGGCGTGATGGTGCGCGGCTCGGGCGCGGCCTGGGACCTTCGCAAGTCGCAGCCCTACGAATGCTATTCGGAGTTGGATTTCGATATTCCGATCGGCAAGAACGGCGACTGCTACGACCGCTATCACATCCGCATCGAGGAGATGCGCCAATCGGCCAGAATCATGGCGCAGTGTTGCGAGAAACTGATGCGCCCAGAGGGCCGCGGGCCTATCACGTCACCCGACAAGAAGGTGGTGCCGCCAAAGCGCGGCGACATGAAGCGTTCGATGGAGGCGCTGATCCATCACTTCAAGCTCTACACCGAGGGCTTCCATGTGCCCGCAGGCGAAGTCTACGCGTGCGTCGAAGCGCCGAAGGGCGAGTTCGGCGTCTATCTGGTGGCTGATGGCTCCAACAAACCGTACCGCTGCAAGATCCGTGCGCCCGGCTTCCCGCATCTGCAAGCCATGGACTTCATGAACCGTGGACATTTGCTCGCCGACGTTTCCGCCATCCTCGGCAGCCTCGATATCGTATTCGGCGAAATCGATCGGTAGGGGGTGGGTTGCATTCTCGAACTGCACGATCTCTTGGTGGTGCAGCGGTTACTCCCACCGACTACAGCGCCGAAACCCGCTATGCTGACTCCGATCCGCCTTCACTTTGCGCGTCATGCATCCCCCATCGGCGAGATGCTGCTCGTGTGGGATGCGGCAGAAACGTTGCGGGTGCTGGATTTCGTCGACTACGAGCCACGCATGCGCAAGCTGCTTCGATTGCACTACGGCGACGCCAAACCCATCGAGGCATCGGTACCGCCGGCCATCGCGATCGCGCTCGACGCTTATTTCGCCGGCGATATCACGGCCATCGATAGCGTTGCAGTCGCCACTGACGGTACCGCGTTTCAGAAAGCGGTTTGGGCGGCGTTGCGCGCGATCCCCGCAGGCGCGACCGAAAGCTATGGTCGGCTGGCGCAACGCCTCGGCGCTCCGAAAGCTGTGCGGGCCGTCGGTGGTGCGAATGGCGCGAACCCCATCGGCATCGTTGTGCCATGCCATCGCGTCATCGGTGCGAACGGCACGCTGACGGGATACGGGGGCGGCCTCGAACGCAAACAGTGGCTGCTGGCGCACGAGACAAAATACGCGGGGCCGCAACGTAATCTATTCGCGTAGACGCGCTCCACTTGGATTGTGCGGCTGCTGTTGACACCGGCATGCACGCGTGGCTGTTTCCCACACACAACGCGATTGGAGATGCGCATGACCCAGCTCGGAACGCTCGAGGAATTGCCGCAGGACTATCGCGACGCGATGGGCCGCGTCGGCGTCGCGCCGCTGTGGCCACAGATGCGCAACGTGCTGCCGCATGGCGGCCCGGCCCCGGTCACCAGGTCGCATCTCTGGGCCTACGGCGACGTCCGCCCGCTGCTGATGCGGGCCGGCGAGTTGACCCCCGTCGAGAAGGCCGAGCGCCGCGTGCTGTTCCTGGCCGATCCCGGTCGTGGTCCAGGTGCGATGCAGGCGACATCGACGCTGTACATCGGCCTGCAACTATTGATGCCGGGTGAAACCGCGCCGGCTCACAAGCACACGCCCAGCGCCGCGCGGATCGTGGTGGAGGGTGAAGGTGCCTACACCGTCGTCGACGGCGACAAGCTGCCGATGCACCAGGGCGATCTTATTCTAACGCCGGGCGGCTGCTGGCACGATCACGGTCACAGCGGCAAAGATCCGGTCATCTGGCTCGATGCTCTGGACCTGCCGCTGTTCGTCTATCTCGAAGGCTCGTATGCGGTGGAAGCGCCGCTGCAGACGCCGCGCAATCGCCTCGATCCCTCGGAAGTGGAATATCGCGCCGCAGGTCTGGCACCGGTGCGCCGCCGGGATAAGCCCGCGCCCGTATCGTATCCGATGATGCGCTTCCCGTGGGCGCGGACAGAAGCTGGCCTGCGCAGGCTCGCCGAGCACAACGGTGGCGAGCCGGTCGAGCTCGACTACGTCAATCCGGAAACCGGCGCGAGCTGTCTGCCGACCATGGGCTTTACGGCGATGATGCTGCGCCCGGGCGAAAAAGCACGCCCGCCGTTGCGTTCGTCAAGCGCGGTGTTCCACGTCGTGAGTGGACGCGGCAGTTCGATCATCAACGGCAAGACGCAGACGTGGGGACCCAAGGACACCTTCTCGGCGCCCGTATTTGCCGCGATCGAGCATGCGTCGTCAGGGGAGACGCCAGCTTTTCTGGTGCGCATCCATGACACCCCGCTGCAAGAGAAGATCGGCTACTACGAAGAGCGCGCACGCTGACGCGAGCATAGACGAAGTCCTCGCCACACACACACGTTTGCCCCAGGACGTTTCTTCATGGTCAGCGCCCATCAGCCAAACCTGCTCGACGTCGATTGGTCGAAAATTCCTCCACCCGCAGACGAGGCGGTGCGCGGCATCTGCCCGGTCTCAGAGTGCCCGACATTGCTTTGCCGGCAACCAGTGGTGCCGTCATTTCGCTGGCGCTCCTCGCTGGCCGCACGGTGCTGTATGCCTATCCGCGCACGGGCGTTCCGGGGGAAATTAGTCCGGTCGACGATTGGGACATGATCCCGGGCGCACGTGGCTGCACGCCGCAGAGCTGCGCCTTCCGCGATCATTTTGCAGATTTGAAAGCCGCAGGTGCCGATCATGTCTTTGGTCTCTCGACGCAGTCGACCGCCTATCAGTCCGAGATGGCCACCCGATTGCACCTGCCGTTTCCGGTGCTGTCGGACGCGGATCTGTTGCTCGCGCGTGCGCTCGGGCTGCCGACAATGCAGGTCGCGGACATGCAGTTGCTCAAGCGCCTCGCCGCCATCATTGACGACGGCGTCATCAGACACGTTTTCTATCCGGTGTTTCCGCCCGACAGCAACGCCAGCGACGTTCTCGAGTGGTTAAAGGCAAACGGCGTCTGATGGCCACAAATTATCAAGCCGAGCCGGAGGTCGATGTGTGGCGGATAATCGGAGAGGACTGATCGGCCTCCTTCGTCACGAAGGCGCTGGCGGTGCGATGATGTTGTTCGCCGCTGTACTAGCGATCGCGCTCAACAACTCTCGCTTCGCCTGGCTGGACGACGCGCTGCTCTCAACGCCCGTCAGTATCCGCGTCGGGGCACTCGGGCTCGACAAATCGTTGCTGCACTGGATCAACGATGGCTTGATGGCTATCTTCTTCTTTTTGGTTGGCCTCGAAATCAAGAAGGAGTTGCTGACGGGGGCGCTGTCGAGCTTCGATCGCGCTATTCTCCCGGCCATCGGCGCGCTCGGCGGAATGGTTCTGCCTGCATTGATTTATGCCGGTTTTAATTTACGCGACCCATCCGCCCTGCGCGGGTGGGCCATTCCCGCAGCGACCGATATCGCATTCGCCGTTGCAGTCCTGACGATGCTCGGCCCACGCGTTCCGGCGTCGCTCAAAGTGTTTCTGTTGGCCCTTGCAATCCTCGACGACCTGGGCGCGATCGTCATCATCGCCTTGTTCTACACCAGCGATCTTTCCATGCTGTCTTTGGCGCTCGCCGCACTTGGTTGCGCGATGCTCGCAATCTTTAACCTTCGCGGGGTCACGCGGCTCGCCCCATATTTGCTGACCGGCTTGTTCGTTTGGGTGTGCGTCCTGAAGTCCGGCGTTCATGCGACACTTGCCGGCGTGCTCGTGGCAATGGCTATACCACTCCGGCAAAGCGATCCAGCACGCTCATCTTTGCTGGAAGAACTCGAAGCAAGCCTTCACCCTTGGGTCACTTTCGGCGTTCTACCACTGTTTGCGTTCGCCAATGCCGGGGTATCGCTGGCAGGAGTGACTTTCGGCAAGATCGTGGATCCGGTGCCGCTCGGCATCGCATGCGGTTTGTTCTTCGGAAAAAGCTTGGGGATTACTGGTGCGGTCTGGGTGGCGGTGGTCACCGGCATCGCCCGGCTGCCGGAGGTGGCGACATGGCCGCAACTATGTGCAGTGGCGATCTTGGGCGGCATCGGCTTCACGATGAGTTTGTTCATCGGAATGCTTGCCTTTCCCGAACCTGAGTATGCGACCCTGCTTCGGATTGGCGTACTCGCAGGTTCAATCGTCTCGGCTGTATTCGGATATCTGCTGCTGCGATGGACGACAAATCCCGTATCGTGCACTACTTTTTAACGACGCTGCATCCGCAAGCACAATTTTGGCGTTCTTTTGCCGTGCCCCGGTCTTCGACGAGCGATACGTATGCGGCAGGGATGGCGCCGCACCTGAAACGGGCGCAAAATAACCGCCGCTGCATGGCGCGAGCCGACGATGTAGCGCACCTGCACTCGCTTGCAACGACGCTGGAGTTGCTTATCTCTGCAGAAAATCAGTGCGCTCGACGTAACTTCGTCTCCGGGGGTACACATATGCAATACGTTTGCGATGCAGGCACAGCCACTTGGTTCCGGATCGAAACGATCGGCGAGGCGACCCTGGAATCTGCCGCCATGGATCATGCCGTGGAGCGCTTCTTTCGTGACGCCTACGACAAAGCCACCCAATCATATGCACCACCGAAATCGCTGGCGACGGTCGAGCAGAAGATCGGCCTGAAAGCGCATATCCAACGCTCGATGCCCCGCTTCATCACCCTGCGCGACAAGGACGGTGTCGCGCTCGTGACGGCGATGCTTCCACCTGACGGAATGGACACACGCGGGTTTCGTCCCGTGATCGTCGGCAAGAGCAACGCCGATCCGTATGCGACGTATAGCGACGCGATCCAGAAACTCGGCGATCACTTCAAATTCACACTCGATCCGGCGCGCTGCTATCCCTACCGGCGCGGCTGAAGTGATAAAAGGTAAAGCATTGCAATAAAGCAATTATTTTATTACCATGGCGGCGTAGTATCGTGTTTCCGCTGCGGCGGTTCGTCGGTCGAACCAGTTGGTTGTAGCGCGGAAGCAAGTCGCGTTCGAGGGTTTGCGTGAAGAAGCAGCGCCCGCATCAGAAGAAACGGGCAGCAGCCACTCGGCGCAAGGCCCGGAGGGCGCTCGTCGCCCAACGCGTCACGCAAAATTCGCGTCCTCGCGCCAGCGTTGACGGGAGGCACCCGACTGTCGCTTTGACTGGCGCATTTGAGAATACCCAGCCATCTTGGTATGTCCAAACCCTGCGACGCGGCCGACCTAGGCTCAACCTTCCGCGACGGCCAGAGCACCTCGATGCGCGGGCCGCGCTGCTTCTGCTGTTGCCGGCGCTACTGACCGCCAGTGTCTTCGTGCCAACCCAGCGCGCCAAAGCCCCGATGCCTCGGACCATCGAGGCAGTTGCACCCCGCGGGCTTGCCGCCGGCAGTGATGAATGGTGGCGGTACCAATCATCCTTCAAGCAAAGTCATGCTGGAGGTACGTCGACTGCACTGCAGACGCCGGTCCCGGCGCGGCCCCGCCTGGCGTTGAGCCTGCCGTCCGCGCCCGGCAGGCAGACGGCCAGCGACACCACTTCCGCCGCTATGGCAGACTTGCCGCTTCAGACTGCGGTGGAAGCTCATATTTCGGCGTCGCCGTACGTACGTCCACCGGAGGCGCACGCGGCGACTATTCCGGTCGCGGTACACGATCTGGCACGGGCTGCGGCTGCGTTGGCAGGTGACATCGACGCAACCCGTGCTGCCTTCACGCGGCCCGCAGAAGCCTTGATCGCAGCGCTTTCCGGTACCGGCGATCTGCTGCAGAAAAAAGAGCGTTCGTCACAGGTGCCCTTCTCGCGCACGCCCGAGGCGCTGATCGCGGGACTCCGTCCGCTGCCTGTCGACAATCCCGATCCGGCGAAACTCGAAGTGGTCGCGACTGCACCGGTTGCTTCGCCCAGTTGCCCCGCGCCCGCCGGACTGCTGGCGGCCAAGTCCGCGCCGCCGCGTGCACCCGTCGATCCCGCCATAGCCGACGATCCGTTGAAATTCGGCCGCGCACTCGCCGCTGCTGCCCAGGCGCAGACGCGCGACCTCGTCGTCTACAATGCCGCCTACATGACCATCGCCTATCCCGGCGGCGACGTGCCGTTGCAGTTCGGCGTCTGCACCGATGTGGTCATCCGCGCCTATCGCGCCCTCGATATCGACCTGCAGGAGCTGGTTCATTTGAGCAGGCCCGGTCGCTCGGACACCAACATCGACCATCGCCGCACCGAACTGCTGCGCGGCTTCTTCGCGACTTACGGCGAGCATCTGGCGGTAACGCCCTTCATCGAGGATTACCTGCCGGGTGACATCGTCACTTACTATCGTCCGCAGAATAAGTCGTCGACGGCGCATATTGCGCTGGTTTCCAATGTGACGGCTCCGTCCGGCCGCCCGATGATCGTGCACAACAGGGGCTGGGGCGTGCAACTCGAAGACGCCTTGTTCGTCGATCAGATCACCGGCCATTATCGCTTTCGCGGCATCAAGCCCGCGCAGAATATTGCTGTCGCCGACAGCAAGGCGAAAGAGCGGGTGTCGCTTACGTCGGATGCAGGCGCGAGCGCAGGTGATGTGAAACCGTCATCGCCGTTACCGGTGCGACAGAGGTTGACCGCTACAGCGCTGCGCCTCGCCGCGCTGAAGCCGGCCTTTGCGGGCGGTACGCGCATGGGATTGGGAGGCGGCAACAACGGACCGGCATCTCGCTGCGATGCGAATGCAAAAGCGTGCGCTACTGGTGCCCGATAACCGGGAAGCTGCGCTAGTCTGCACGAACGAGCGCCAATGTTAAGTTTGTGTTAACAGACTCACTGCTTTGTCTACAGGCGCTGTACGCATCGGGAAATAGTGCCAAAATGCATCAATGTCGCTGAGCGCACGATGCGATCGCGATAGCCTTGCGCGCTTGAATCAGGAGGGGGGATATGTCCGAAATTTTAGACGCTCTGATCATCGAAACGTACCCTCAATTGATGGCGGTCATCGCCTGCACGGCCATTATCGCGGCGCTGCTGAGATCGTTGCTGTTGCGCGCCAGCAAACGCCGCGTCGAGCGCGCTCGCACCGGGGGTGGCGCGCCTGTTGCGACGGAACGTTTGCGGAAGCAGGGCAAGCACGAACGCGCTCGCCTGCACGACAAGATCCCCGCGACGGGCAAGGATTTCGATAAACTCGCGACGGTGATCTCGGAGGCGAACGATCGCGCCGGTCACATCTCGGATACGCAGTCGGCTGCCGCGATCAAATTAGATGCCGCGGAAATGGCGGTCATTCGTCTGCGCGCCGAGATAGACGGCATCATGACCACGCCCGGCGTCACCAAGGGACCGACGCCCCCGCTCGCCGCCACCTCGCACCATGCGCGAGCCGATACATCAGCCAGTCGTGTGGCTCCGCTGCCGATCCCTACTGATCGCGCCGCATGAAACTAGGTATTTGACAGCTTGAAAACTATTACTTTTAGGCACCTACGAGCCATCGCAGACTGGCGATCACGATCGTGCTGGTGACAGCGCCAAGCAACGTGCCGAGCGCGATCGCTCCGGATGTCGAATTGACGACGCGCCGTGTCCGCTCGGCGAACAGAAACGCGTTCGCGCCGGCCGGCATCGAAGCAAATATTATCGCAACCTCGGCGGACGCGCGCGGCAAGTGAAATACCTGCAGCGCCATGACGCAGACGATGGCCGGAAACGCCACGAGTTTCAGGACCAGCACGACACACAACGTCGGCACCTGCCCCTTGATCGCAAATCGGGTCAGACTGGCACCCAGCGCCACCTGCGCGCAAGGTACACCTGCCTGCGCCAGCAACGCGACCGAACTATCGACGGTCTGCGGTAACCCAAGGCCGCTCGCGCGCCACAGGACGCCGGCTAAGATTGCAATCAGCAACGGATTGGCAGCCAGTTCGCGCAACAGATCCAGCACCATTCGGATCGGTGAACGATGGCTGGACTCGGTTGCCCACTGCTGATGCAGCGTGCCCAGAATCCACAGCAACGGCGAATGCATGGCCAGCAGGATCGCCATCGGGGCCGCCCCCGCTTCGCTGACGACGGCCAGCACCAACGGAATTCCGATCATCGCGACATTGCCGAAGCACGATGTCATCGCGATCGTTGCGGCATCAATGGCAGGACGACGCAAGACTACGCGCGTGACTACCGTCGCCAATAGCCAAACCAGAGCCGCGCTGCCGAAGAATGCGAGGGCTATCCGTGCCGATCCCGGCGGCATCGTTCCTGCGTTGGCGATGCCGCGAAACAGCAGCGCCGGCATGGCGTAGTTGAACGCGAACTCGGATATGCCCTTCTGCGCGGTGTCGCTGAGCAACGCGGCGCGCGCGCCGACGTAGCCGACTGCGATCAATACGAAGATGGGTATCACGATGGTCAGAACAGACATTGATAGCGCCCTGCAATCATCGCGCGGGGTTGGTAAGGCGACATCTCGGTTCGTACCGGCCGCGAGTTGCCGTCATGTAGCATCGCTTGTCCAGCGGTTTGCCGCCGATGACCAGCCATTTACGGACGTGGCGTCACCACATCCGCCCGCTCGTTCCCACCGGCTGATAGGCGTCGCGGACCAGGATTGGCCACGCGCGCGGCAGCACGAATACGGCGTCGAAGCCCTGTTCGTATTCGGCATAGACAGGCCGCTGCTTGACCCAGTGTGCTGCCGCCTGTGCCACCCGCCGCGCCTGCTTGGCTCGCAACGCGGCTTCTGCCTCGGCACGCGTCTGCCGATGCTTGACCTCGACGAACACAATGCGTTTGCCGCGTCGGGCGATAATGTCGATCTCGCCGTAGGGGGTGCGATGACGGCGCGCCAATATCCGGTGACCATGCAGCACTAGAAAAAGAACCGCGACGTGCTCGGCCCATCGTCCTCGTCCTTCCCGCGCCACGCGTTCCGGATCGGGTGTGCCGCGCGTCACAACACGTCTTTTTCGCGCTTCAACGCGAGTGCCAGATCGTAGGTGCGTCCGCGCGGCACGCCCAGCGCCTCGGCAACGGCCTGCGCTGCATCCCGCGTGCTACTCTCGGCCATGGCGGTGAGCAGATGCGCACGGATCATTTCGTCGGTCACCACGCCTGAGATCGGCGGCGCAACCACGACGACGAACTCACCGGGCGGCTCTTCCCTGGCCAGGCGTGCCGAGACGTCCAAGGCAGGTCCACGCAACACAGCCTCGTGCAGTTTCGTCAACTCGCGCGCAACCGCCACCTCGCGATCACCCAACACCGAGGCGACGTCTGCCACACAGGCGGCGACCCGTCCCGGAGCTTCGTACAGGATCAACGTCGCATCGACGGTCGCCAATTCGCGAAGCCGCGCCGCTCGCGCGCCTGCCTTGTGCGGCATGAACCCCGCGAATAAAAAGCAATCCGTCGGCAAGCCGCTGATGGTCAGCGCTGCCAACCCTGCCGATGCGCCAGGCACGCAAGAGACGACGTGCCCGGCGTCGATGACAGCGCGCACGAGCTTGTAGCCGGGATCGGAAATCAACGGCATGCCGGCGTCGGAAATCAGCGCGATCCGCTTGCCCGCCGCGAGGGCATCGAGGATATAGGGCCGCGCGGCCTCGCCGTTGTGCTCATGGTAGGGCTTGAGCGGCGCGCTGAACCCGAAATGCGTCGCCAGCGTGCGGCTGTGTCGGGTGTCCTCGCAATAGATCACGTCGGCTGCAGCCAGCGTCGCGATCGCGCGCAGTGTCATGTCGCCGAGGTTGCCGATTGGCGTGGCCACCAGATACAGCCCCGCAGCGACAGGCTTGGCCAAAGCTGCGCGCAAGGCTTCAGTGGTGCGCACCAACGTCGTGGACGTGGGTGCGCTCGAAGTCGGCGTGTCGGCGCTCATGGCAGCAGGCCTCTTCGTCCGTCAAGCGATCGGCATATCCGGATAGGCCAGCTGTTCGCGCGCGCGCCAGTCGTTGGTCACGAAATTGATCACCAGGGATTTGCGCACGCCATCGATCTGGCGCGGCTCAAAGCCATGATAGGTGTCGTTGCCGGGCACGAAAATCATGGCGGCGTTGGATTTGAACGGTGAACGCCCGACGTGCTTCTTGTCGGCGTCGTAGATGTCGGTGCCGAGGATGCTGTGTTGTGCATCCGTTGACAGGTAGAGCAGAAACGTGAACGACTTGACGCCGAGATCGGTATGCGGCTCGAGCCAGAAACCATTGGTATCCTGCGCAAATTCGACGCGCAGATAAGTGCCGCCGAGCTTGGTCGAGAATGTCTGCTCGATGGCATCGGTGACACGCTTGTCCTGCAGCGCGGCGTTGACGGCATTGCAGACCGGGAATTTGGCCATGTTCTCGGCGTCGAAATACTTACGGGTCGCATTGTGGACCTCCCGCTTACCGGAAATCCCACCCAGCGCCGGTGCCGGAAAAGGAATGGCCAGTACCTGCTCCACGATATCGTTCGGCAGGCAGTTATCGACAAACCAATGTGGATATGGCGTCGTGCCGTGTTTGGCGGTTGCAAAGCTTTTTACCAGCGATGCGACGATTGCGTCTTTAGAGCTCGGCATATCGCAGTCCTTTCGGGGTCTGTGTCGGTTCTGGTGCCTCGACGCACACCGTTTCGCGTTGCATAGCCTGACTCACGTCGCACACGCCACCCCGGCGAACGATTTCACACAGCCTGCACGCGGGCCTCGAGCGCCCAAGCGCGACAAACGGTCGAAAGAAGGGGACAACTGGAGCAAGGCTCTCCGGTCAGGTCCGCCGCTCCTCAGGGGAGCTTACGTCCGGAGGTGAAGACAAAGCTCCAGGGAGCAGGTGCGGCAGCATAGACCTGCGCAACAACCTGAACCATCGAACCTTGCCCCAGCATCAGGCATGCTCGTCACTACTCATGGCAAAACTGTGGCAAATTTACCAATTTTGTCTCGCACCTACCGTAATTAGCATCGAACGCTCGGCCTCGGACTGTGATCGGCCTACTTGGCTGCGCACGACGGTTCGCTCATAGGGCATCAGATGCAGCTATTTCTCGAGATCCTGACGAAGGTGACGTTGCCGATCATAACGTTGGTCGTTCTCGGCTACACGCTGCAGGGGCGTCTCAAACTGGATATCGGAACTCTCAACCGCGTCCAGGTGTATGTCGTGATGCCGGCGTTTTTGGTGCATTTTCTCGCCACCGCGAAGCAGCCTTTGTCGGCGATCTGGCCGGTGTTAGGTGCGGGATTCCTGCTGTTCTGGCTTTTGGTGCCGATCGGCTGGCTGACGGCGGCAGCGTTTCGCCAACGTTCGAGCCTCGGTCCGATGATGGGGTTGGGCAGCGGTTATGCCAACGTCGGCTTCTTCGGCATTCCGGTGGCGCAACTGGCTTTCGGGTCGGGGTCCGTCATCTATATGTCCGTCATGACCGCGGTCGTAACGATACTCATCTGCACCGTCGGTGTGATGCTGCTCGCCCCAGCCAGTGCAAGCCGGTTCGGCAAGCTCAAGTCGGCATTCTCAACGCCGCTAATGCCGTCGGTCGCGCTCGGGTTGGCGCTGCGCGGTCTCGATGTCGAATTGCCTCCTGTGGTCACACAGCCGATGCAGTTGCTCGGCGCGATCTTCACCCCGCTTGCGCTCTACACGCTGGGTGCGCAGGTGGCGGAAAGCAAACTCGCACGCTTCGAAGTCGTGCCGCAGATGCTGTTGCTGGTTCTGCGGTTTCTGATCGCGCCGGCGCTGGCCTGGGGCATCTGTTATCTCTTCGGCTTTTCGCGCGAAATTACCAACGTGCTGGTCGTGGCCGCAGCGACGCCCGTCGGAGTGCTTCTCACCATCTTTGCGGCGGAGTACAAAACCGAGTCGGAATTCATATCGGCCGCCGTCGTCATATCTACGGCGCTGTCGCCCATTTTTGTGACCGCGTGGGTTCTCGCCGTGCGCGCCATGTGAGCAGAGGCCGGCATTGCCGGCCATGGCTGCCTGCCTTATGGTCCCGCTGCGAAAGACCCACGGCCACATCTCGGGCCATTGCCGGAGCCATCATGATCGATTTCTACACTTGGTCGACGCCGAACGGCCGCAAGGTCTCCATCATGCTGGAAGAGTGCGGCTTGCCTTATGCAGCACACACCGTCGACATCAACAAAGACGAGCAGTTCAAGCCTGAGTTTTTGAAAATCTCTCCGAACAATCGCATTCCCGCGATCGTCGACCGCGAGACCGGTCTGGCGCTTTTCGAGTCGGGTGCCATACTGCTGTATCTTGCCGAAAAAACGGGCAAATTTATTTCCAAGGAGCCCACCGCACACTGGCAAGCCATGCAGTGGCTGATGTGGCAGATGGGCGGTGCCGGTCCCATGCTGGGCCAGGTCCATCACTTCGCAAAATTTAATGTCGGCAAGGCTCCGTATGCCGAGGAGCGTTTCACCAGGGAAGCCCGCCGCCTCTATGGCGTCCTTGATCGCCGGCTGGCCGAAGCGGCCTACGTCGCTGGCGAGTATTCGATCGCCGACATGAGTATCTGGCCCTGGATTTCTCGCTTCGAATGGCAGGGCATCGACCTCAACGACTACAGCCACGTCAAGCGCTGGTATGTCGACATCGCCAACCGCCCCGCCGTACAGCGCGGCTATCACATTCCAGTCAAGCAGCCTGCCATTCCGATGCCGGCCTAATAAGTCGCGAGTGACGATCGGCTGCGCAATCCAAGCTTCGTGAAGGTCGTTCCTTTTCAATTGAAGTTTCAGATGAAGTGCGTAGCGCCCCATCTTTGTTGCCGTGCTTTCTGCCGAAAACTTTCATCGGAAGCACTTTTGAGGACGCCCAATCATGCCAGCCAAATCCAAAAAGAACTTTTCGGGTGTGATCGCGCCGCTGATCACCCCGTTTGGCGAAGACGGCGCACCAGATCCCGACCGTTTTATCAAGCACGCTCAATGGTTGATGGCGAACGGCTGCACCGGCCTTGCCCCGTTCGGGACCACGAGCGAAGCGAACTCGCTTGGCCTCGAGGAACGCATGGAGTTGCTGGAGGAACTCGTCGACGCCGGTCTCGATCCCGCCAAACTGTTGCCGGGCACCGGTATGTGCGCGCTGACCGACGCGATCACCTTGACCCAACATGCCGTCGAACTCGAGTGTGGCGGCTGCCTGATGCTGCCGCCGTTCTATTACAAGGGCCCGAGCGAGGAAGGGTTGTACCGCTACTTCAGCGAAGTCATCGAGGCCGTCGGCGACGATCGTCTCAAGGTTTATCTCTACCACATCCCGCCAATCGCCCAGGTGGGGTTCACGCTGTCGCTGATCGGCAGGCTTAAGAAGGCCTATCCCGACACGGTGGTCGGCCTAAAGGATTCATCGGGCGACTGGGCCAACACCAAGTCGATCCTCGAGGCCTTCCCCGACCTCGAAATTTTTCCGGGCTCGGAAGCCTTTCTACTCGATGGATTGCGGGCGGGATCGGCGGGCACGATCTCGGCGTCTGCGAACGTTAATCCGGCTGCACTGCATTCGGTCTACCAGAATTGGCAGACTGCAGACGCGGACGCGTTACAGGGGCGCATTGGCGGTGTGCGGAAAGTCTTCCAGTCGCTCAACATGATCCCCTTCATCAAGGCGATCGTCGCGCACTATCGAAATGATCCGGGCTGGGCGAAGTTGCGGCCGCCGTTTGTCGAGCTGGCCGATGCCGATGTCGCCAAGGCTATCAAAATCCTCGAAACCGAACATGGCTTCAAAATGGATTTCGGCAAAGCCGTCTGACGGACACATGCCAGACAGCACAGAAAATGAAGGTCAGGCCCGCCCAAATACGGGCGGGCTGCCGGTTCCGGCAACGCCCAGGCACAATCTCGATTTGATCTCGGATTGATCAAGCCCCTAGAAACAGCCCGGCCTCCGTCCTGGGAGAGGAACGGAGGCCGCAGTGCGCTGTAGTCTGTAAGACACTTAAGCGATTTTAAAGCATTTTGTCAACGAATTCTTAAGGGACGCTTAGTGAATTTCAGCCGACCGCATTAACGATTGGCTGAAATCATCACGTCCGCGTCGGCACCGCTTAAAGCAGCAAAACGACCACGCGCCAAACCCGATACAAGCATCGCCGAAGCTGCCAGTAAACAGACGGTCATACCAATTTTCGCCCAGAAGCTGGTGCGGTTCACGGCTTTATTCGGCATGACGATCATGATCAGCGCCCCGTATTCACGTGTTGTTTTCGATCCCTGCTCATGATCTGTTTGTAATATATATCGAGCAACCGGTCTATTTCATAAGAACAGCAGAGTAAATATTACAAACAATTGTAATTATCAAGTTGAATAATTTATATTCTGCTGTGCTATTTCAATACACTTGTTTTAATTCAAACCGGCAACCGGATCGTCGCTTTCAGACCACCCAGCACACTTTCTTCGAGTAGAATATCCCCGCCATGACTGCGGGCAATGTCGCGGGCGATCGCCAAGCCGAGCCCGGTGTTGCCCTTGTCCTGATTGCGGGCATGATCGAGCCGATAGAAAGCCCGGAATACGTTGGCTCGCTCGGCCGCCGGAATGCCCGGACCGTCGTCTTCGACATCGATCGAAAGCCACGCCCGGTCGGCCGTTGCGCGCAACACGACCATGTCGCCGAAGCGCGCGGCATTGGACACCAGATTGAGCAACGCACGCTTGAGCGCCTGCCGCTTCAACGGCACCATCAAATCGCGCCGCCGACGGCCCACCTCGAGCACGATCTCCGGCCCGTAGTGCAACGCATCCTCGTGCACTTCTTCCAAGAGCTCGCGGACATTGGTCTCGGCGGCCGTCTCGCCGCCATCGCCGCGGGCAAACGCCAGATAGTCCTCCAACATGTGCTGCATCTCGTTGACGTCGGTCTTCAACGCGGCGACATCGGGACTGTCCCCCAGCAGTGCCAGCTCCAACTTGAACCGTGTGAGGACGGTACGCAGGTCGTGACTGACGCCCGCCAGCATGGTCGTGCGCTGCTCCACGTGCTGGGTGATACGATCGCGCATCTCGACAAAGGCGAGCGCGGCCTGCCGCACTTCGCGCGCCCCGCGCGGCTTGAAATCGGCCGGGAACCCGCGCCCCTTGCCGAAACTGTCCGCGGCCTCGGCCAGCCGCAAGATCGGCCGGATCTGATTGCGCAGCAACACAACGGCAGCCGACACCAGCACCAGCGACGTGCCCACCATCCATACCAGAAAGATATGACTGTTGGACGCATAGATCTGGCCGCGAGGTGCAACGAACCGCAACGTCGCACTGTCGAGTTTGATGCGAATTTCCACCTGGCTCGATTGGCCTACCGTGTCGATCCAGGCCTCACGCTTGACCTGATTGCGGATCTCTTCGGAGAGCGCGCGATCGAGCAGCCCGAGGAAGGGGCGCGGCTCTTTTGAGGGAAGCTCGCCTGGAGGCAACACTTGCAACGAGGTCAGCGCCAACTTGTTCTGGGCGAAATCGACGAGTTTGCTGATGTCACTGCCGTACTCCGACGTCTCGTACATATCGACGATTGCTGCAATATCGCGCGCGGTCGCCTCCGACAAGCGTCGGGTCACCTGATTCCAGTGGCGTTCGAGAAACACGAACGCGAGCACACTTTGCAACAGTACGATAGGCACCAGAATGATCAGGAGTGCGCGCGCATATAGGCCTTTTGGTAAAACCTGCAGCGCCAGCTGATTAAACGGCTCCGATATCCGGCGCACGTGGGTCATCGCCTGTTGCAACTGGCGCGTTGCAGCGTCGCGTCGCGCAGCCAGACCCACGGACGACATTCGCACTGGTTTCGGCGCCTCGATCGCGATGATACGTCTCTCTTTTCTGGCTGCTCAATCAGTATAGAGGATATAGCCCTTGCCGCGCACCGTCTGCAGATAGACGGGGTTGGATGGGTCCGTTTCGATCTTCCGCCGCAAGCGATTGATCTGCACGTCGATGGCGCGCTCGCTGCCTGTCGACTCGTCCGGTGCCAATTCGTGGCGTGCCACCGGCAAACCCGGCCGCTGAGCAAACTGGCGTAGCAGGTCGCGTTCGCGTTCCGTGAGCTTGATGGCTTCCGGGCCCCGATTGAGTTCACCGCGCCCGATCGAGAAGGTGTAATCCCCCATCCGAACTTCGTCACGGCTCGCCGCCGGCAACGTCCCGCGCCGCAGGATATTTTTCAGGCGCAGCAGCAATTCTCTCGGCTCGAACGGCTTGGTCACGTAGTCTTCGACACCGATTTCGAGCCCCTCGATGCGGTTCTCGGCTTCGGCGCGCGCCGTCAGCATGCAGATCGGGACCGTCGAAGAACTTTTGAGATCGCGCGCCAATGATGTGCCGCTTTCGCCGGGCATCATGACGTCCAGAATGATCAGATCGAAGGCGAGGCCTCGCATCGCCGCCCGCGCCGCTGCTGCGTCGGCTGTTGGGGTGACGCGAAACCCGTGCTCCTGCAGATAGCGCGACAGCAGATCACGGATGCGAAGATCGTCGTCCACGACGAGGATATGGGGCGCGTTGTCGGGCAACGTTTCGACTTTGCGCCCACTCTGCATCAAAGCCATCACCGGCTCCTATTTCGATCGCTTGGGTCCGGCGTCCGGCTCGACCGGCCCCGCCACCAATGCGCGCACTGTGGCACGCTCGGCCTGCGAAATCATGGCAAACAGGAAATTGCTGACATGCTTGTGCGTCGCGGTGCCGTCTCCAGGCTCGACTTCACGCAACGCGGCACCGATCCGGCGCACCTGCAAGGCGGCCAATTCCGCTGCCAACACACTCCCTTCCGGCGTCAGCGACAGCCGTCGCTCGCGACGATCTTCAGGCCCCGGCGCTTGTTCGATCCAGCCCTCCGACACCAGCTTGCGCAACACGCGTCCCAGGCTTTGCTTGGTGATCTTGAGGAGTTCCAACAGGTCCGCTACGCGAATTCCAGGATGACGATTGACGAAGTGCAGCACGCGGTGGTGTGCACGTCCGAGCCCGTACGACAGCAACGCCGCGTCGGCCTCGCCGGTAAAGTCGCGATACGCAAAAAAGAGCATTTCGACGAGCGGCAGCAGTTGCGCATCCTCCGCCACCTCAGCGCTGCGGCGACGATCCTCGATTTCGCCACGCAGGTGTCGTTGAGATGCCGGGCAAGTAGCGTCGGAAATTATGTCAGCCATGTTGACTTATTTCGCGCCAATTGTAAGTTGATGCAAGCGATTTACGCAGGATCTTCAGCGCTGCGTTCGTAGCGCGGGATCCCGATTGCTCTGCAACCAGCGCACATTTAGCCGGAATCTACACGTAGCCGACAGTACGACGAATGGGGAACCTCATGACCGATCGCGCCTCGACCCAGACGATGCACGCAGCCTCACCGGCGTCGTTCGCCATTCATCGTCGCGCAGATCCGATGGCTGTCGCAGACCGCAGCAAATTGCTCGCCGACCCGGGGTTCGGTCGAGTGTTCACCGATCATATGGCAATGATCCGCTACACGGAAGGCAAAGGCTGGCACAGCGCCGAGATAACCGCGCGCAAACCACTGATGCTCGATCCGGCGGCCGCCGTGCTGCACTATGCGCAGGAAATCTTTGAAGGGCTGAAAGCTTATCGGCTCGAAGATGGCCGCATGGTGATGTTCCGCCCGGGTGCCAACGCCCGACGCTTCCAACAGTCGGCGCGCCGACTGGCCATGCCGGAATTGCCGGTCGAGTTGTTCACGCGCTCGATCCACGAACTCGTCGACGTCGATCGCGCCTGGTTTCCCAGCGTCGAAGGTGGCTCGCTTTACATCCGCCCCTTCATGTTCGCCAGCGAAGCGTTTCTCGGCGTCCGCCCGGCGACCGAATATTTGTATCTGGTTATCTTGTCGCCCGTCGGGGGCTACTTCAAGGCTGGTTCGCCCGCCGTGTCCATCTGGGTTTCGCAAGACTATACGCGGGCGTCTCCGGGCGGCACCGGCGCTGCCAAATGCGGCGGCAACTACGCGTCCAGCCTGGTACCGATCGCCGAGGCGACGAAACACGGCTGCGATCAGGTCGTCTTCCTCGACGCTGCCGAGCACAAGTGGCTGGAAGAACTGGGCGGCATGAACGTATTTCTCGTCTTCAACGATGGCACGCTGCAGACGCCGCCGCTGACGGGCACCATTTTGCCAGGCATCACGCGCGAGAGCATCATGACGCTGGCACGAGCCGAGGGGTTGACCGTGCGCGAACAGCCGTACTCGCTTGACCAATGGCGTGCCGACGCAGAGAGCGGTCGCCTCACCGAAGCGTTCGCGTGCGGCACGGCTGCCGTCGTCACCCCGATCGGGCGCGTGGCGAGCCCGCAGGGTGAGTTCAAGATCGGTGCCGGCGGACCGGGGCAGATTACCTCAAGCCTAAAGCAGAAGCTGGTCGACATCCAACGCGGCAAAGCTCTCGACCCGCACGGGTGGGTCTACACGATCGACTAACCGGCGCGCCCGTCGTTCCGACACCGACTAGGAAATTCAGCGGCTTTGCGGCATGGTCCCGCGCGATTGCTGCGCGTCGCGGACGCGCGTGGGGAAACAACTGATGCGCCTCAAGTTTCATACTCTCGATGTCTTCACCAACGAGCGCTACGCCGGCAATCCGCTCGCCGTCGTGATGGACGCGGATACGCTCGACACCGCCGCCATGCTCAAAATCACGCGTGAGTTCAATCTCAGCGAAACCGTCTTCGTGATGGCGTCCACGAAGCCGGCTCATACCGCGCGTGTGCGCATCTTCACGCCTGGCGGCGAGGTGCCGTTTGCCGGCCACCCGACCGTCGGCACCGCGGCCCTGCTTGCCGAATTGCGTTCGCCCGAAACCAACGGCGAGCGTGATGCACTGGTCGTGCTCGAAGAAAACATCGGTACCGTCCGCGTCGGCGTCCGCCAGAAACCCGGTGAAGCAGCGCATGCCGAATTCGACGTGCCGAAGCTGCCAGAACCGAGCGCGGGCGTGCCTCCCGTCGATCTCCTGGCGGCGGCACTCGGCTTGATCCCCAGCGAGATCGGCCTCGAAAACCACCGTCCCTCCGCCTATACGGCGGGATTGCCGTTCGTGTTCGTGCCGGTCCAGACACTCGTTGCCATCGGCAAGGCAAGCATCCACATGGCGCACTGGAACACCGCGTTCGGCGCCGCTCATGCCGCGTACCTTTATTGCCGCGAAACCGTGCACGCGACGTCGCATTTCCACGCGCGGATGTTCGCGCCCAACATGGGCATCACCGAAGACCCGGCAACGGGTGCTGCCGCCGCAGCCTTTGCCGCGGTCGCCGTTCGCTTCGACACGCCGCGCGATGGCCTGCACAAAAAGATCATCGAGCAGGGCTTCGAAATGGGCCGCCCCAGTTTCATCGAACTGTCGATGCTGGTAAAGCAAGGCAAACTCGAAACCGCACGTATCGGCGGTCAGGCGATCCGTCTGATGGATGGCGAACTCGAAGGCTGACGCGCTACCACTTTACGGCGCGGCCAAATACACAGGCCGCGCCGTCAGTAACTCGGACGCCCGTCAGAAAACCTCGAACAAGCCGGCAGCACCCATGCCGCCGCCGATGCACATGGATACGACCACCTTCTTCGCGCCGCGACGCTTGCCCTCCATCAGCACGTGGCCGGCGAGGCGGGTGCCGGTCATTCCGAACGGATGACCAATGGCGATGGAGCCGCCGTTGACGTTGTATTTCGCCGGATCGATTTCCAGCTTGTCGCGGCTATAGAGGCACTGGCTGGCAAACGCCTCGTTGAGTTCCCAGAGATCGATGTCCTGGATTTTCAGGCCGTGGCGCTTCAGCAGGCGTGGGATTGCGAACACGGGGCCGATGCCCATTTCGTCAGGCTCGCAGCCCGCGATGGCCCAGCCTTTGAAGGCTCCCAACGGTTGCAGCCCGCGCCGCTCCGCGTCTTTGGCCTCCATGACTACGACGGCTGCCGCGCCATCCGACAATTGGCTGGCATTGCCGGCCGTGACGAAGTTGCCTGCGCCCTTCACCGGCTCGAGCTTGCGCAAACCTTCGATGGTGGTGTCAGGGCGATTGCATTCGTCGCGGTCGACGACGGCATCGACCAGGCTTTCCGCCTTCGTCGCCTTGTCCACGACCTTCATTTGCGTTTTGACCGAGATGATCTCGTCCTTGAATTTGCCGGCCTTCTGCGCCGCCGCCATCAAATGCTGCGAACGCAACGAATATTCATCCTGATATTCGCGGCTGATCTTGTAGCGCTTGGCGACGACATCGGCTGTGTCGATCATCGGCATCCAGAAATCGGGATATTGCGCTGTCAGTGCCGGGTCGCGCGGGCCACCGCCGCCGGTCCCGATGAAGGTGATGCTATCGACACCGCAGCCGACGACGACGCTCGCGCCTTCCTCGACGACGTGATGGGCTGCATTGGCGATTGCGTTGAGCCCGGACGAACAGGCACGGTGCAGCGAGACACCCGAGGTAGTGACCGGCAATCCCGCAAGCAATGCGGACGCGCGCGCGACATTGCCATGCGCCGCGACGCAGCCGGCGATCACGTCTTCGACCTCGCCGGCCTCGACCTTCGAGCGCGCCACCGCATGTTTGATGGCATGCCCCAGCATGGTCATGTGCGACGTGTTGTTGAAGCCGCCGCGCGACGCCTTGGCGAGCCCCGTGCGCGCATATGAAACGATGACTGCCTGCCGCATTTTATTGTCTCCCGGTGTTGTCCTCGCCGACTACGTTACGGGATTATGCAAACGGCATACAAACAAAATTGCTGCCCGCGCTCACTCCGGCCGCAGGACGAGCCCGGCGACGCCGGCGGCGAAATTGATGCCGGTCTGCCCCTGCACGGATAGCGGTTGCAACACCACCGAGCGCCGCGAGCCGCCGACGAGTGCATTCGCCCCGAGGCCGGCGCCGAGCGTGGCTTCCGCCGTGACGCCGCCATAGCGTCCCGCCAGCGACGCGGGTGGCAGGTTGGCTGTGGGTGCGAGCACCACCCACACGATCGACGTGTGTCTGGTGTAGCCGATGTCGATACCCAGCTTGGTGATACGCCCCTGATAGTACTCGTCAGGGCCGCCGCGATGGCGGAATACGCAACTGACCGACTTGCGCGAGCCGACGATGAAACCGACGCCTCCTGAGACCGAACACCTGAGCACGCCGGCCTCGATGCGGGCGGCCTGGACCGGCGTCGCCGCAATCACCGATGCTGCAAGCACGACCAACGTGAGGGACCGCCTCAGCGCGCGATCGACGTCAGGTGACACACCTCGAAAGTCCGGAGCTGTCGAGCGGTCGCGATAGTTTGCTATTTTCATCATACAGTGATCTCGCTAAGGGATTAGTGCCCCCCGAACCTCAACGTGCGCATGGCAGGCAAACCCGATGCAACTAAGGCATAGGGGTGAGCCGCCCGATCGGATCGACCTTGACACTTAGCTCCAGATGATGCCGACCACTGAACGTCCGCTCGCGCCAACGGTCGGACAAGGGCTGTCCGATTGGCAGTTGCTGCGCGCACCGCTGTTCGCCATGGCGCTGCTATGGACGCTGGTTCCGGCGCTGGTGCACACCGCACAGCCGCTGGATGTGGTTGAGAGTGCGCTGTGGGGTCGAGAGTGGGTGGTCGGAACCTATAAGCACCCTGCAATGCCCGCATGGTTGCTCGAAATGGGCCGCATCCTCGATGGCGGCAGCATCGGCTGGCCGGCCTACGCTGCGTCGCAGCTCTGCAGTCTGGCGACGTTGGCCATGACATACCTACTGGCGCGAGATCTTGCGGGCGGGAGGGTCGCGGTCGGCGCGGTGCTGTCGCTGTTGGGCGTCGAATACTTTTCCTGGCGCAGTATCGAATTCAATCACACGCAGGCGCAGTTGCCGTTCTGGATCGGCGCTGCCTTGTGCGCATGGCGCGCCGTAGACCGCGGCACGCTGGTGTGGTGGTTTGCTTTGGGGGCCTTGGCCGCGCTCGGGCTCTACGCCAAACTCTCGAACGCCATGCTGCTCATTGTCATCGCCGGCTGGATCCTGTGGTCGGCGAAGGGCCGAGCCACGCTCGCAACGTCAGGTCCTTATCTCGGCGCACTGGCATTCGCCGTGCTTTGTGTGCCGCTGATACTATGGCTCGTGTCGTCAGGATTGCAGCCGCTCAAATATGCGAGCGCCCGCGGCCGTGATCAAACGCTGCTCGCGACGTTGCTGTTCCCTGTCAATGCGGCGCTGCAGATTGCGCCTGTCGCCCTCACGTTGGCGGTGGCTGGCCTGTTCGCTCGCCGCGCGGGGCCGCCTCTGCTGCGTGCAAGGCCAGCGCCGCGCACTCCGGAGGCGCGGTCATTTCTATGGATCATGGCCCTGGCACCACCGCTGCTCTCGATCGCGCTGGCGCTGGCAGGTGGATCGGGACTGCGCGTTACGTGGCTCGCCCCGGCTCTACCGCTGCTTGCCGTGCTCGCGCTGGTGATGTTGCAAAGCCGGTCGCGAGACGACGACTTTTTGAGTGACGTAGACTTGTGCACATTGCGCCGCAACGGCTTGGTACTGGCGATCGCCATTCCTGCCCTTTACGCCGTAACGGTGCCGTATCTCAGTCGCGTGACGTCAGCGCCGCTGCTGCGTGTGAGTTGGCCGCAGGTTTCTATCGCCGAGGCATTGTCCACGGGTTGGAAACGCGAGACGAACAAACCGCTCAGGATCGTTGCGGGCTCGGCCTGGGCTGCGGGGCTGGTCGCGATCGACCACCCCAACCGCCCGTCGATATTGACGGATGGCAATTTGGCCTATTCACCGTGGATCACACCCGAGCGCCTGAGGCGCGAAGGCGCGCTGGTGGTATGGACCGAGGGCCGCACCTCGAGTGCGACGGCCGATTTGATGGCGATGACAAACGGTCTGCCGATCCGCGAGATCCGTATCGGGCTGCCGCGCGGCAAACCTGGAGACGTCGTGGTATTCAAATATGCGGTCGTTCCCCCACAATAGCCCGCGCGAGCGATACATCTCAGCTGCTGCCGATGAAGATTCCCGTCGCCAGCACGAGCAATCCGCCAAGTACCACCTGAACCAGAGCAGACGTGAAACGCGTTTCCATGTACTTCCAACGGATGTACGCGATTGCCGCCAATTCGATGGCGACGATCACCGAAGCTACCGCAGTCGCGGTCCAGAAATCCTTGATCAGATATGGCAGCGTGTGCCCGAGGCCACCGATCGCGGTCATCACGCCGCAAGCGACGCCGCGTATCCACGGACGTCCGCGCCCCGTGATTTCGCCATCGTCGGACAGCGCTTCGGTCAAGCCCATCGAAATACCGGCACCGATCGAGGCGGCTAGGCCGACCAGAAACGCATCCCATGAAATCCGCGTCGCGAACGCCGCTGCAAAAATCGGTGCCAGCGTCGAGATCGAGCCGTCGATCAGTCCGGCGAGGCCCGGCTGCACGATCTGCAGCACGAACAGGCGATTTTTTGTGGCGTCCTCTTCGGCGCGCACATCGGGCGTGAGATTGGTTTCGCCGAGTTTTGCCGCGAGGCTCTCGTGCTTCTTCTCGATCTCGGCGAGATCGGCAAGTAACTTACGCACGTCGGTGTCCCGCGCCTGTTCGGCGGCTTGCCCGTAGAATTGCGCGGCTTCGTACTCCATCACTTCAGCCTGCTTACGGGCAGCATCGATGCGCAGACCGTCGGCCAGCCAGACCGGATTACGTTTCAGAAAGCCACGAACGTCGCCGCGCGTGATGTACGGCAACTCCTTGCCGAACTTGCGCTCGTACAGTGCCAATAACAGGTGACGATGGTGCGATTCCTCTTCCGCCATCTCCTCGAATACCTTTGCCGAACCCGGAAACTGCGGACGCAACTTGGCGGCGAAGTTCAGATAGATGCGCGCATCCTCTTCCTCATTGGCGATGGCGAGTGCCAGCACTTCGCCTTCACTCAACTCTGATATGCGCTTCATGATGTCTCCAACCGTCGGGATCACTTAGTTTTAGAATGGCTCTAATCTATGCGAGGTACGCTCACAAGTCTGCGCGGCAACATCACGCGGGAGAACCTGTTGACGGTTGCAGTGCGACACGCGCACGTGAGGCGTTTACTTGTTCAGGAACCGACGGGATGACCGACGCAAAAAAGCCGGAAGATCTAAGTTCTGCCAATGGCTTTACGCCGCCAACAAAGGTGCTCGGTCGCGAGGCCAAGGTGGTGCGCAAACGGTTCTACAAGCAGGCTGCCGCAGGGGCGCT
>JANYHG010000111.1 GCA_025359165.1 Hyphomicrobiaceae bacterium
CCTGCTGATACCCCGTGTTTTAATTGCCTAAAGATCAAAAAGAGGGGAGTTTGAGGGGGCACCCCTCAAACGGGTCGAAGGGCGATAGCCCTCTCGCGCAGCGATAGCCCCGCCTCGAACACCCGACGGAAGCCACCGACATCATGACCTCACTCTCCCACCTGAATGCGCGCGGTGAAGCCGTGATGGTCGACGTTTCGGACAAGGCCGTTACGCAGCGTGTCGCGATCGCCGAAGGCTTCATCGGCATGACCGCCGCGACGCTTGCGCTCGTGCGATACGGAACGGCCGAGAAAGGTGACGTGTTGGCGACCGCCCGCATCGCCGGCATCATGGCGGCAAAACGCACCTCCGAATTGATCCCGTTGTGCCATCCCCTGCAAATCAACAAGGCCACGGTGGATCTCGAATTGCAGAGCGAGCCACCTGGCATTTCGGTACGTGCCGAAGTCAAAGTCGGCGGCCAGACCGGCGTCGAGATGGAAGCGCTGACGGCTGTCTCAGTAGCGTGTCTCACCGTCTACGACATGCTGAAAGCGGCTGATAAAAGCATGATCATCGGCCCTATCCGACTGGTCGAAAAAACCGGCGGCAAGTCAGGCCCCTACAAAGTCACGGAATAGACGCATGGCGGAACACGCGAAGCGTCCGCTGACGGTCGACGAGGCACTGGCCCAAGTGCTGGCTGACGTCATGCCGATCACCGACACCGTCGAGGTCGATCTGCTGGACGCCATGGGGCGTGTCCTCGCTGCACCGCTGCCGGCACGGCACACGCAACCACCGTTCGCCGCCTCCGCCATGGACGGATACGCGGTGCGCGCAGCGGATGTGCAGGCGCTACCCGTTACGCTGCATCAGATCGGCGAGGCGGCCGCAGGCCATGCGTTCGACGGTCACGTGCAGGCTGGCCAGGCCGTACGGATCTTCACCGGCGCGCCGATGCCATCAGGTGCCGATGCCGTCGTGATCCAGGAAAATACCAGCGTCTCCGCTGGACAAATCACGATTGCTGCGGGCACGGTCGATTTCGAGCACGTACGACCGCTGGGGGGAGATTTCACCAGCGGACAGAGCGTGCTGCCCGCCAATCAGCTGCTGGGGGCACGGCACCTGACGTTGGCGGCCGCCGCCGGGTATCCACGCCTCGCGGTCAGACGCAGACCCGTCGTCGCAATTCTGGCGACGGGCGACGAACTGGTGCTGCCGGGCGAGACACCACGTGCCGATCAGATCGTCTGCTCGAACCCATTCGGCGTCGCGGCCATGGTGTGCGCAGCGGGTGGGCAAGCGCGATTGCTCGGAATAGCGCGCGATACGAGCGAAAGCCTCGACGCGAAGATCGCCGACGCCGCAGACGCCGATATTCTTGTCACGCTGGGCGGCGCGTCCGTGGGCGACCACGATCTCGTCGGGCCAGTCCTTGCACGCCGCGGAATGGCGCTGGCTTTCTGGAAAATCGCGATGCGTCCGGGCAAGCCGATGATGTTCGGCCGCCTCGGATCTCAACGCGTGCTGGGCCTGCCTGGGAACCCCGTGTCGTCGATGATTACGGCACGCTTGTTTCTGGTGCCGCTGATAGAGGCGTTATTGGGTCGATCTTCCGAGCCGGCCCCCACGCTCCGGGGCACGCTCACGTCGTCGCTTCCGGCCAACGGTCCGCGTGCTCACTACATGCGCGCCGTCGGTCGCCGCACCGACGAAGGTGCCTACGCGGTCACGCCCCTCCCCAATCAAGACAGTTCGCTGCTGACGCCGCTGGCCGCAGCCAATTGCCTGATCGTCAGGCCCTCGGCAGCGCAAAGTGTTGCGGAGGGATGCGACGTGCCGGTGTTGCCGCTCGACTTTTGATGCCGAGCACAGATTGCACTTGCGGAACGCTTCGCGAACACTTACGCTGTTCTTGATTTGTACGGATGTTCGAGTCTCCCCCGCACCGGTGCCGGCCGACACGCTGACCCAATCAGGACATGACGATGCTCACCGCCAAACAAAAAGAACTGCTGATGCTCATTCATGCGCGTCTGCAGGAGACCGGCGTTCCGCCATCTTTCGACGAAATGAAAGAGGAGTTGCAGCTCAAATCCAAGTCCGGGATACACCGTCTCATCACAGCTCTGGAAGAGCGGGGCTTCATCCGCCGGCTGCCCCATCGCGCCCGCGCCCTCGAGATCCTGAAGATGCCGGAGTCTGCGGCAGGCCCTGCGGCCGCCGTTCAGGCTCCGGTGCTCGGGTCGGAACCGGCCGGGCACAAATCAGGCGGCTTTCAGCCGAGCGTGATCGAAGGCGGCGGCAAAAAGAATGCGTCAATGCCTGGGTATTCGCCGATGTCGGGCGCGGTTTCGAGTGGCGGCGTCGGAGTTCCGCTGATGGGCCGGATCGCCGCCGGGGTGCCGATCAGCGCCATTCAAAACCATGCCGCCGATATAGCCTGCCCGCCCGATATGCTGGGGCCTGGCGAGCATTTCGCGCTCGAGGTCAAGGGCGACAGCATGATCGATGCCGGCATCCACGAGGGTGACATCGTCATCATCCGCCGTCAGGAAACGGCCAACAACGGCGATATCATCGTGGCGCTCGTCGAAAAGGAGGAGGCTACCTTGAAGCGCCTGCGGAAAAAGGGTGCTTCGCTGGCGCTCGAAGCGGCTAACCCGAAATACGAGACACGCATTTTTGGTCCCGATCAGGTGGACATTCAGGGCCGGCTGGTCGGCTTGATCCGGAAGTATTGAGCAGCGACATTCACATGACGAAATTCCCGCCGTCGGGCGCATCGTTTCTGCCGGGCGATCGCAGCTTCCTCGACCCGCTGCGCTCGGATGCCGACACGCCTGCTGCGGCGCGTGCCGTCGTCATCCCGTTCGGTCTGGAGGCGTCGGTCAGCTATGGCGGCGGAACCGCTCAGGGTCCTGCCGCCATCATGTCTGCCAGCCATCAGTTGGAGCTTTTCGACGACGAATTATGGCGCGAGGCTTATGCCGACTACGGTATCGCCGCACTGCAGATGCCGCCTCTGCCCGACAGCGTGAGTGCGTCCCTGGATCAGTTGGCTGCCGTCACCGACAGCGTGCTGGCTGCGGGCAAAATGCCGTTCATCCTCGGCGGCGAACATTCCCTGACGGCGGGCGCGATCCGCCCCTTCGCCAAGCGGTTTCCCGACGATCTGGTCGTGCTTCAATTCGATGCGCATTGGGATCTGCGCGACGGCTATCTCGGAGAGGCTTTCAGCCACGCCGCTGCCATGCGGCGCGTCCTCGATCAACCCGGCCACCAAAACATCACACTGGTTTCGGTGGGTATCCGCGCATTTTCCGAACCCGAAGCGCGGTTTTATGAGGCCAACCGCAAGCGGATGCACGTCCATTTCGGCCACGACCAGGCGCGTTGGACCCTCGACGAGATCGTGGCGCCGTTACGCGGCAAGCCGGTCTACATCACCTTCGATATCGATGCGCTGGACGCCCACGTTATGCCCGCTACCGGCACTCCCGTGCCGGGCGGCCTCGGTTATCAGCAGGCTCTCGAAATCCTGCGCGCCGCCTGCAACGCGGCGGGGCAGGTCGTCGGCATGGACCTGGTGGAATTCGCGCCGATCGCCAACTTTCACGCCTTTGATTTCACCGCCGCGCAACTGGCCGCCAAAATGCTGAACTATGCTTTGAGCGGGACCGGTCGCCACAGCCTGGTTTGAGTTCGATGTTCGCTCACCGCTTGGGCGCCGGTTCGGAGAGTTTTGTTGCCCAAGGATATCGGGGACTTGCGTCAGTCGCCGTGCACCTCATGGCCCGGCGCGCTTTCGACCGCGCGCTTTCGCTGTCGGTAGCTTCTACATCTGTCCGGTTGGTAGCACACGAGTTGTCCGCTGCTCTTTGATCTGAGGATCGACGGCGACAGCGGTTTGCGCCGTTTTGTCAAGAGGGGTGATGCCTTTGGTGTCGGTAGCACACGATCTGTCCGGTCCTGTCTCTGTCCGCCCGGACCATCCGAATTACCCCAGTTGCGAGGTGTTCGGACTTCCGTACGGATCATGAGTTACCTAAACCGGACAGATCGTGTGCAACTGACAGGCCGCGCGGCTTTCGCTTGCCGCATCGCTCACGGTGCCCTATACACGCCTCACTTGAGAGCCCCGTTCGTCTAGTGGCCTAGGACACTCGCCTCTCACGTGGGTAACACGGGTTCGAACCCCGTACGGGGCGCCAGTACTTAGTAATGTGTGCGAACATTCTCGCCCCGCGACTGACGTCGCGAGCGTGAACCTGCCGCAGCATCGAACTG
>JANYHG010000122.1 GCA_025359165.1 Hyphomicrobiaceae bacterium
TGGCCTCGTCGCGCTTTGCATCGGTGTCGACCGGGTGTCGGCGCAAAGCAGTGCACCATCGACTCCCGAGGTAACGGCCATGACCAAACCGATCAAAATTGTGGCCTTTGGCGACAGTCTTACCGCCGGCTACCTGCTCGCACCCTCCGAGGCGTTTCCGGTGGTTCTCGGAAAAGCGCTCGCAGCACGCGGGCACAACGTTGAACTGATCAACGCGGGCGTATCGGGCGACACGTCGTCGGCGGCGCGCGATCGATTGGCGTGGTCGGTGCCGCCGGATGCCGAGGCGGTCATTCTCGAACTCGGTGCCAACGATGCGCTGCGCGCGCTCGACCCGGCCGAGACCCGTAGAAATCTCGACGCGATGATACAGAAATTCCAGCAACAGAAAGCCGACATTCTGCTTGCGGGCATGTTGGCACCGCGCTCGCTAGGTGATGCCTACACCAAGACCTTCGATGCGATCTTTCCGGATCTCGCGAACCGATACGGTTTGCTGCTGTATCCATTTTTCCTCGACAAGACCGCACTGAAACCACAGCTGAGTTTATCCGACGGGATGCATCCCAATGCCAAGGGTATCGAAGCGATCGTCAGCGATATCCTGCCCAAGGTCGAGGCGTTGATTGTGCGCGTTAAGGCGCGCCGGCAAGCCGCCGCGAAGGGCTGATGCCGCTCGGCAATGTACTTGTCCCGAATGCCGGAGAGCCGTCCATGCCGCGACTTTTCACCGCCCTCGAACTTCCAGACATGGCACGCACGCATCTGTCACTGCTGCGCGGAGAAATCGGCGGCGCGCGGTGGACGGCGCGCGAAAACCTGCACATTACACTGCGCTTCTTCGGCGACGTGACAGATGCGGTGGCGGACGAGATCGCCGGTCATCTCGATGCGATCGTGGCAGATCCTGTCGGTGTGGAGATTGCCGGTACTGGCACGTTCGGCGGTGGCAGCGAAACGGTCGTGTACGCTGCGGTGACGGCACATCCAGCACTCATGAGCCTGCAGAAAACCCACGACCGAATAGCACGGCTGGTGGGGCTGGCGGCGGCGGAGCATCCGTTTAAGCCGCACGTCACGCTGGCGCGCACGCGGTATCCGAGGCCGTCGATGCTGGCGCGGTTTCTGGCCGACAGCGGTGGACTGCGGCTGCCAGCGTTCGAAGCGGAACGATTTGTGTTGCTGTCGTCGCGGCCGGGTCGTGGCGGCGGACCTTATGCGCTCGAGGCGGCGGTGCCTTTGGGCGTCAGCGCGGACGAACTGTAGGTTGGGTCAAGCGACTGTAGGTTGGGTCAAGCGTTTGAGCGCGACCCAACATGACCACAGCGTGCTGGTGTTGGGCCACGCAAATGCTTGACCCAACCGACCTTGCTACAGCAATAGCTTGATACTATTGCTTTGGTGCAGCGGTTGCCGGTGCGACGGCGCCCTTGGCGGCCTGCCGAGCTTCTTTCTTTTCGACACGAGCGAGGCACGCGGGCGTGAGCTTCGGCTTGTTGGCTTCGAGGCATTGCATGCGCTCGGCGCCGCGTGCAGCACCGCACAGCTTCGCCGCATCGAGTACGCAGGCTGCCTTGGCCACTTCGCGCGTTTGTTTACTAACGGCCACTGCCGCCGCGCATTCCGGCCCGAGCTTCGCTTCGTTGGCGATCAGGCATTTGGTGCGGCTACCTGCCGTCGTCGAGCACAACGTCGCGAGTTCGGCTTTGCACGCCTTCTTGTTAATGCGCCCGGATTTGCCGAGCTTCGCATTGGCGGCTGGCGCGGGAGTGCCGCCTGCTGCGGGCGCGGGCTGCAATTGTGCGGCCTGCGCCTGCGCCGGTTCGACATCGCCCAGACGACCGCTGCGGGCCTGCATACGGATTTTTACCGCCGCATCACAATCGGCCGACAATTGCGGTTGATGCTGCAGCAGACACCGCATTTTCTTGCCGCTACCGGCTTCGATCGACCCACACAGCGTGGACAGTTCAGCCGCGCATACCGATAACGCGCCGCGCTGTGGCTCCGCAGCGGTTGCCGCTACAGTAGCGCCGAACACCACTCCAAAGGCCGCGACCCCGCCGACGACTAAAGAAAGAAATGACAAACGTTTGACCGGAACCATGAAATTTCCCTTGCGGACGCGCTCGACATGGCGCGGCGATTGAAACAACTGCGACGCGGTCGCGGCCCCGTCCGCTCCCGAGCATCTGTAGGCTGACGCTTTTACCAGTTCGCGCGCCTCGGGTCATCCTGCTTCGGGGAAAACCTTTGTGGTGGACGCACCCATTAAGACGAATGCCGGCGCGCGTTTCCGTCGCAGCCAAGGCACCGGCGTGGTTGCCGATCCCGCCTTGTCAGCGCATGGCGGAGGGCGACGCAATCGGCACCGCAACAACTTGGCCGTTTTCGACGGAGATCGCGAGTTCGCCGGCCTTCAGCCGTAACGCGTCCTCGCCGAATAGATCTCGTCGCCAGCCTTTCAACGCGGCGACGTCGGGTGCCTTTTCGGTGGCGATGCGCTCGATGTCTTCGGTGTCGGCGATGAGCCGCGGGGCGACCCGGTTGCGCGCTGCCGCCGCTTTCAACAGGACCCGCAACAACTCGACGAGCGCCACCTTGTCCGGCGGCACGACGACGCCCTGCTCCTGCGCCGGCAGCAATTTCGTGTCGCGCTTCAAGCCGGCGTTGACGCAGTCGATGATCTCGCGCGCGCGTCCCGATTTGGCGAAGCCGGACGACAGCGTCCGCATCTCCGACAATTGTTCGATCTCGGTCGGCATGTGGTTGGCGATATCGTAGAGCTGCTCGTCGCGCAGAATGCGGTTGCGCGGCACGTCCTGCGATTGCGCCGCCTTCTCCCGCCACGCAGCCAGTTCGATCAACACGGCAAGCCCCTTGCGACCGCGCACCTTGGCCTTGAGACGGCGCCAACTGTCTTCGGGCTTGGTCTCGTAGCTGCGTGGATCTTCGAGCACGGCCATTTCCTGCTCGAGCCAATGCGCACGATCCGTCGTTTCGAGTTCCGTCTGCAGCTTGAGATAGACTTGGCAGAGGTGAGTGACGTCGCCGAGGGCGTAGTCGAGTTGCCGCTGCGACAAGGGCCGCCGCGCCCAATCCGTGAACCGCGAAGTCTTGTCGATATCGACATTGGTCAGTTGTTTGACCAGATTGACGTAACTGATGCTTTCGCCGAAGCCGCAGACCATGGCTGCCACCTGCGTGTCGAACAGCGGATGCGGAATGATCTTGCCCTGGACGTAGACGATTTCGACGTCCTGACGGGCGGCGTGAAATACTTTCACCACGCCCCGATCAGCCATCAGCGCGTAAAATGGCGCGAGATCGAGCCCTGCCGCGAGCGGATCGACGCAGGCAGCATCGTCCGGTCCGGCGAGCTGGATCAGGCATAGCTTGGGCCAGAAAGTGGTCTCACGCATGAATTCGGTATCGACCGCCACATAGGGGTGACGTGCGAGGCGGGCGCACAGCGTCGCCAGATCGGAAGTTTTTGTGATCACGTTCATAGCCCGGTATATCGCAGCACCGGTGATGCTGTCGCGCGCTTTGTTTGGCCACGGGCAGTGAAAAGGCAAGCACCCTTGGCACCGGCTTCGGCACCGCAGATCATCAGTGAAAACGTTAACCGAGCAGCCCGGAAACGGCGGAATAAACGCCGAACAGGGCGGTCGCACCCATGGCGATGGCGGCGACCTTGTCGTACCAGCCCTGCAGGCGATAGGGCTCTGGCAGCCGGCGCGCCAGCAGATACAGGAACCCGAGCACCAGCGGCAGCAGCAGCGCATTGAGCACCTGCACGCCGACACTGATCGCCACCAGATCGACGTTGCTGCAGACGATCAAGGCACCGGCGATCAGGGTTACGGCATAGACGCCATAAAACCATTTGGCTTCGGCGGGTGAGCGTTCGAGGGTGTGCGGCACGCCGAGAATTTCACCCACGGTGCGGGCGGCGGTCAACGTGACGACGATGGTCGCGACGACGGCCGAACCCGACATGGCGAGGGCAAAGATGACCTTGCCGGTCCCCACGCCGAGAAAGGGCGTCAATGCGCCGGCGATCTGTTCGACCGTATCGAGAGCCGCGTTGCCGCCGGCCTTGCCGATCGTCGCGGCCGTGGCAACCAACACAGCCGCCATGATGATTTGAGTGACCAGCGCGCCGATGGCCGTATCCCAGCGCGCGGCCGGCAGATCGCTCCGCGTAAGGCCTTTTTCGACGACCGCCGACTGCTGATAGAACACCATCCACGGCATGATCACGGCACCGATATTGGCTGACACCAGGTACAGATATTTCGGATCGGTGATCGGGATATTCAGCATCCCGCTGACGAGTTCGCCGCCCGACGGCTGGCTCTTCCAAGCGACGTAGACGAACAATAGTTCGAACAGGCCGACCGCGATCGCTATGCGCTCGACCGACTGGTAGGAGCCGGTGACCGCCATCGCGATCAGCATGCCGACCACCAGCGCCATGGTCAGCACCTTCGGCACTCCGAACAGCGCGCCGACGCCAGCCAACCCGCTCAACTCACTCAGGATCGCGCCCAGGCAAGCGAGGATCAAGGTGACGACCGACACCCAGGCCCAGAAGCGACCGAAGTGCTGCGAAATCAATTCGGCGTGGCCTTTGCCTGAAATGATGCCGAGCCGGACCGTCAACTCCTGCACGATGAACAAGATCGGCACGAGCAGCAATTGCATCAACAGCAGCCGATAGCCCCACTGCGCCCCACTTTGAGCCGCCGTGATCACGCTGCCCGCGTCGGTGTCGGCAAGCATCACCACGATGCCCGGCCCGGCCACCGCCATGAACCGCGCCCAGTTACCGAGGACCGGTGGCTTGCTCGCAATATCCGTCATTGTCGCGTGCGCTCTCGATGATGCCAAATCATTCAACCATGATCGTACGAGTAACAAACCGTGCGCACGCAAACCACTGATATCTTTTAGATTTAGAATAGCTACAAACAGGCACGGCGTACCGGATATCCGCCCAACGATCATCGTCGCACATCGTGGCTGCGCCATGAACCGCATGTAAACGCTGCGTTCCGTTCGCGTTCAACGGCGTACCGCTAGTTTCTCGATATCGAGTTCGAACCGGCTCGCTGTCATCGTCGAAACCGAAACTCATTAAACCAACGATCGCGCCCGTCGCGACAGAGGAAGCGTCATGCTCATGAAAACCTCCGCTCTGGCTTTGGCTTGTCTGGCCCTCGCCTCGCTGCAACCGGCCAGCGCCGACGGCTACCGCTCCGACATCGGACGCGATATCCGCGAAGTGCGTCAGGATCGCGCCGCCGTGCGGGCCGACGAGGCCCGCGTTGCCCAGGAACGCAGTGATTTGGCTAAAGCCCGCGCTCGCGAACAGAACGATCTGCGCCATGGCAATATCCTGGGCGCCATCCGCGATCATCGTACCGAGGTCCGCGAAGCCCGCGAACTGCGCGCCGCCGAACAGAAACTCGCCGCCGACCGCGCCAGGCTGGCACACGACGCGCGCGATCTGCGCGAAGATCTCGAGCATCGCCGCCACCACAACTGAGGGTGCATCGCACCAAACTTTGAGCACGGGCTTCCGCAAGGAAGTCCGTGCTTTATCATGTGTCTCAGCCTTTGGTTCGACCTGCACGCTCTTGCCCCCGTCCGCTGTCGGGTCTAAATCGTGGCCCGAGCCCTAGGGATCGCACACGCGCTGTTTCCCTTCGGTCCCCAATTCACGGTCCCCAATTCGGGGGCCCATTCAGGAGCGAAGGGTTTTTCGATGCAAAAGATCAAGGTTAAGGGCACCGTCGTCGAGATGGACGGCGACGAGATGACACGCATCATCTGGCAGTTGATCAAGGACAAGCTGATCCACCCGTATCTCGACCTCAATCTCGAGTATTACGACCTGAGCGTCCAGCATCGCGACGCCACCAACGATCAGGTGACCATCGACAGCGCCAACGCGACGAAGAAACACGGCGTCGCCGTCAAGTGCGCCACCATCACGCCTGATGAAGGCCGCGTCACCGAATTCGGTCTCAAGGAAATGTGGAAATCGCCCAACGGCACGATCCGCAACATCCTCGGCGGTTGCATTTTCCGCGAACCCATCATCTGCAAGAACGTGCCGCGCCTGGTGCCGGGCTGGACCAAGCCGATTATCATCGGCCGTCATGCTTACGGCGACCAATACCGCGCGACCGATTTCAAGTTCCCGACGGCCGGCACGCTGACGATGACCTTCGTCGGTGTTGACGGCAAAAAGATCGAACGCGAAGTGTTCAAGGCACCGTCGTCGGGCATCGCGCTGGCGATGTATAACCTCGACGACAGCATCCGCGACTTCGCCCGCGCGTCCATGAACTACGCCTTGAGCCGCAACTATCCGCTGTATCTGTCGACCAAGAACACCATTCTGAAGCAGTATGACGGCCGTTTCATGGAAATCTTCCAGACCATCTTCGACGCCGAGTTCAAGTCGAAGTTCGACGCCGCCAAGATCACCTACGAACATCGCTTGATCGACGACATGGTGGCTGCCGCCATGAAGTGGTCGGGCGGCTACGTCTGGGCGTGCAAGAACTACGACGGCGACGTGCAGTCCGATACGGTCGCGCAGGGCTTCGGTTCGCTTGGCCTGATGACCTCGGTGCTGCTCACGCCGGATGGCCAGACGGTGGAAGCCGAAGCGGCGCACGGCACCGTCACCCGCCATTACCGCGAGCATCAGAAAGGCAAGGAAACCTCGACCAACTCGATCGCGTCGATCTTCGCCTGGACGCGCGGTCTCGCCCATCGCGCCAAGCTCGACAACAATGCCGATCTCGCCGCGTTCGCGCTGACACTCGAGAAAGTGTGCGTCGACACCGTCGAAGCCGGCGACATGACCAAGGATCTCGCACTCCTGGTATCGGCCGACCAGAAATGGCTGTCGACCGGCGGCTTCCTCGACAAGATCGACGCCAACCTCAAGAAGGCGATGGCGTAACATCACGCCACGTTTTAGTTTCGGGGCCGAGCGGAAACGTTCGGCCCTTTTTGTTCGTGGATGCCCAGATGATCGTCAAAATCCGCAAGATCGCGCACGGTGTCGACGAGGTCAGGCACGACGGCGGCGCGCCGTTGGCGATGCCGATCCTGAAGGGCTGGATTGGCGCGGTGGTGGCGAACCCCTATGCCGGTCGCTACGTCCAAGATATCACCGAGATGATGGAGGCGCTGAAGCCACTCGGTCTGGAATGCTCGCAGCGCCTGGTGGCCGCCCTCGGCGGCGATGCAGCGCGCGTCGAAAGTTACGGCAAGGGCGCCATCGTCGGTGCGGCCGGAGAGATCGAGCACTCGGCGTTGTGGCATGTGCCGGGTGGATACGCGATGCGCGAGGTGCTCGGCACTGCGCTGTCCATCGTGCCGTCGGCGGTCAAAATGGGCGCGCTCGGCGGGCAGATTGATCTACCCTTGCATCACAAGGATGCCTGTTACGTCCGCTCGCACTTCGATGCCATAACGGCCTTCATCGCGGACGCGCCGCGTGCCGACGAGATCGCGTTTTTTCTCGCCATGGCCACCGGTGGCCGCCCACATGCCCGCGTTGGCGGCCTCGAAGTGAGCGGAATTTCGAAGCGCGACGGCTTGCGTTGAGTGTCGCCTCAGTCGACCGCCACGACGGCGAGCATCACTGGGCGCTGTTCGGCAAGCAGGATATTATAGGTGCGGCACGCAGCACCGGTGTCCATCAGATCGAGGCCGATGCGGCGTTGACCGAAGGCAGCGCGCACGGACGGTTCGGCGAAAATCTGCTTGCGTCCCGTGCCGACGAGCAGGAAATGCGGCTCTTCGAGCTTGTCGAGTAACGTCATCAACGCGGCCGTGAGATCGGCGGGCGCGCTTGGTGCCGCCATGATCCACGCGTGCGTGCCGTCGGGCAAAACATACAACGAGCCGCGATGGCTCATGCCCGCGAAACGAAAGCCGCCGTTGCCATAAGCGTCTATGGGCGCGCGCTTGGGAACGAAACCATCGAAGCGGGCGGTGACGGCAGGCTTGGGGGCGTCGGCCATGTTTTGCTCCGCGAATTCAGGCGAATGTCGCTCCGCGAACAGGGCTATCGCCCTGTGACCCATTCAGGAGCGTAGCTCCCGAACCCTCAGTTTTTTGTATTTGTTTACGCCTTCACGGATTTGGCGGTGGCCTTGTCTTTGCTCGGCTGTACGGTGTCGCGATTGACGCCGAAGTAGAGCAGCAACGGCGCTGCGACGAAGATCGACGAATACGTGCCGATCAGAATCCCGAACAGCATGGCGAACGAAAAGCCATGGATCGCCTCGGTGCCGAACAGATAAAGCGCCAGCACGGAGACGGCGGTCACCGACGATGTGAGCACCGTACGCGACAAGGTTTCGTTGATCGAGAGGTCGAGCAGTTGCTCGAGGTCCATCTTTTTGTATTTGCGCATATTCTCGCGGATGCGGTCGAACACGACGACGGTGTCGTTGATCGAATAGCCGGCCAACGTCAAAAGCGCGGCCACGGTGGCGAGGTCGAACTCGTACCACAGCAGCGAAAACATGCCCGTGGTGATGAACACGTCATGCACCAAGGCAAGCACACCGGCGACGGCGAATTGCCACTCGAAACGGAACCAGACGTAGACGAGGATGCCGCCGATCGCCGCCAGCACCGAGTAAATGCCGGTCCGCTTCAGCTCGGATGAAACCGTCGGGCCGACCGACTCGGTCCGGCGGATCACGACCCCGTCGCCGAGCGCCGCCTTGACTTTGGCGGCCGCGGCCGCCTGCGCCTTCTCGTCGGGCTGCTGGCCGATGCGGATGAGCGCTTCGTTGCCCTTGCCGATGCCCTGCACCTGCACGTCGCCGAGACCGAGCTTGCCGAGCTTGTCACGGACCTGGCCGATGTTCAGATCGCCGCTGGCGGTCTGCACCTCGATCAGCGTACCGCCTTTGAAGTCGACGCCATAGTTGAGGCCACGACTGTACAGCAGTCCCGCCGCCGCCAGCGCCAGCGCCCACGACAGTCCGATGAACACATACCGCCACGAGATGATCTTCCATCGCGTGTTATGCGGAAAGAAGTCGAAACCTTTGAATTTCATCGGGCGTAGTCCTGAAGAGGCGAATTGCGAATTGCAGATAGGGAAGCCGAAGCGGGAGGTGTAGAATTCAGCCCTATTCGCAATTCGCTACTCGCAATTCGCTCAAAGCGGAGCGGGCACCATCTTGCGGTCTTGGGCTTGCACCCACCAGCTGGCGAGCATGCGCGTAACGGTGAAGGCGGTGAAAACGGTCGTGATGATGCCGAGCGTCAGCGTCACGGCGAATCCCTTGATCGGACCCGAGCCAAGCGCGAACATCAACAATCCCGCGATGAACGTCGTCAGCTGGCTGTCGATGATGGTGGCGTAGGCACGCGAGAACCCGGCATCGATGGCGGACAGCGGGGTCTTGCCGTTGCGCAGCTCTTCTCGAATCCGTTCGTAGATGAGCACGTTGGCGTCGACCGCCATGCCGATCGTCAGCACCACGCCGGCAATGCCCGGCAGTGTCATCGTCGAGCCGAGCAGCGACATGAGGGCCAACACCAGCACGACGTGCAGCGCCGCGCCGACGACGGCGAACACGCCGAATAAGCCATAGGCGAAAATCATGAAGGCCGCGACGCCGACCAAGCCGATAAGCCCGGCCCGCTTGCCCTGCTCGATGGAGTCTTGGCCGAGGCTGGCGCCCACGACGCGTTCCTCGACGATGGTGAGCTTGGCCGGCAGCGAACCCGATTGCAGCAGGGTCGAGAGTTGCTGCACGTCTTGCACGGTGAAGTTGCCTGAGATTTCGCCGCTGCCGCCGAGGATGGCGGAGCGAAAAACGGGCGCGGAGATCACCTTGCCGTCGAGCACGATGGCGAAGCGGCGTCCGATATTCTCACTGGAAATTTTGCCGAAGATGCGCGCACCCGCGGAATTGAACGTAAAGGCGATCACCGGATCGTTGGTGCGCTGGTCGAACGCGGGGCTGGCGCTTTTGAGTTGCTCGCCGGTCAGCACGGGGCGGGTCTCGATGAGCTCTTCGGCAGGCCCGCGATCGGTAGCAGGGAACAGCGAATAACCGGCCGGCACCTTGGTCTGCTTGGCTTCCTCTGATGTCATCGTCGGATGCACGAGATGGAACGTCATCTTGGCGGCTTGGCGCAGCTTGTCGCGGATTACGGTCAATTCCTGCTCGGTCTCGATGCCGGGCTGCTGCACCAGGATGCGGTCGCGGCCTTGACGCTGCACGGCGACTTCCTTGGTACCATCGGGATCGAGCCGTTTGCGGATCACCTCGATCGCCGCACCAATCGCGGTGGTGGCGCGCTCGTTCAGTGCCGGTTCCGTCGGCGACAGCGTGAGCTGATTGGGGCCTGCCGGTTTGATGTCGAGGTCGAGGCCCGAGTTGCCGGTGACGCCGTTGCCGATCGTTTGCGCCATCGACTTCACGGCTTTCAGGCCGCTGTCGAGCAGTTCGGGCGATGCGAAGTTGACGATCACTGCCCCCGCCTGCACGCCCAAGCCCGTGAATGGCACCTTAGCTTCGCGCAGTTTGTTGCGGACTTCCGCCTGGAGGTTGGTGACCCAATCCTTGCGCAGTTCGTCGAGGTCCATGGTCGTCAGCAGATGTGCACCGCCGCGCAGGTCGAGGCCGAGGCCGAACTTGTGTTGCGCGAACGCCGGGAGCCGCTCGAACCGTTCCTTGGACAGGAAATTCGGCCAGGTCAGCAGAACCCCGAGCAGACAGACAACCAGCGTCGCGATGGTTTTCCAGCGAGTAAATTGCAGCATCGGATCAACCTAAGTCGGGGCGGCGCACGGTAGCGAACTCGCTAGCCGGTACCATTACCAGTTCTTTTCGCCATGCCGGAGAACGCCGCACAGATGGCGAGACGAACAATCGAAAGCTCAGACAGTGTCTTTGACCGGTTCGCCTTTGACGCGCACTTCGGAGACGGCGGCGCGGACGACCTGAATGATCGTACCCTTGGCGATTTCGACGTCCATGATCGGATCGTCGTCGCGCACCCGGTTGACCTTGCCGATGATGCCGCCACCCAGCACGACGCCGTCGCCGCGACGGATCTTGCTGATCATGTCCTGATGCTGCTTGGCTTTCTGCTGCTGTGGGCGAATGAGCAGGAAATAAAAGATCGGGATCATCAGCAGCAGGGGCGCAATGCCACCCAACGCATCCTGCAATCCGCCACCGGCGGCTTGGGCATAGGCTGGAGTAATGAAGTCCATTGCGGCGACGTCCTGTAAATTTGGGCCGAGATGCGGGCGGGCGTGACGAAAAGGTGCCCACCTGCATGGCAGATACGCTGATTGCGCCGACACATAGGCACATGCCGGGCTGACGGCAAGCGTGGAGTGCGCGGCGCGTGCAAATCTCGTGACGAGCCCCGCCTCCGAGGCGACCTCGCGGCGGGGTCGTCAATAGTCCATTCGAATGCCGGTTGTGGGCCGCAACTGACGAAGTCAGGATGTCTGAGGTGGACAATCAATTGAGCCACGTGGAAGCACCTGTAGGTTGGGTCAAGCGTTCCAGCGCGACCCAACTGCCACGGGCTCACACCATGCAGTACCGTCGAGCCAAAGTAGCTGGTGCAAGCTACTTTTTGCGCTGCGTGGTGGATAACATTCGGTCGCAGTCGATGCGCGACCATGTTGGGTCGCGCTGAAACGCTTGACCCAACCTACATCTTCGTCGCAGTCAAGATGTCTGAAGTGAACAGGATTTCGGCAGGTTATGAGCCATGCTGGCGTCCGCTTTTACTTGGGACGCGGTCGCCGCCAGGAAGTGGACAAGCTATTGCGATGCCCTTGGGGCGTGGCCACGCGAGTGTCGATACTTGAAGTCGGTAGCGGATGGCCGCGAAAGCATCAACTCCGCGAATAGCGAGCGCGAATTAATCGGTAATTGCCAGCCCAGCAGCGTCCGTACTTCCGCAAGTAGCGACTGCACCAGCGACATCGCGCGATACACCGACGATTTCGCATTGAGGCACGACAGTGCGGCAGGGTCGGATGTCGTTAATCGCTCAGGACGCGCCTGGAGGCTCCGTACAGCGATTAACCAACGGCTTGGCTAGGGCACCCCTTGGACGGTTGGTAAACGCCAACCAGGGGTCACGCCAGTGGATTTAAACAACCTTTGGCTGCAGTGGCGGCGCTCAACTGGCCGCGTCGGGCTGAGCGAGCTTCAGTTCCATGAACACGCTGAGCGGATCGGCGGCGTAGCTGCCGAATGGACCGCGTGGAACGAAACCGGCACGCCGATAGAGCGCTTCGGCAGCGGGTTGGGCGACGCCTGTCTCGAGTTGCAGCAGCGTCACACCATCGGCACGGGCAGCGTCGATCAGCTCGGCCAACAGCTTGCGGCCGACCTGTTCGCGGCGGACGTCCGGATCGACCCACATGCGCTTGATCTCGGCAGAGCCGTCCTCGCCACGGACGATGGCCCCGCAACCGACCGCTGCACCCCTTCGGCGGGCGACCAGAAACAGCACATTGGGTTGCAGCAAACTGGATACCTCGGCGAAATGGTTGCTTTCGGCCGGGTAGAGCGCCGACATGTAGGCCTCGGACGCCGCGAAGAATTTAGCGATCTCCTGTTGATCCGGGCTTTCGGCCGCGATTGAGATGGCTGCGGCAGCGTCGATGGCAGCGTGTTCGCTCACCGGTTTGCCCAATTTGTCCCAATCGGCGGCTTCCTGCTCGGTGAGAAATCCACGCCCGACTTTATAGGCCGTGGTCAGCGGCCCCTGCGCCGCGACCGCGGCATCGGTGTAGTCGCCGGCATACTCGTTGAAAGGGTCGACCTGGGTAAAAATCGGGTCCGACAGCCACAGCTTCTGCAGCGCCTTCTTGCGGATCGCATCGGGTACGCCCGACTGCATGAAGCGGCCATATTCGGAGCCGAAGTCGAGCGCATCGAAGTCGACGTCGGCGAAGTCGGCTTCGGTGAGGGTAGCGTTCGGGACAGTGGATGGCGCGGCAGACGGCGCAGTTTGCACCACGTCCCCCGCATCTCCCTGTCCCGGCTGATCGTCGAGCGGCTCGGCCTGTCTGGCGGCAGCCTTGCGGCGTGACCATCGGTCGAGAAACGCTTCTGATACCGGCTTGGGCTTGGCCGCGTCGGACATGGCTGGCCTGGCTCCGCCCGCCGGCGGCCTGCTCGAAGTGTCGGAGTTCGTCATGGCCTACGTCTACCACGCTCGACCGGTGGGCAAAACAGGCTGTTGCGTAAGTGCGTCGCTTGGTGATGATGGCATTTCCTGGTCCGACGTTCGAATTCTGGCGGAGCAAAGTCATGAAACTGGCGACCCTGCGAGACGGCACCCGCGACGGCGCGCTGGCGGTGGTCTCCCGCGATCTGCGGCTGGCCGCGCGTGCCGAAGACGTGGTCGCGGGGCTGCGGACGCTGCAGGCGCTGCTCGACGACTGGGACGAGTTGTCGCCGAAGGTCGCGCGCATCGCATCTGAATTGAACGAGGCGGCCGACGGCGGGCGGCACGCACCGTTCGCGACGTTCGCCTTCGATCCGGCCAAGGCGATGGCACCGTTGCCGCGCGCCTATCAATGGGCCGATGGCTCGGCTTACGTGAACCACGTCGAACTGGTGCGTCGCGCGCGCGGTGCCGACATGCCCGCGAGTTTCTGGACCGATCCATTGATGTACCAGGGCGGCTCCGACGCGATGATCGGCGCTACAGATGATATCGTGGTCGCCGATACGGCCTATGGCATCGACCTCGAGGGCGAGGTAGCCGTTGTAACAGGCGATATTGCCATGGGCGTCAGCGCCGAAGATGCCGGCGACGGCATCCGCCTGCTAATGCTGGTCAACGACGTCAGCCTGCGCAATCTGATCCCGGGCGAGTTGGGCAAGGGCTTCGGCTTTTTTCACGGCAAGCCGTCCACGGCGTTTGCGCCGGTCGCCGTGACGCCGGACGAACTCGGGCCGGCGTGGCGCGACTGCAAAGTGCATCTGCCGCTTCTGGCGGCGATCAACGGCATGCCGCTCGGCGCACCCGACGCCGGACAAGACATGACGTTTTCGTTCGCCGACCTGATCGCGCACGCCGCCAAGACGCGGCGCCTTTCGGCCGGCACCATCGTCGGTTCGGGCACGGTATCGAACAAGGGCGGCGACGGCGGGCCCGGGTTGCCGCTCGACCAGGGCGGGGCCGGATACACCTGCCTCGCCGAAGTGCGTACCGTCGAAACCATCCTCGCCGGCAAGCCGCGCACACCGTTCCTCAATTTTGGCGATCGTGTGCGGCTCGAAATGACCGATGCTGCGGGTGGCTCGATCTTCGGCGCAATCGATCAGAAAGTGGTCCGTTATGAAGGCACTTGAGACCGCATTGTTCGGTGCCACCTTGTTGCTGGTCCCGCTGCTGGCGTGGCTAGCCGGACGCGCCATCGGCCGGCGCAACTGGCGCATCGGCAGCGTGATCGTCGTGGGTTGCCTGATGGCGCTCCTGCCCCATGCGGCGCGACTGGGCATTCTGGCGGCCAACGATCCGCGTCCGTTCATCGACGCGTTGGTCTACCAGATCGGCCGCACGATGGACTTCACGGCGGTGGGCTGGTTTTTCGCAGCCTTCGGCATTTTCATGACCATGCTCGGCTGGACCGCGACGCCGGTCAGGGTTATGGGCGAGCCTGCCCCTGCCACACGCTGACCCCCACCAACTTCGGAGACGCTCGATGAGCACGCCAGGATTCGCCTCCACCTCAGATATGACCGAGAAAACCGTCAGCTTCTCCAGCCTCGGCGCTGGTCTCTACGCCTATACCGCCGAGGGCGATCCCAACACCGGCGTCATCGTCGGCGACGACTGCTGCATGGTGATCGACGCCCAGGCGACACCACTGATGGCCAAGGACGTGATTGCGCGCGTCAAGGCCGTGACCGACAAGCCGATCAAATATGTCCTGTTGTCGCACTATCATGCGGTCCGCGTGCTCGGAGCGTCCGGCTTCAACGCGTCCGAAGTGATCGCCAGCGAGACCACGCGCAAGTTGATCGTCGAGCGCGGTGAACAGGACAAAGCCAGCGAGATCGGTCGCTTTCCGCGCCTCTTCCGGGGCGTCGAGAGCGTACCACCGGGCATGACCTGGCCAACCCTGACATTCCGCGACAGCATGACGTTGTGGCTCGGCAAACGCCGCGTCGACATCATCCAACTGGGGCGCGGCCACACGGCCGGCGATACGGTGGCGTGGGTGCCGGACGCGGGCGTGATGTTCTCAGGCGATCTCGTCGAATACAAATCGGCCTGCTATTGCGGCGATGCGCACTTTCGCGACTGGCCCGGTACGCTCGACCGCCTGCAGGCCTACAAGCCGGTGGCCTTGGTGCCGGGTCGCGGCGACGCCCTGATCGGCGCGCCGAAGGTCGCCGAAGCGATCAAGCTGACCCGCGATTTCCTCGCCGCCACCTTCGAGCCTGCCGAGCTTGCGGTGGCACAAGGCAAGACTCTCAAGGAAACCTTCGCCGCCGTCCGCGCCGTGATGGACAAACCGTTCGGCAGCTACGCCATCTACGAGCACTGCCTGCCGTTCAACGTCTCGCGCGCCTACGACGAAGCGCGCGGCATCGACTGGCCCGTCGTCTGGACCGACGTGCGAGACCGGGAAATGTGGTCAGCCCTGCAGGGGTGAAGCCATAACTTGCGTAAGCGGAAAAAGGATTTTTACTTGCCGCTGTTAGCACAATATTGAAAACCGCTTTAAATGTATTTTCCGATGAGGGGCGTATGAATTTGACTAAAAGGACCATCGGGATAGTTGCAGTCTTGCTTATTGTAGGCGGCAGCTATCTCCACACTCACTACATGCTAGTCGGATCTTCTGGAGGAATTAAGTCGGTCACCTTCAAACATCGAGGCGACGTAGCTGCTGAGCTTCGTGTCACGTTCGCTACAGCCGAAAAATCGGCGGCTAGTAGCTTGAGAATCGAACTGAATTCGCTTCGCGACGACTTACTGAAACGCTTCGACGAAAAATTCACCCCCGATCATACATCACCGCTGAAGGCGGTCGTTCGGGACGCCAAATATTATTGGGATTTGGCTCGAACATTCAGCTCAGAAAAGGGCCTCGAAGCCTACAACGAAGACGTCAAAAATCGCATAGAAACTCACGTGATCACACAGGCTGCACTTGCCGAACGGATAGGAGAGATAATTTTTCGCACGAATGAAAACCTGTTTATCACCGCAAACATTCACGCAAATTTTAATGCTTCCGTCACACCTAACACACTCAATTTCCAATCCGCGACGACGGGGCTGCCGTCAGAACTTTCGCCAGCTGACGCGCCTCTGCGACCGTCGAGTGCTCATACCGCTCGTGCGGTAACACGTCACGTACTCTCTAACCTCACAAAGTATTACGTGTCCGCGAGCGACGCAGCAAGCCTCTCGAAGGGGTTGGGCCCCTCGGCATCAGCCGTATGCAACGTTCAAATAAATATCTGCAAACAATTGTTATCCCAGAGCTACACATTAACGCGAGAGGGATTGAAAAAGATCGGGGTTGGAATCGGAACGACCGCAGCGAGAGCCGCAGGTTTGGCCAATGCCGTCGGCTTCGCGGTGCTAACTTACCAAGCATATGGAATGTACGATAATTATTCTTCGTCTCTTGGAAAGAGAAATGACGAAATAAAAGAAAAATTCGCGCGCTATTTCGAAACTCTGATCAACAGTTATTCCGCATTTGACGGAGAGTACCGCCAGCAACTCCGATGGATTGCTGATAAGCTGATTGAAGATCAAACCAAACCCTGGTCGTTCAGCATTTGAGATTTACGATG
>JANYHG010000133.1 GCA_025359165.1 Hyphomicrobiaceae bacterium
CGCCACCACCGCCTCGGCGCAGTTCTCACCGTATCGCAGCGGCCTTCCCTACGAGGCGCGCCATCACTCAGAATGCCAGTATAAGGCTCAGCGCCTGCGCGACTTTGAGCGCCAAGCTTTGCGCGACGGTCACTTCGATCGCAGAGAACGCCAAGTCATTCACGATCTCCAGCGCGATCTGGATCGCACCTGCGGCCGCTATCGCCATCGTGACTGAGCCGATCTAAAGCGAACTTCGAAGGGGGAGTGCCGGAAACGGCGCTCCCTTTTTTGTGCCGGCGCTCAAGCGCGATATTTTGGCTGCGCACCCTTGATCTTCGAACTCAGCGCTTCGCCAGCGCTGGCAACACGTCGATCTGCCCCATCATGCCGAGATCCTCGTGTTCGAGGATGTGACAGTGGAACGGGTACCGTCCGAGCTGCTCCTGCCGGTCGAAGGCGATGACGATTGTTACGCGGCCCGGTGAACATTTGGCAGCGCCCGGCACCCCGTCGCTGCAGTCACCTTTCGCGCGGGGCAGCGGCACGCTGTCGTGATTTGCCTGGAGCACACCGATATAGCGGTTGGAAATCGCGCAGTCCGTGGCCGAAAACCGCGTCTCATCGGATTTCCGGTCGCGACACAGCGCCAATTTCTCATCCATGGTCGACGCAAAACTGTAGGGATAGGGCGCGTCAAAATATTCCGGCGACGGATCGGTGCTGATCGCAAATTTCGTCTGGTGGATGTGGAAGTTGTGGATCTCGTCGGTCCAGTTTTCAATCACCCATCGCTCGGTGCGACCAAGCCGCGTGCAGACTTGCGAGAGGTTCGGGCTTTGGCCGAAAGCCGGTGCCAAACTTTTGGCATAGGGATCGGTCGCGGTGGCGCTGCGATCGACCGTCGCCGCGAACAATTTCTCCATCTCGCTCCACTGAACCGCTTCGAACGATGCAGGATTTATAACCGGCCCGCCTGCGCGGACTGTTTCGCGTTCGCGCGCCGCCACAGGGCTGTGACCGGCGTGACCAGCTTGCGACGCTGCAGCGCTCGCTATGCGGTCGCGGAAGAAGATCGTCGTGGCAAGATCGCTACGACCTTCGGCGCGCATTCCGGCAACCAGACCGAACACCTCGTCGTCGGCCGCAGCCCTCTTGCGTTTGGCGAACAAAATGACGCGTTCGCGACCATTCGGCAGATCGCAAATGTCGGTCGGTGTGCCCGGCGAGGCGGTCGCCGCAACTGCCTTTGGTATTGCCTCGGCGTTCCGCGCGGCCGGCCCCCGCGCACTCATCATCCAGCCAGCTGCATCGCGGGTCGCCGGTCGCGCCGCAACTTCGGCTGGTCCCACCGGCCAGGTGACTTCGGCCAACGCCACCGGCACCCATTTATCCCCACCCTGATCCCCACTCGTCAGTACGGTTTCCGTTACCAGCACAAACGTTTGACCCGGCTCGGGCGACAGGGCGACCGTCGCGCGGCTGCCCGGCATCAAGAAAACTTCGGTCGCGCGGATCGCGCGCGGTGCGGCCTTGTCGGGTCCCGTATCGACCGTCACGCCGTCAACGCTGAGAACCTGCAGTTCCTTGCGTTTCGTCTGGTCGCGATCTATGAAGCCGTCGGCTTTTTTCGGGTACAGCGTCAGCCGGTAGCTGACATTGGCTGACGCGTTGGCGATGCGCCACAACTCGGTCTCGAAGCTTTTCACATCGTTCGCAAAACGCGGATACTGCACGCCATTGATCGTGTACACCCAGCGTCCTGCCGGGTCCGCTTTCGCCGGACATTCGCCGCCGGCAAATATCGCGCTCGTCTCGGTGGTATCCCCACAGAAGGTCGGATTGTACGCTCCCACAAATGCCAGTTGTCCGGCAGCCGCTGGGTCCGGGAACAACTGGCTGTCTTTCAGCATCAGATTGCGCACATTTCCCGGCTTCAGACTGTCGCGCCCACGGGGCACCATATCGATGGTGTCTCTGGGAAGGCCTACGGTGATCAACCCCGTCGTGCCGCCGCGCACCTGATACCCGCTATAGCCATGCCCGTGCGGATGAAACCAATAGAGGCCGGAGGGGTGGCGTCCCGTCTCCAGCGAGCGGCGTGGATCATCGATACGTCCGGGAATACGGATGACGTGATTTAAAACACCGGTTTCTGTGCCATGCGCATGCACTTGCCCACCGCATTCGTCGGCAGCGGCAAGAGGGGTCGGCTTCGCCAGATCGAACACGTAGTCGCCGCGGGTGCCATCGCCGTTCCATGCGTTCACCAACAGCCCGTGAGTGTGTTGGTTCGTCGCTTGACACGGCACGCCGCCGTTGACCGAGACTTTCGGTTTGCTGATGGCCGTCGCGCGGCTTAAGTCGAGCGTACTTGTCACGCGTGTGCGCAGTTCGTCGCCCTGCTTCAACGCCAGCAGGACGCCGCCATAGATCCATGCCTGCTGGAAATCCGGATCGAGCATCCGCTGACGGCTGATGGGGCAAGGATAGCCGGTCAGCGGATCTGTGACATATGCCAGCGTGCGCGCACCCGCTTGGGGTGCGATCTCCCACACGGGCACATGATGCGCCAAGTAATTGCCCACCCGAACCAGCCGACCCTCGCCACGGTTGCCAAGCCGCGCGTTGATGGTCACCGACAGTTTGCCGGGCGCATCGAGCCGTCGTTGCGGGGCCAGCGTGACGAGCGGACGAAAGCCCTGGCGGCTGCCATCTTTGAACAGCCCGTCCAGGTCACTGCAGCGCCGCGTCTGATCCGCAGCCGCCATGCGTGGTTTCGGTGTCGGCTGGGTCTGGGCTCGCGCCATGTCAGCACACACGATCATCGCCAGCGCAGCCGCAGCGACGGTAATACGCAAAGACATGCATTTCCCCCGGAATTTATTTAGTATCCGATCATGTCAAGCCTGGATGTTGCCACTGTCAAGTAGACAGTCGTGGCCTGGATTTGAACTTGGTAGCGAACAGCTTGCGATGGAGAAGTCGGACAAATTTTTGACGCTGGCCATGCACCACGTCATGCCGCTGAAGCAGCACCAAGTCTCGAATAATTTCCGGCAAATCTATCTGTTGCAGGAGTACCGACACGGGTTGAAATTAGCTTTGGTTGAGGTGCGATGTCATCGGTTCAGAGCCCACAGGTATGCCATCGTTGCTGTCACACCGAGTCCCGTCCTGACTGCATGCAGACGTCCCCAAGTCTCCAGCATCGCCCGAGAAACAGGTCCAGCATCGCTCTCAGCAATGGCCTTCAGCTTGTGATTGGTCGGCATGATACCGATGAGCGTGTACGGCCAGTTCGCGACGATCAGCACCGCACCGACTATCCAGCGCCAATCTTGGGTCATCCACGCGGCAAGCAGACCAAGCGTTCCTGATGCGACTGCCAAGGTCGCCTGCATGGTGTAGCCGGCTGCGTAACTTGGCTTCCACTGCTTCAGCAAATTTCTGTCATCGAGCCCGAGGCGGGCCGGATGCTCGGCGAAATTGATGTAGAAGGCCGCACCCGCAAAGGCGGCGGCGAGTACAAGGGCTAAGTGACCGGCAAGCATGGTTTACTCCTGATGTCACAGGTGCCGGTACGTCTCATGGCGATACGGCACCCGTCGCCTGCAGCATGCCCATGGACAATGCTCTGCCACCAGAACAATCGACGTGACCACAATTATCGGAGTTAGCGTTCCCTGCCCAAGAGAGCCCGTGACAGCTGCAAGCTATCATCTTGCTTGCAAGCTGGCGCGCCGTACACGATCAAAGTGAGAACACCTATGTAATTGAAATGGCGTTATAATTTTGCAGTACTAATTGGCGCGCCGCCTCAGTCAGTTAGCCTTGTTGCCGCTCACCCGGTTTCGCCGACCAGACCACGCGCCCAAGAATAGGTGGCGACGGGTTCGTCAATGAACCATAAGCGATCTGGCGGGTTAGGGTTTACGGCAACTAAAGGCGTAAGATGCACCATATTCAACGCGGCACAGGGCCGAAGCTGCTGCTCATTCACGGCCTTGGCGGAAGTTGGCAATCGTGGAGCACGATCTTTGACTCGCTCAGCGTGCATCGCACTGTGATCGCTGTCGACCTTCCCGGACATGGTGCCACGCCAGCTGAAGGCGATAGCGGCACGTTCGTCGGACTGGTCGGCAGCGATCACAGTGCGATGCACGCTGAGCGCATCAAAGATGGTGCTCCACGATTGCCAACTTCCGCCAAGGCCGTGAATGAG
>JANYHG010000141.1 GCA_025359165.1 Hyphomicrobiaceae bacterium
CCTGCTGATTTCAAACACTTGTTGGCGATCGCCGAGAACGCGTCGGCTGATGAGTTGCGATACCGCGGGAACCCGTCCGCGTACTGGCGCATGATCTCGAGGGCGAGACCAACAAGCGGCATGTCGCGCTCGCTGGCACCCGTTTTGAGTTGGCGGGCATCGGGCCGGACCTGCAGGTGAGGCACGGCGTCGTCGAGGCAGATGCGATGCGGCTTCAGGGCAACGATCTCACTCGGGCGCATCCCGGTCAGGGCAACCATGCGCACGATGGCGCTGGCCTCTATGTTGAGCTGGCCGATCTGCGGCGTGGCCAGGAAATGCCGACGTACGAAGTCCGGCTCATACGCCACGCGGCGTGCGTGCTTGTCGCCAGCCACCCGCACACCTTTGAACGGCAGCGCGAGGTTCAGTCGGAAGGCATCGTTAACGGTGCGCATCATGGCGGACAGGCACCCGAAGTTCCTGTTGGCGGAGTTCTTGTTGTAGCCCTCCGTCTTGATGCGGCTGATCCACCAATCGCGAAAATCCAGCGCGTCGTCGCGGGTGATTTCGGCGAGGCGCTTGTCGCCAATGCGCTGCATGAGAGTCTCAACTGAACGAAGGTGGGTCGTCTTCCAGCGGTGCAACTGCCGCTCGCTTTTGCCGATGGTCTGATCGGCCGCGAGTTTTTCGTACGCCTCGACTAGGTTGGAGAGCCTGAGTTCCGGCTTGCCGGCACCTCCGAGCACGGCGGTCACAGTCGATGGGGCGGGATCGGCGGGCCGACCGCGTGCGACCTCTGGCAGCGGTATCGCAAGGCGCTCGATGCGAGCGAGTATGTCTTCGAGGCGACTGGCGGCGATGTCGCTGGCCGGCATGTATGTCACGCCTAAGGACTGAGCATTTGCGAGTGCGGTCGCGAACGAAGCCGCAACTTCGAGGTCCGCGACGGAACCGACGAGCAGTTTGCGCCACTCGGCCTCGATGGCCGCGCTGATCTTTGCGGCGGCGTGCAGCGCATCGGTGCGATCGCGCGCCTGCGTGGAGATGCGCACCTCGGATTTGCCAAGACGTGTCGCAAGCTGCGTCGGGACGCGGCGGCGGTACTGCCAGACCCGCCCGCGGCGAACGAGGTAGGTCGCAGAATCGTAGCCGAATTGGGGTGTGGCCGTGGACTGTGAGCGGGGCATCGACGGTGGTCCTGTCGCTGGCCCGGGCCGTGCTGCCGATCATCGAATGTGTCACAGTAATGTGGCACACCAATGTGGCACACAAGCCCGGACGCTGGGCCTGTACGATGCGGAAAGCTTGGCTTGTTCTAGCGATATCAACGAGCTAGCAGATGTGCTGCGGTGCTCGGAATGGCGCTCCCTACGGGAGTCGAACCCGTCTTACCAAATTGAAAATCTGGTGTCCTAACCGATAGACGAAGGGAGCTAGGCGAGGCTCGTATAGTCAGTTTGCGGGCATCATGCAAGGCGGTGGTTTCAGCAAAGCACGATGCGTGTTCGAAAAACATCGGGTAGTTCAGCGAGAAGCACTATTTATGCAGCCTGAACATGACCTTACCGTCGAGTATTACTTCTTTGACGAAATGATCGGCATTCCAGACGACGTCGCCGGAGCGAGCGCGATCGACTGACAGCGCACCCGCCTGCGCGAGCGCGGTGCGCGGCTGGGTGCTCGCCATCGCGACGGCGTCTTCGAAGCCGGCCAGATCCCACTGCACGACATTGCGGACGGCTTGATCGAGCGTGAGTGCGGAGCCGGCCAGATGCGCCGCGCCAGGTTCGCGCACCGCACCATCGGCGCCGCGTTCGACGGTCATGCCTGCAAACGGGTAGAGGCCTGGCGGCACAGCAGCTCCGGCAACGGCGTCGGTAACCAGAATGGATCGGTCGATACCCTTGGCCCGCAACATGACTTTGAGGGCATGCGCGGGCACGTGGATGCCGTCGGCGATGAAGCATGCCATCAGCGCGTCGTCGGCCAGTTGGGCGAAGATCGGGTTGTCGAACTTGTGTCCCAGATGCGCGACGCCGTTGCCGAGGTGGGTCGACAGCGACGCCCCGGCGGCACTGGCCCTTTGGACCGATGCGGCTCGCGCGTCGGAGTGGCCGAGAGCGACGGCGATCCCAAGCGCTTTCGCAGCAGCGATGAAAGCTTCGCTGCCGTCGAGCTCTGGTGCGATGGTGACCAGCGCGATCGGCAAGCGCAGGGATTTGCGAAGCGCTTCCACCAACGCGATCTCGGGTGCGATCATGTCGTGCGCGGGGTGGCAGCCACGAAAGCCGGGGGCAGGATTGAGAAACGGTCCCTCCAGATGGTACCCCGGCACCATGAGTAACCCCAGCCGACTGTTGGCAACGGCGGCATCGAGCGCTTGGAATCGCGCTCGCAGCGTGTCCCGCGAAGCCGTGATCAAGGTGGGTAGGCATTGCGTGACACCAGTCGCGAGCATCGCCTCCAAGGCGTGATCGAGGGCATCGGGAATGAGCGCGGCATCGTTGAAGTCGACGCCGGCAAAGCCGTTGACCTGCAGATCGAATAAGCCGGTCGTTCGCATAACTCGTTTCCTGACTACCGTTGTAAGCGTGATAACCGGCGCAAGCCCGGCGCGAAAGTCTGGATTTTTGCTTCCCAATGCTGGCAGACCCGTTAGGATGCGTGTCAACTGACGTAAACGTCAGAAACAAAAAAGCGAATTCACACGCTCGTTTCCGGGAGGGAAGTCACGTGACACAACCATCGACGGCGCAACCGATAGCGCTGACAGCGCATCTTTCACCAGCCCAGGCACCACGACCGAGCCGCTCTTCGATCGCTTCCATGGCGGCGGCGGCACTGCTGAGTGGAGCGCTTTTCACGACGGTACAGGCGCAAGGAAAATACAAGGAGGCGCCGGCACTTGCCGACATGGTCAAGGCTGGCAAGCTGCCAGCCGTCGACGCACGCTTGCCCGAACAGCCATTGGTGGTGCCTGTTACCGATAGTGTAGGCCAGTACGGTGGTGTCTGGCGGCGCGCGTTCCTCGGCCCGGCCGACGCCAACAACTATGTGCGCGTAGTGTTCGATTCGCTTTTCCGCTTCTCGCCGGACGGTGGCAAGATCGAGCCTAAAATTGCCTTGAGCGCCGAGCCGTCCTCCGATTTCAAGACTTGGAAAATTCTGTTGCGCAAAGGGGCAAAGTGGTCGGACGGTGCGCCGTTCACCGCCGACGACATCGCGTTCTGGTACAAAGACGTGTTGCTCAACAAGGATTTGACGCCGACGCTGCCGGGCTGGATGCGTAACAAGGACGGCACGCCAGCCGTCGTTGAGAAAGTCGATGATTTCACCGTCAACTTCGTGTTCAAGGATGCCGCGACGCTGTTCCTGACTGCGTTGGTCGCAGCCGATGGCGGCGACCGCACCTATGCGGCGTTCCTGCCCGCGCATTACCTGAAAAAATTTCACGCAACTTATGCCAGCAAGGAAGATCTCGATAAAGCCATCCAGGCGGCGGGGTTCAAGACCTGGACCGAGCTATTCGCCAATCGCAACGCGCCACCTGAAAATGCCGAACGCCCGACGATGGCGGCGTGGGTGCCGACCAGCCGGGTGAGCGATCCCGTGCTCACGTTGAAGCGCAATCCCTACTACATCGGCGTCGACAAAGACGGCAATCAGTTGCCCTACATCGACGACGTTCGCTTCACCTACTTCGCCGACGCGCAGGCGCTGAACCTGGCCGCGATCGCGGGGGACTTCGATATCCAGGAACGTCACATCCAGATGAACAACTATCCGGTCTTCAAGGATCAGGAGAAGGCCGGAAAGTATAAGGTGATCACGTGGCCGACGTTCGGTGGCGCAGACGCGGTTGTGATGTTCAACCAGACCTTCAAAGCCGATCCCGAAATGGGCAAGTTGATGGCCACCAAGGATTTCCGGGTGGCGATGTCGCACGCGATCAATCGCGACCAGATCAAGGAGTCGGTGTTCCTTGGTCTCGGTGAGGCACGGCAGGGTGTTCCAGCTCCATGGCATCCCTATTATCCCGGCGACGACGTCGCCAAGAAGTACACCGCATTCGACGCGACCCTCGCCAACAAGATGCTCGATGATCTCGGACTTTCGAAGCGCGACGCACAGAACATCCGGCTGCTGCCGAATGGCAAACCGGCGACCCTCGAAATCAGTGTCGTGCCGGCCTTCGGCGCCTGGCCCGACGTGGCGCAGCTTGTTGCCAAAGACTGGGAGAAGGTCGGCATCAAGACGATCGTCCAGATCCGCGAGCGGGCGTTGCACTTCAAGATGCGCGACAGCAACGACCTGATGACCGAGATCTGGAACGACGACACGACCGCGTTCCCGTTCACGGGCAACGCCAAGGTCGACGTACGCAATTCGGTGATCCTGACGCTCGGTCCGCTGTACGGCCAGTGGTTCAATACGAAAGGCAAGGACGGCGTCGAGCCGACGGCGGAAATCAAAAAGATCGTCGAACTGATCGATACCGCGCGCACGGTCGGCACCGAGGGGCAGATCAAGGCCGCGCAGGATCTCTACAAGATCTGGGCGGACCAGGTTTACGAAGTCGGCATTGTCGGGTTGACGCCGATGATCCAGGGCGTCGTTGTGGTCAACAACAGGATGAAGAACGTACCGGCCAAGCTCGGCAACGATTGGCCGCTGCGGACTCCAGGTAACGCGCGACCCGAACAGTTCTATTATCAGAAGTAACTCGCCGCACGCTCTGTTCTAGGTTGGGTCAAGCTTTCGCGCGACCCAACCGAACTTGCTCCGACCGGAAATGTTGGGTCGCGCTGAAACGCTTGACCCAACCTACAGGTCAAGGGCGCGTGCCCTGAACGTTGACCTCCGAGAGACCGCATGGCCCGCTTCATTCTGCATCGGTTGATGCTGCTGCCTGTGCTGATGCTGATCTTCTCGGTAATGATTTTTGCGATCATCCAGGCACCTCCCGGGGACTTCCTAACGTCGTACGCGGCGACGCTGGCGTCCTCGGGCTCGTCGGTGAGTATGGAACAGCTCGACGCTCTTCGGCAGCAATACGGCCTCGATCAGCCGATCCCGGTGCAATACTACCGCTGGGTCATGAACCTGCTGCGTGGCGACCTCGGTTTGTCGCTCGAATACCAGCGGCCTAATATCGATCTCATCAGCGAGCAATTGGGTCTGACGCTGGCGCTCGCCGTGTTCAGCTTCGTACTCACCTGGGCCATCGCCATTCCCGCCGGCATCTATTCGGCGACGCATCAGCGGTCATGGCTCGACTACGTTTTGACCGTGTTCAACTACGTCGGCGTCGCCACGCCGAACTTCATGCTGGCGCTGGTACTGATGTGGGTGGCGTTCTCGTACTTTGGCATCGGTGTGACGGGATTGTTTTCCGCCGACATGGCGCACTTGCCGTGGAGCTTTGCAAAGTTCGTCGATCTTTTGAAACATATCTGGCTGCCGTCGTTCGTGCTGGCGATTGCCGGCACCGCCCGATTGACGCGCGTCATGCGTGCCAATCTGCTCGATGAACTCAACAAACCTTACGTGACGACGGCCCGCGCCAAGGGCTTGTCGGAGTGGCAAGTCGTGTTGCGTTACCCGGCGCGGCTGGCATTCAATCCGCTGGTCAGCACGATCGGCTGGTATTTGCCGCAACTGTTCTCCGGCAGCTTGATCGTGGCGACCGTGATGAACTTGCCCAACATCGGCCCGTTGCTGCTGCGCGCGCTGGTCAATCAGGACATGTATCTGGCGGGTGCAATTCTGCTGATCTATTGCTTTCTGACCATTCTCGGAACGTTACTATCGGACATTCTGCTGGCGCTTCTCGATCCGCGCATCCGGATGGGAAATTAGCATGACCGCTGTCTTGCAACCGGGCGCAACGCCCGGCCCCGACACTCACGCGGCGGCGGTCGAAGATCGCGTCTCCGTCGCGTCGAACTGGACGCTGGTGTGGTGGCGCTTTCGTAAGCACAAGCTGGCGATGATCAGTCTCGGCCTCCTGCTGGCGCTCTACACATTGGTATTGTGCCCCGACTTCTTCAGCACGCAACATCCAGAAACGACAGAAGCGCGGCAAGCCTTTATTCCGGTGCAGGGCCTGCACATCTTCGATGGTTGGTCGATTGATCCGTGGGTGCCGGCCATCGTCGGCAAGCGCAATGCCGAAACCCTGCGGATGGAATGGCGCACCGATGCCGAGAAGAAAGTGCGCGTCGGTTTCTTCATGCCGGGGCCAGCGTACAAGTTCTTAGGTCTTATTCCGAGCACGCTGCATCTGATCGGTCCGCGCGACGCCAGCCAGCGCATTTTCCTGCTCGGTTCGGATCGGCTCGGACGCGATCAGTGGTCGCGCATCATGCACGGCACGCAGACGTCGATGACGATCGGGCTGGTGGCTGTCACGCTGAGCGTCATTCTCGGAATCGTGCTCGGAGGCATCTCCGGTTACTTCGGGGGCTGGATCGATCAGTTCATTCAGCGCCTGATCGAGTTGCTGCAGTCCGTGCCGACGATCCCGGTTTGGCTGGCGTTATCGGCGGCGCTGCCGCGCGACTGGACGCCGATCCAGGTGTTTTTCGCCATCACCGTTATTCTGTCGCTGATCGGGTGGACGACGTTGGCGCGCGAGGTGCGCGGCCACTTCCTCGCCTTGCGCGAAGAAGATTTCGTGCTGGCGGCAGAACTGGCCGGTTGCAGCCGGGCGCGGATTATCATGCGGCACATGGTGCCGACGTTCCTCAGCCACATCATCGCGACGTCGTCGTTGGCGATCCCGGCGATGATCATCAACGAGACATCGTTGTCGTTTCTCGGCCTCGGCATTCGCCCGCCGGCCATCAGTTGGGGCGTGTTGTTGCAGGAGGCGCAGAATATCCAGACGCTCGCGCTGGCGCCGTGGCTGCTGATTCCGGGTCTGCTGGTGATCGTTGCCGTGCTGGCGTTCAATCTCGTGGGGGATGGGTTACGCGATGCATCAGACCCCTATAGCAAGTGAGCCGGGCATGACCGCGATGGTGAAGCAGATCGCGACCGAACCGCTGTTGAGTGTGCGTGATCTGCACGTCGATTTCGGCCTCGACGAAGGCTTGGTGCGGGCCGTCGACGGCGTGAGCTTCGACGTCATGCCGGGACGCGTGCTCGGCATCGTCGGCGAAAGCGGCTGCGGCAAGAGTGTGACGATGCGCGCCATTCTGCAGTTGGTCGACGAACCCGGCCGCATTACCCGGGGCGAAATCGTCTATCGACGCGACGCCGGTGATGGCCTCGGCAGCGCGGGCGTCGATCTCACCAAGCTGCCGCGTCACGGGGCCGCCATGCGCGCCATTCGCGGTGCGGAAATCGCGCTCATCCCGCAAGAGCCGATGGCGGCGTTCAGCCCCGTACACACGGTCGGCGCGCAGATCGTCGAGGCCATTCGCCTGCATCACCGGCAATGGCGACCTGAGGGCGGCGGACTGAGCGTGAACGATGCGCGCGATATCGTCGTCGACTTGTTCCGCGATGTCGGCATTTCCATGCCGGAGCAGCGCGTCGATGCCTACTCGTGGCAACTGTCGGGTGGTCTGCGGCAACGCGCGATGATCGCCATGGCGCTGAGTTGCAAACCGCGCTTGCTCGTCGCCGACGAACCCACGACGGCCATCGACGTGACGACCCAGGCGCAGGTGCTGGCGCTGTTGCGTGAACTGCAGCGCAAGCATGGCACCGCGATCATCTTTATCACGCATGATCTCGGTGTTATCGCGCAGATGGCCAACGACGTGGTGGTGATGTATCTCGGCCGTGTCGTGGAGCAGGGTCCGGTGGATGGGATTTTTCACGCGGCCAAGCATCCCTACACGCGCGCATTGTTGCGTTCGATCCCCAGCATTTCGGGCGCAACGCGGGTGGCGCTGCCGACGATATCAGGCACGCTGCCGCATCCGTTCAACCGGCCTGGCGGATGTCCGTATCATCCACGATGCGACGAAAAGATCGGCACGGTGTGTGCATCGCACGTGCCGCACCTGACCCAGCTCGGGAATGGCCAGGCGGCCAGCTGCTTCCTGCATCAAGACGCATCGGAAACCGCATGACGGCGACGGCTGCTCCAACGACGGCTGCTAATACCACGGCTACTCCGACGATGGCGACGTCAGCCAAGCCGCTGCTCTCCGTGCGCGGACTGCAAAAGTTCTTCCCGATCACCGATGGTGGATTCTTCCGCAAGACCATCGGCCAGGTGCGCGCGGTTGACGATGTCAGCTTCGATGTCGTCGAAGGCGAGACGCTGGGGCTGGTCGGCGAAAGCGGTTGCGGCAAAACCACGACGTCGCGCTGCATCCTGCGCGCCATGGAACCGACGGCGGGGCGGATCGAGTTTCGCCGCAAGGACGACACGATCGTCGATCTTGCGACGCTGACGCGCGAGCAGTTGCGGCCTCTGCGCGCGGAAATCCAGATGATCTTCCAGGATCCGTTCGGCTCGCTCAACCCACGCATGACGCTGTTCGACAATGTCGGCGAGCCATTACTGGTCAACGGCATGAAGAACCGCGCTGAACGCATGGACCGCGTCGCAGAACTGCTCAAGCTGGTCGGGTTGCGCGCCGAATTCATGCATCGCTTTCCGCACGCCTTCAGTGGCGGACAGCGGCAGCGCATCGGCATCGCGCGGGCGTTGTCGACCAACCCGCGGCTGGTGGTGGCGGACGAACCGGTGTCGGCTCTCGACGTCTCGGTGCAGGCGCAGGTGCTGAATTTGCTGTTGGAGCTGCAGCAGCGGCTCGGTCTGACGTTCCTGTTCGTGGCGCATGATCTCTCCGTCGTGCGCCACCTTTCAGACCGGGTAGCGGTGATGTACGTCGGCCAGATCGTCGAACTCGCAGTCACGCACACGTTGTTTACGCGGCCCTTGCATCCTTATACGGCGGCGCTGATGCGTGCGGTGCCGGTGCCCGATCCGCGCGTTGCCATTGGCGAGGTGACGTTGAAAGGCGAGGTGCCGAGCCCTGCCAATCCGCCGAAGGGATGCTATTTCCATCCGCGCTGCGCGTTCGCTCAGGATCGGTGTCGCCAGGAAGCGCCGGCATTGCGCGAACCGGTACCCGGACATTTCGTGCGCTGCCATTTCGCCGAGCAGCTGGATTTGGCGACGCAGGCAGCTGGCTGACTTGGAGTTGTAAATGGCCGACACGTCAGATCGCGCGACGCAGGACTCGCCGTATTTCCAGCCCGAACACGAGATGCTCCGCCAGACGGTGCGGCGCTTCGTCGAAACGCACGTGATCCCGCACGCGGACGCGTGGGAGGAAACCGGCTTCGTCCCACGCGAAGTGCTGCGCGAGATGGGCAAGCTCGGACTTTTCGGAATCCGTTACGACAGCGCCTATGGTGGCAGCGAACTCGATACGTTGGCGACGGTCGTGTTGGCCGAGGAACTGGGGCGCTCGGGCTATGGCGGATTTGCAGTGACGGTGTTGGTGCACACCGATATGGCGAGCCCGCATTTGGCGCGCAGCGGTACATCTTCGCAAAAAGCCAAATACATGCCTGAGATCATCGCCGGGACCAAGATCACTGCGGTTGCCATGACCGAGGCCGACGCCGGGTCCGATCTCGCGGGGATGCGCACGACCGCGCGCCGCGACGGTAACGCGTGGGTCTTGAACGGCTCGAAAATGTTCATCACAAATGGTGTTCACGGCGACATCTATTTCGTTGCGGCAAAAACGGGTGAACCCGGTCGCAATCGCGATATCTCGATGTTCATCGTCGAGAAGGGAACGCCGGGGTTCCGCGTCGCGCGGCCGCTGAAAAAGCACGGCTGGCTGTCGAGCGACACGGCCGAACTTGCCTTCGAGGACTGTCGCATCCCCGCCGAAAATCTGTTGGGCGAGGAAAATCGCGGTTTCTACGCGCTGGCGGGCAACTTGCAGAACGAGCGTATCGTGCTCGGCGCGCAGGCCATGGGCGAGGCCGATCGCGCTATCGAACTGGCGCTCGACTGGGTGCAGAACCGCAAGGCGTTCGGCGGCACGCTCTGGGACAAGCAGGCGATCCGGCACAAACTGGCGCTGCGTGCGTCCGAGGTGGCGGCCACCAAGGCGCTGATACATGAGGTGGCGTGGCGCGACGCACGCGGGCAGCAAGTGGTCAAGCAGGTATCGATGGTCAAAGCGCTGGCCGGTACGCTCGTCAATCAGGTTATGTACGATTGCCTGCAGGTGCACGGCGGGATGGGCTTCATTCGAGAAACAGCCATCGAGCGCATGGCGCGCGACGCACGCGTGCAGTCGATCGGCGGCGGCGCCACAGAAGTGATGCTCGAGGAAGTCGCAAAGCGGATGGGTTGAACGCTAGCGCCTCGCTGGCTATGACGGCGGGATATTATATTTGATTACAGAGCCTGGATTTATCTTGCTGCGTTGCAGCACATTATGGCACGATCGATTATTGCAGCGAGGTGCACCATGGCCACAGTTTCGCGTCCGTGCTTACCCATTACCAATCGGTTGGCTATTTCAGGAACCGATATCGTCGTTCAAATCGAACTTTTGAACGACCAGCTTTCAATGACGGTGAATAAAGCCGAGGCGAGCGTGTATCGCGTCGTTTTGGAGCAGGCGACCACGCCGATCGAACACGTTTGGCTCGCCGACATGTTCATGCGCGACGATCGAGTGCATCTAGGCAAGTTGTCAGACGACGTGGCGGATTACGTCGGGACGCTGAGCGACGCCCAAGGTTGAGCCGATGTTCCACCGCTCGACCTGCTGATCAGGTTTGTGCAACCGGCGGCTGGAAATGGTTGCGATGTGTCGCCATGTGTGCGCTAGCGGTGCACTTGGCTGGCGCAAAGGATTCCATGACCGATTTTTCCACGCTTCTGCAAGGCGGTAATGCCTGGCTGTTCGTACCGAGTGCTTTGGCGCTTGGCGCTCTGCACGGTCTCGAACCCGGACACTCCAAAACGATGATGGCGGCGTTCATCATTGCAGTGCGCGGGACTGTTTTGCAGGCTGTTTTGCTGGGACTTGCAGCGACGATTTCGCATACGGCGGTGGTGTGGGCCATTGCTCTTGCCGGTCTGCACTTTGGATCACAGATCAATTCCGAAGCGATCGAGCCCTATCTGCAGTTGGTATCTGCCGTTCTGATTATCGGCGTCGCGGCCTGGATGATGTGGCGCACCTGGCAGGATCAGCATCACGACCACGACCACGACCATGACCACGACCACGACCATGACCACGAC
>JANYHG010000181.1 GCA_025359165.1 Hyphomicrobiaceae bacterium
GCTCTGCCGTGCCGCTGACTTTCACCGTGCCGTCGGCGTTGGTGGTGCTCACCATGGTCGGCGCGGACGGAGCTGTGGCGTCGGCATAGCTGGCCGTACCGGCGGGCGAGGCGTTGCCTGCCGCATCCGTGGCGATCACAGACGCGGAACCCGAGGCCTGATTGCCAGCCGACGTTGCGCTGTATGCGCCCGCAGCATTGGCGTTAACGGTTTTGGCAGTGCCGTCGGGGAAGGTGACGGTCACGGCGCTGTTCGGCTCGGCCGAACCTGACACCGTGACTGTGCCGTCGGCATTACCTGCCGCGGCGACCGTCGGCTTGGTGGGCGCGGTGGTATCGGCGAACGTCGCTGTGGCCGCAGGCGAAGCATTGCCCGCCGCATCCTTGGCGACAGCGGAGATCGGGCCACTCGGTTGGGCCGCAGCCGATGTGACGCTGTAAGCGCCGGTCGGACCGGCTGTCACGGTGCCGGTGGTGCCATTGGGGAACGTGATGGCGACCTTGCTGCCGGGTTCGGCAACGCCAGAGACGGTCAACGTGCCGTCGGCATTCGTCGCCTGGTTGAACGTCGGTTTCGACGGAGCTGTGGTGTCGGCATAGCTGGCGGTGGTCGGCGCGGAGGCGTTACCGGCCGCATCTGTCGCGACTGCTTTCACCGGACCTGACGTCTGCGGTGTTGCGGACGTGACGCTGTAGGCACCCGACGGACCGGCGACGGCCGTGCCGACGCTGCCGTCTGGGAACGTAACTTTCACGCTGGCAGCCGGCTCGGCGATGCCAGAGACTTTGAGCGTGCCGTCGGGATTTGCCGCCGTCGTAGCGGTCGGCGCGGACGGAGCTGTGGCGTCGGCATATGCAGCCGATGTCGATGGCGAGCTGTTGCCAGCCGCGTCCTTGGCGGTCGCCATGATCGTGCCCGAAGGCTGGTTCGGTGCCGACGTCGTCGTGTACGCACCGGTCGGACCGGCGGTGACGGTCGTAGTCGAGCCATCCGGGAACGTAACTTTCACGAGCGCGCCCGGCTCGGCCGCGCCCGACACGGTCAACGACCCGTCGGCATTCACGGCGCTGGACAGCGTCGGCTTGGTTGGCGGCGCGGTATCGGCGAAGCTCGCCGAGGCGGCCGGAGACAAATTGCCGGCGGCGTCCTTCGCGGTTGCGGAGACTGCTCCTGACGTTTGCGGCGTCGCCGAAGTGACGGCGTAGCTGCCGGTCGGACCGGCGGTCACGGTGGCGATGCTGCCATCGGGGAACGTGACTTTGACTTGCGCGCCGGGTTCGGCTTGGCCGGAAACGGTCAGTGTACCGTCGGCGTTGGCGGCGGTTGCCAGCGTCGGCTTTGTCGGCGCGGTCGTGTCGCTGAAGCCAGCGACGGCAGCGGGCGATGCATTACCGGCAGCATCGGTCGCAATGGCTTTGACCGTTCCGGTCGGCTGTCCCACGGGCGAGGTCACGGCGAACGCGCCGGTCGGTCCGGCCACGACGGTCTGCGACGTCCCGTCGGGGAACGTCACTTTGAGGCTGGCACCGGGTTCGCTCGTGCCCGACACGGTGACCGACCCGTCGGCGTTCGTCTGCGTGCCGATGACTGGCTTGGCGGGTGCCGTCGTATCGGCATAAGTGCCGGTGGCTGCAGGCGAGCTGTTTCCGGCCGCATCTTTGGCGACGACAGAAATAGCTCCCGAAGGCTGCAGCGCAGGCGACGTCACGTTGTAGACGCCGGTCGGCCCGGCGGTGGCCGCGGCGGTGGTGCCGTCGGGGAACGTGACCTGCACTTTCGAGCCAGGTTCGGCGCTGCCCGAGACGGTGATGGAGCCATCCGCGTTAGTGGCGGTCGCGAGCGTCGGCTTGGCCGGTGCCGTAGTATCGACGAACGGCGCGCTGGCGGCGGGCGAGGTGTTGCCTGCCGCATCTTTCGCGACCACCGAAACGGTACCGGACGTCTGCGTCGTAGGCGAGGTCACGGCGTAGCTGCCATCGGCGCCGGCGGTGGCCGTCCCGGTGCTGCCGTCGGGGAATGTCACTTTCACGCTCGAGCCGGGCTCTGCCTTACCAGCCACGGTCAACGTGCCGTTGGGGTTCTGCGATGTCGCGGTGCCCGTCGGGGCCAACGGAGCTGTGGCGTCGGCGAACGTCGCGTTCGCGGCTGGCGACGTGTTGCCTGCGGCGTCGGTGGTGGTCACCTTCACCGGACCGGACGTCTGCGGCACTGCCGATGTCACAGCATAGCTGCCATCGCTGCCAGCGGTGGCTGTTCCGGTGCTGCCGTCGGGGAATGTCACTTTCACGGTCGAGCCGGGCTCGGCCTTACCAGCCACGGTCAACGTGCCGTTGGAGTTCGGCGCTGTCGCCGTGCTGGTCGGTGCCGACGGAGCTGTGGCGTCGGTAAACGTCGCGTTCGCGGCTGGCGACGTGTTGCCGCCCGCATCTTTCGCGACCACTGAAACGGTGCCGGAGGTCTGCGTCGTAGCCGAAGTCACGGCATAGCTGCCATCGGTGCCGGCGGTCGCCGTTCCGGTGCTGCCGTCGGGGAATGTCACTTTCACGCTCGAGCCGGGCTCTGCCTTGCCCGCCACGGTCAACGTGCCGTTGGGGTTCTGCGCTGTCGCGGTGCCCGTCGGGGCCGACGGAGCTGTGGTGTCGGCATACGCGAGTGTCTGGCTGGAGCCACCGATGGTGGTGGTGATCGATCCCGAGCCCTGCGGGGCCGTCGACGTCACGGCATAACCGCCGTTGGCGTCGGAGGTGGCGGTGCCGACAGTACCGTCGGCAAATTTAACCGTCACCGGTGTGTTCGGCGGCGTCGTGCCCGACACGGTCAACGTTCCGTTGGCGTTGACTTTCACTTGCGGCGGCGCGCTGAACACGTCGGCGCTGCCTTTGCTCGAACTTCCACCGCCTCCCAGTGCCAAACCGAGCCCGCCGAGTGCCAATGCGCCGAGCGCGATCGCGCCCACATCGCCACCGGCGACATCTGCGCCACCCGAACCAGCGGCACCGGCTAACGCGCCGAGCAAACCGTCCGTGCCGACAGCTGCACCCTCGGCCACGATTTCGAATTCATGGAAGCCGTCACCGCCCGCATAAAAGTTCACGATGCGCTTCTCACTGCCGTCCTTCAGCGTCACCACGAGATCGTTGCCCTGGCGATAGGTCCCCTCGACCGACGCCGGATCGACCGCCAATCGCAGCTTCGAGCGGGTGTCGGGCGCTTTGAACGCGCCCGGGTTGGCAACGATGACGATGGTTTCGATGCCGTTTGAAGTCTGAGCCTTCGCCATGACGTATCTCCCGTGAGCAAGTGCCGGCACTGAGCCGGTGGCTGCAATTGCCTACAATTTGAGGATGTTTGATTGATCTTTGTTACAATCATAGGTTTAAACGAAGGAGCTTAACAAGGCCTTGCGCCGAAGACCGCAAGTGACTGTTTCAGCCTATTTTTTGAATTTTGGTGCCGCGTACGGAATAGCCGGTGAACAGCAACGCTAAAGCTCGCTGCAATGGTCGATCAATGTTGCCGAAACATAAGCCGACCCGCACGTCCGCCACCGGCCCGACGCCAAGCTTCAAATAGTTCGTTAAAATGCCTTCCACCGCGCCCATCGAGGGGACCGGACGCCAGTCGGTCGCACCAGAACGCCTGCTGCGTGCCTCTCTTTTGCAGGCGTTCTACTCGGTCCGCTCGGAGCGGCAGTTGATGGAGCAGATCAATTATAACCTGCTGTTCCGTTGGTTCGTGGGCCTCGGCATCGACGATGCCGTCTGGGATCATTCGACGTTCTCAAAGAACCGTGACCGTCTGCTCGACGCCGATGTTGCCGCGAAGTTCCTCGAAGCGGTGTTGCGTCATCCCAAGATCGATGCACCCGTCCATGATCGACTTTGTGGACACATCCACATGCCGCGCTGCCTCGGATCAGCGTGCAGATTCTGCCAACCCGGACATCACTGCAAGGTGGTCCTCACCGAAGGAAGACTCAATTCGCGCGCACGGCGTCGGCGGACCTCGTTTTCAGGAACGCAGAATGTCAAGGTTGGATCGAGCTCGATCCCGAACCACCCGCACCCGCGGCCACGGAAATCGCCGATATCAGGCACCATTCGTGATCGCCAGCTGTGCAAAGCCCTATGAGTTGGTACGACATACTCTTCGATAGACAGCGACAGTCGCATCCACGGACCGCGCCACGCTGCAAGTATCG
>JANYHG010000194.1 GCA_025359165.1 Hyphomicrobiaceae bacterium
CAGATTTACGCCGTCAACAGTAACGAAAACACCTACACCAACGATTGGACAGGACCTTACAATGGCCAGGCCATGCTGGTGCACACCTTGCGCAACACGGAAGCACCGCGCCGACTGAAGGGCTTCGATCTCTATTACCATATGTATTCCGGCGAAAAGCAGTCTGCTCTCAATGCCGTGCGCGAGTTGCTCAAACTCGCGCGAAACTCACCCGTAATCCCACTCGATGCCTCGCAATATGCCGCCATGGCCGACGACTTCTTCGCGACCACGATCGAACAGTCCAGCCTGTTCCAGTGGACCATCAAGAACCGCGGCGCGCTCGCCACTGTCCGCTTCGAGGATGCGGATCAGCTGGCGTTGGATACGGCCGCGAGTGTCGGCGTGCTCGGCGCAAATCGTCATCAGGGCACGCTTTATATCAGTCTCGATCCGTCGGTCCCGTTGCCGGTGGTCGCTTTGCGCAGCCGTGAGTCGGCGGAGCTGATTACGCAATCGCCATCGCTCGCACCAAACGAACCGCTGCTCAGTCTCGTCGAGGGCCGCTGGCAATTGTCGGAGCGTCAGGTAAAAGATTGCGTGCAGACCGTTACGGCGCAAGGATATGGCAATGGCGACCTGACGTTCGAGGGCCGGCGCAGCAAGCCGTTCCGCATCCGCGTCAGCCGGAGCGGCCAGACCTTGAGCGAAGAAATCCGCTGGACCGGGGCCGACGGCCGGCTTGAGCTTCATTATGCGATCGATGCGCGCGAGCCCGTCGAACTGCGATTCGAATGCCACGAGTGAGCACCATGTTCAACACGGCTCAGTCAGGTCTATTTCGCCCGGATACCGCCGGTCTCTCCGGTCGAGGTTGGCTGCAGGGTCTTCGCGACTATGCGCCGCCTGCCTATACCTGGGTGCTCGGACTGATTTTTATCGGTGCGCTGGTCGTCGGCTGGGCTGTCCTGCCGGGGGAAGACGAACGCATCGAGGCGCTGGAGCGCGATGGTCAGACCGCGCGCGCGCTCACGCTGCTTGAAGGTCGATTCAGCCGAGGCGACAGGCGGCAACGCACGTTGGTCAGCCTGCGGCGCTTCTACGACTATTATGGCGATAGCGAAAAGTCGCGGGGGATTTTGGAACTGCTCGTCCAGCAGCGTCCGCGCGACCTTTACCTGCAGCGTCAGCTTGCGCAACTCTATCGCCAGATCGAAGACGAACCCGGCCAGATCCGGGCCCTGCGCGCGCAGTTGGCGATACGCTATGCCGAACCCGTTTGTCAGCGTTTGATTGGCCTGTTGCGACGTGGCGGCGACTATGCCGGTGAGCAGGCCGCCTTGATCGATTGCCGCAACAATGGCTATCGGCGACCCGAGGAACTGGAGCGCTTGGCGTTCCTCTATGCGGCCGACGGCGATATGGGGCAGACTGCGCAAATCTTGCGAGCTGTCGACGACAGGCGTTGGCTGCGCGGCGCCCGCGAGCGGCTCATGCTGTTCGATGCACTGGTGGCGACCAAGCTGCCGCAAGACGCCCTGCGCCGGGGCATTCGCTGGTACAAAGGATTTCCGGACGAAGATTTCGCACTCGAAATGATCACCAAGCTGGTCGCCGCCGAGCGCAATGATCTTGGGCTGCAGTTGGCGCGCGAGGTCGGCAACCCAGGCGATGCCGTGACCCTGGCGGCTGGCGAAATCCTCGTCGACCAGGTGCAGTATGAAGCCGCACGCGCATTCTTGGCTGGCTGGTTGGCGCAAGCCCCCGACATGTCCACCGAAACCGCAACGCGTTTTGTGACGGCTGCTGTCGATGCCGAAGACCCGACGTTGGCGATGAAGGGCGCAGAGCGGCATGGACTGTCACGCTTCCGGTCACGTGATCTGCTCCCATTGGCCGAGGCTTTGATGGCGTCCGGCCAAATCGCCAGTTTCGACAAGCTGCGCGCGCTCTTGTCGCTGGAGGCGGTTCAGTCGGATGCCCTGGTCGCAGCCTCGATCGAGTTGCGCGAAGGCCGGATCGAACAGGCGCGGTCGTTGTTGGCCGCCACATCGATCGACGCCAGCGAGGAACGGCGGGTCGCGCTCAAAGCGCAGTTGGTTGCGATCAGCGGACGCCCGGTGTCCTCGACCCAGTTGGTCCGCGAACCCGCGCGAACCGAGATGCTGCTGACGCCACCTGTCGTGACGATTTCCCCGGGTGAAACGCAGGCGCGTCGGATCTCGGTGCCGCTGGAAGTCGCCAAACGCTTCAAACGGCGCAGATTGGCCTTGAAGGGAAACCAGGCAGGCGGCACAACCACCAAACCCAGCGGGCAAAGCTTTCCATCCCTGGGCAACCAATAGCTTGACGCGGCGAGCGCGGCGCGCTTGGCATGACACGGCAGTCGCAACCCTAGGGACGTAACGATGAGGGCGGATAAAGCATCCGGGACCAAGGGTATGGCAGCCGCTCCAATAACAGGTTCCGATCAAACCTTCCCTACCGCCGGGCCGTCAAGGCGGCAGTTGGGGCAGGCATCGCCCGTGCTGCCGCCGGCATTCGCGCTCGTCGAAATGACGATCCTCGTCGCTTTGGTGTTGCTCGAATATTTCTGGGAGGGGTTTCCGAACCTGACTCGCATCAATCCCCATCCCTACTGGATCGCCGTGCTGCTGCTCAGTCTGCAATACGGCACGGTCAGCGGGCTGATCGCCGCCAGTATCGCCATCATTGGAACGGTCTTGATCGGCATGCCGGAGCCCGACATCGAAGAGCGCTATTTCAACTACCTGATCCGTGTGTGGACCCAGCCCGTGCTGTGGTTGCTGGTCGCCATGCTGCTCGGAACCTTTCGAGCGCGGCAGATCGAACAGCGCGACGATCTGCTGGTGCAGGCCGAAAATTTGCGGATGCGCGGTGCCACGTTGCTGGATCACGCAACCAACTTGCGCGCCCGCTGCACGATGCTGGAGCGCCGCATCGCGATGCGCGAAACGACAGACACATCGAAACTCCTTTCGGCTCTCGCGCGCTTGAGCGATGCCGGACCCGGCCGCTGGGCCGACGCTCTCGATGCGACTTTGCGCGCAGGCTTTCCAAAATCCCAGATATCGCTGTATGCGATCGACGGCGCGAACGCGCGCATCGTCCTGACCCATCGAGCCGCCGGCATCGTCAGCGAAGTCGTCAATGAAATCGGACCCGAGCATTTGTTGCTAGCGTCGATCCGGGCGGGCCGCTCACTCAGCGTTGTCGACGCTGCAGACGACGCCTTCTTACGCGGGAGCGGCGTCGCAGCCGTCCCGATTTTTGCCCCGATCTCGAGCACGTCGACCGATGCGGCGGACCAGCGTGTGATCGGATTTCTGAAGGCCGAGGTGCTACCGCCCACCCAGATAGATACAGCCACGACACAGCGCCTGTCGGTTGTCGCAGCCCACCTCGCACCAGCCTTGCAACGCGGCCTGATCTCGCCGGTCGAAGCCTCGCCTGACCACGCTGACACAGCCTCTGTACCGATGCTGAAGAGATGGCGACTGAGTAGATTGTGGCCGGGAAACAGCCGACCGGATGGCACCAATGGCTGATAACGCGCCCGTCACCGAAGCGGCGACCTCTTTATCGGCTGGTCACCAAAAGCCGGTCGCTGCAGCCGCCCTCGCATCGCAATTCATCATCGTTGCCGCTTTGGTCGCGGAAGTGATCCTGGTCGTCGGCGGCGTGCGTGGTTGGAGTTTCTGGCAGCTGCTCGCCGCCCATTGTGCAGTGGTCGCGATCATGACTGTTCTCCTCCGACGTCGGATAAGTTCAGGTTCCGACGGCGGCGTTGCCCTGTTGGCGGCAGTCGGCACGTTGGCGACCGGTCCCTTCGGAGCGGCCGGTGCACTGTTGATGCCGGCGCTGACCCGCGGCAACAACACGAGCACTGCCCTGCTCACCGCTTGGTACGATCGCATCGCCCTGTCCGGCGAGCAGGACGATTTCACCAAGCTGTCGGATCGCGTTGCGATCGGTCGCGCCGCCGATCTGGCAGCCCCCGCCCCACGTCCCTTTGTGGAGTTATTCAAGTCGGGCCCGATTGCGGAACAGCAGGTTGCGCTCGGCATGATCGCGCGTGGATTTCACTCAGGGTACTTGCCGGTGCTGAAGTTGGCCCTCGACAGTCCCGAGCCGGTGATCCGCGTGCAGGCCGCCGCCGTCGCAGCCCGCGTGCGCGGGCAACTCAACAGCCACGCCGAAACTCTGTTCGCACGCGCCGCCGATCCCACACTTTCCCCATCCGACGCTATGGACGTGGCCGCAGAACTGCGCGCCGCTATCGACTCCGGACTGCTCGAAGCCTCCGAGCATACGACCGCGAAAGGCGTCCTCGACGGACTGTCGGCGCGCCTGTTCGCTCGCCTCGACGCGCGCCGCCGCAGGGTCGAGCAAGGCGGGCTGGTACCGTCCGAACGCTTGAACGACGACGTCCATGACGCCTATGCGACCCAATTGCTGCAGCAGGGCCGCTTTGCAGACTTTCGCGCCTATCGTGTCTCGCTGCGCCGCCCGGTGCTCGGCCGCTATCGACATCGCCTGGTGCGGGCGCGGCGTATCTCGGCGGCCTCGGTCATGCAACTGCGGCCTGCGGTGGGGCGTCCATGAGCGATCGTGCGCGCACTTGGACACGGACGGCAGCGCAGCCTGCCGACGTCTGCATCATCGTCGAGGGTTGCTATCCGTTCGTTCCCGGCGGCGTTTCGAGCTGGATCGACTGGCTGATCCGCTCGCAGCCGGCAACCAGCTTTTCCATCGTGTCGCTATGGCCTGCGCCAAGCGAGCATCCGCCGCGCTACGCCATGCCGGCCAACGCAGTCGCGTTTCATCCCTTGTACCTGCAGACGTTCGGCGATGCGCCGTTGCAGTCGGCGCGGCTGCCGCGCGGACTGCCGGAGCTGTCCGGCGCACTGCAAAATTTCATGAGTGTCGGCGGCGCTGAAGCGCTGCGTACTCTCACCAGTGCCATCGCCAATACCGAGCGCGACATGCCGCTTGCCAGCATGTTCAACTCGCCCGTCGCCTGGGAGCTGGTGCAAGGCATGTACCGTGGACGTATGCCCTACGGCTCGTTTCTGCACTATTTCTGGGCGTGGCGCGCCCTGCTGGGCGGACTGTTCGCAACGCTCGAATTTCCGTTGCCGAAGGCCCGCGTCTATCACACGATTTCTACCGGTTATGCCGGTCTGTTGGCAGCCCGTGCAGCCGAAGAAACCGGACGGCCCTCCATCCTGACCGAACACGGCATCTACACCAACGAGCGCCGCATCGAACTGCTGATGGCCGAATGGGTCGCCGACACGATCGACAAGGGGCATGCTCTCGACGACCCGCGTCTTGATCTGCGCGACATGTGGATCCACGCCTTCGAGGCCTATGCTCGCACCTGCTACGAAGGCTGCGATCAGATCATCACGTTGTACGAAGACAATCAGAAAGTGCAGCAGATGCTGGGGGCCGGCCCCGCCAAGTGTCGCGTCATCGCCAATGGCATCGATGTCGAACGGTTCGCGTCGGTGACGCCCGCGCCGCAAACTGATCGCCCGACGATGGCTCTGATCGGCCGCGTCGTGCCGATCAAAGACGTCAAGGCCTACATCTCGGCGGCAAAAATCCTGAGCGATCGCATGCCGGATCTGCGCGCCTACATTCTCGGCCCGCTCGACGAAGATCCCGGCTACACCGCCGAATGCAAGCAGCTCGTCACAGACTTGGGGCTGGCGGGATGCGTTGAGTTCACCGGCTCCGTCAACATTGTTGATTATCTCTCCAGGATTCACGTCGTGGTGCTGACCAGCCTGAGCGAAAGCCAACCCTTGACCATTCTCGAAGCCGGTGCCGCCGGCATACCCTTCGTCGCGACCAATGTCGGCTCGTGCCGCGAAATCATCGATGGTCGCAGCGATGAGCTGCCGCCGCTCGGCCCGGGTGGGTTCATCACGCCGGTGGTGTCGCCTGCAGCCACCGCCGATGCGGTCGAACGTTTGCTGCGCGATCACGACTTGCGCCGCTCGTTCGGCGACACGCTGCGGTGTCGGGTGCGCGCGACTTACACCTCGGAACGCGCCTCCAAGGCCTACACCGATCTCTATCGCGATCTCGGCAATCAGCCGTCACGCCCCTTGCTTAAGCAGTCGGCAATGGCGGGTGGCAATGGCAGTAGCTGGTCGCGTTGGCGATCGGCATCGGGAGTTTGAGGCATGGCCGGTATCGGCTTTCAACTGCGTCGTCTCGCCCGGCAGGACACGATTTCTTCGGTGGTCGCCGCGGCCGGCCATGCGGCGGTAATCGCTGCCGGGCCGTGGCTGTTTACGATTTTCGCGTTGGCGGCGATTGGCTTCATCGCCGATCAGATCACTGACCGCGACGTGTTGGCAAATTTTCGCGCCATCGTCATTTACGCCTTCGCCACGTCGCTGGTCATGGCGGCACCCATCACGATCGTTGCGACGCGCCTCGTCGGCGATGCCCTTTGGCTCAAGCGCCCGCAGGACGTGCGCGGCCTGTTGCTGGCGAGTTATGTCGCGACCATCTTGCCCATCGTCGTCGGTGTCGCAGCCGAAGTCTTGTTGCTGCGTGTCGAATTCGGAGCCGCGCTCGCGCTGATGGGCGCATCGCTTCTGGTGGCGCTCATTTGGGTCGCCCTCGCCTTCTGCGGTGCGGTTCGCGATTATCGCGGCGTAACGTTGTCGTTTATCGGCGGGCTTTTGATCGCGCTCGTCTTGACCATCGCTGTCGCCGTCGCCGGCCTCGAATCCAACGCCATGGCTTGGGCCTTCACGGGTGGCCTGACGTTCACGTTCCTCGGCTTGACCAGCCGGGTGTTCGCGACTTTCCCCCAGGCCCCCGGCCCGCTTTCGGCCAGCCTCGAAAAGATCGACGACGGCTCGCGGCGCTACATGCGGTTGATGCTCGGCAGTTTTCTCGGCAACGCCGGCGTCTGGATCGACAAGGTCGTGTTCTGGCTCTCCTCCGAAGGCAGCCGGCTCGATAACGGACTGCTGCATGCGCCCGCTTACGACAGCACCATGTTCATCGCCTCGCTGGTCATCGTGCCGTCGCTGGCATCGTTCGTGCTCAGCCTGGAGACCGGATTTTTCGATCGCTATCAGCAGTATTTCGCCACCATCGCCAATCACGGCACTTTGGCCCAGATCGAAAACGCGCGGCAACGGTTGCAGCGGTATACGCTGGAACATCTCGTGCTGATCACCGTGTCGCTCGCGGGCCTTGCGGCGATCGTCATCCTGACGGCACCGATCATCATCGAAGCGCTGGGGCTGCAGTTTCGCCAGATCGCCATTCTCAGGTACGGCGCACTGGGGGCGGTGTTCCATTTTGTCTTCATCGCGGCGTCGTCGGTGCTGCTGTTCTTCGATCGCCGCCGTCGTTACCTCATTCTGCAGGCGTTGTTCCTGGTGCTGAATGCCGGTTTCGCCTGGGGATCTCTGAAGCTTGGCGAGGACTTTTACGGCGCAGGCTACTTCGCGGCGTGTCTGGTGTGCGCGGCAGTCTCCTATCGCATGGCGGAGAAAACATTCGACCGTCTGAATTTTTTGACCTTCCTCGGCAATAATCCCTCCATCGTCGGCACGTCCGGCGCGCGCTCGCCTTGGCTCGACCGTCTATTCGCTCGCCTGCGCACGACTACGCGCAGCAGTTGAACTCATATTTCTTGGACTTCATCAACACGCCGTCTTTGGCGTGCGTCACCGTGCGGCCACACACTCACGTTCGCGCCCGTTGATAACCTTTCTGCTCCATTGTTTTCCGCATTAACCCATGCGATCCCATGTCCACCCACGGAGTGATTTGCCGAGCCGGGGCGGTGGCCGAGCGCAGTCGCGCACAAACCATCAGTCGAGGTCTGTCAGTTGAGTTCATGAAGGACTGCAACGGGAGATGGACCGCTTTGTCTCGACATTCACGAACCGGCTTGATGCCAAAGGCCGTGTATCAGTTCCTGCGCCCTTCCGGGCCGTGCTCGAACGGCAGTCGGCTGCAGCCAGCATCTACTGCTACCCCGCGCTCGATGCTCCGGCACTCGATGCAGGCGGCGAAAGCCTTGCGGTTACGATCGATGGGCTTCTCGCGGGCCTGCCAGATTATTCAGATGAGCGGGACGAGCTCTCTGTCGCGCTCTATGGTGATGTCCAGTTGCTCGGCATCGACGGGGACGGCCGCGTCGTGCTTTCTGAAAGCCTGCGCGCGCACGCAGGCCTCGAAAGTCAGGTAACGTTCGTCGGCCTCGGCCAGAAATTCCAGATCTGGGCCCCCGAACGCTTCGAGGAGCGGCGTCGCGTTGCGCGAGAAAAAGTTCGCGAAACGCGCAAGTTGATCGGTATCGGCCAGCGATCGAAGATCTCAGGCACTGGCGATGCCGGCCCGGATGATGCACCGTCGAACCCATGAGCAAGAAGTCAAACCGCAGGGCGCCCAATGCGTCCGATGACACTGCACCGAAGCGCCCACATCTGCCGGTCATGCTGGCGGAAGTTTTGGCAGCCAGTGCGCCCAAAAGCGATGATCTGATCGTCGACGGCACTTTCGGCGCCGGCGGTTACACGAGCGCGATCCTTGATGCCGCGCCCTGCCGTGTCCTCGCTTTCGACCGCGATCCCACCGCCATCGCGGCAGCCGTTCCCGTTCTCGAAAAATACCGCGAGCGATTGCTACTTCTGAATGCCCCCTTCAGCACGATGTCGGCTGCCATGGTGGAGCCCTTCGGCGCTGGCGGGCGCGTTGACGCAGTGGTTCTCGACATCGGCGTTTCCTCCATGCAGATCGATCAGCCCGAGCGCGGCTTCTCGTTTCAAACCGACGGCCCGCTCGACATGCGGATGTCGCAGTCAGGGCCGCATGCAGGGCCGTCAGCCGCCGACATCGTCAATACGCTCGACGCCGACCCGCTCGCCGACATCCTGTTTCAGTTCGGTGAGGAACGCCGCTCGCGTCATATTGCGCGCGCCATCGTCATGGACCGCGAGAAGGTGCCGTTCACCAGCACCAAGCAGTTGGCTGATCTCATCTGCCGCGTTCTGAAGACCCCGAAGATCGACGGTCGCCATGCCGCCACGCGCACGTTTCAGGCGCTGCGCATCTACGTCAACGATGAACTCGGCGAACTCTCGCGTGGCCTCGACGCCGCCGAACGCCTCCTGAAGCCCGGCGGCCGCTTGGTCGTCGTCACCTTCCACTCGCTCGAAGACCGCATCGTCAAAGACTTCTTCCGCAGCCGCGCTGGCCGCACGCCGCAAGGCTCACGGCATGGACCCGTCGCCACCGACACAGGGCCCGCCCCGAGCTTCACCCTGGATGTCGCCCGTGCCATCCCGCCCACCGATGCGGAATGCGCGATCAACCCCCGCGCCCGCTCCGCCCGCCTGCGTTGGGGACTGCGCACCGACGCACCCGCGTGGAACCGTGACGCGTGACGTCCATCTTGCTAAAGCTCACTTTCTAGAGCCTGTCACTTTCTAGAGCCTTGTGAGTGCGGCGATCACGTCACATAATCGACGACGAACGTTTTGGAAGTGATTGGAACGCCTGATGGATATGACCGGTGAACAAAAGATCGCGGCACCGCGCGCGACTGTCTGGCACGCGCTCAACGATGCCGAGGTGCTCAAGGCGTGCATTCCCGGCTGCACCGCGCTGGAAAAAACCTCCGACACCGAGATGAAGGCGGCGGCCACGTTGTCGGTCGGTCCTGTCAAGGCGAGCTTCACCGGCAACGTCACCTTGTCGGAGATCGACGCGCCGAACAGTTACGTGATCTCCGGCCAAGGCAGCGGCGGCGTCGCCGGTTTCGCCAAGGGCTCGGCAAAAGTCGTCCTCGTCGACGATGGCCCCGACGCCACGCTGCTGACCTACACGGTCAAGGCCGACGTCGGCGGCAAGATCGCCCAACTCGGCGGCCGTTTGATCGATCAGACGGCAAAAAAATTGGCCGGGGAATTCTTCAAGAGCTTTTCCGAACTCGTCGGTCCGGATCAAGACGGTGACGACGCAGTCAAAACCGAAAAGAAAAAAGGCTTCTTCAAGCGCATGCTCGGTAAATGACTTCACCTACAGCGGGAACATGTGAGGCCGGTGGCTTCGGTCGGGGGGTAGAAGATGTCTGCGTTTTCAAATCGGTCGACGACAGATGGCATCGACGTCGAAATCGAAGGTCGGCCGGTTTTTGATGGGCGGCTGCTTTTGCCAGCCGATCCAACTTTCAACGGGTTGCACACCCTCAACGACTTCGCAGATTTTGCGCGCAAGCTCCGTGGTCCATTCTCGATCATCGTGCGTAACGGTCGACACGTGACCGCGATCACCGATTTCGGTGCATGTTTTCCGATTTATACGCTTCTCGAGGCAAGCACCGGACGATTGCACGTTGCGTCTAACGCAGCGGAATTGCGAGGCTATTCGCAGCGAACACTTTCCAAACGTGCCTTGTTCTGGTGGTGCGCTAAAGGCGGCGTCGGTGCCGATCCATTCTATGCGGATATGCAGCTTCTGCCGTCAGCGAGCATCCTGCAAATTCAAAACGGAAAACCGCTCCAACAATTACAATATTT
>JANYHG010000195.1 GCA_025359165.1 Hyphomicrobiaceae bacterium
CTTGTAAAAGTATCACCGTGATATAAATTAGGATGACAGCAACACTCTCAGGCCATAGTGGGGAGATTGAATTGAGCCACGGTCAGCCCTGGAGTCTTGGATTTGCAACAAACACAATCCGAGCGATAGCGAGGTCTCCGCACCTCAATTTGGCGTATAAGCTGCATGCCAGAGAACAGATGCTCGAAAGAGGCATAATCGTTTCTGACGTACTGTTTGTAATGAAGTTCGGTTTCGTACTGTCAGAGCCAGAACCAGCCACCCGCCCAGGATTTTACCGATATGCGATAGAGAATAAAACACCGAATAGCGATAGTAGAGACATACGGCTGATTTTGATTCCAGATAAGCAACGGAACATCATCAAGCTGGTTACGGTAATGTGGGTTGACGAACTCGCCACTAGAGCGGGATCAATCATAAGATAGGGCCTAGGAGCATAAAATGGCTGATCACCAGTACACAGAGTGCGGCTTGCAGAACGTGTTCATCAGCGGCATCCAAAAGATGACCGACGATGATGGCGACGAGGTGATCATGGTGTCGTCGATAAATGTACTTCATAAAGTGATCGCCGAAGGGATCGTAAGCCATGGCAAAGGAATGAACGGTGCAGAGCTTCGTTTCCTGCGATCTGAACTTGGCCTAACGCAATCCGAGTTTGCAAACCTTGTTCACAAAGACAAGCAAACAATCGGGCGTTGGGAACGATCGGAAACCGAGATTGATAGTGTAGCAGAGGCTGTCATTCGAAAGTTTGCGATTGAGAAGTTGGAATTAAGGATAGATCTTGGAATAGATCAACTTTCAAAGCGAAGCATACCGACCGCTTCAAACCAACCAATTCGCATCACTGCCAGAGGTGAGACGTATGAACTTGAGGCCGCCTGAGTTAGTCCAGAAGCGCGGGCACCAACGCGCGCTTCTGGACATATTTTAGTACTGACTGTATCGCGCCTCGCAGCTTTCGGTTAGCTGACGCCGTGACCGATCAAGACCCGAGGACCGCCATGCAGAAATTCACCAAACTCACCGCCGTCGCAGCCCCGATGCCGATGATCAACATCGACACCGACGCCATCATCCCGAAGCAGTTTCTCAAGACCATCAAGCGCACGGGCCTCGGCCAGCACCTGTTTTCGGAATTGCGCTACGATGAGAAGGGCAACGAAAAGCCCGATTTCGTGCTCAACAAACCAGCCTACCGCAAGGCTGAAATTCTCGTCGCCGGTGACAACTTCGGCTGCGGCTCCAGCCGCGAGCACGCCCCGTGGGCACTGCTCGATTTCGGCATTCGTTGCGTGATTTCCACCGACTTCGCCGACATCTTCTACAACAACTGCTTCCAGAACGGCATTCTGCCAATCCGGGTCTCGCCGGAGGATCTCGAAAAGCTGATGGACGATGCCCAACGCGGCTCGAACGCCACGCTCTCTATCGATCTCGAAGCTCAGGAAATCCGCGGCCCCGACGGCGGCGTCGTCAAGTTCGATATGGACGCCTATCGCAAGCATTGCCTGGTCAACGGCCTCGACAACATCGGCATTACCATGGCCAAAGGCAAAGCTATCGACACCTACGAAGCCAAAGCCAAATCCGAGAAACCCTGGTTGTGACGACGCATCGTTCGCCTGATCGCAAACGTATCCACCCTTCGGCACGATGGGCTATGTTCGCGCTTCTCGCGCTCATCGGACGGGTGCCTGCAGCGGCCGATCCAGTCACTATCCCATCCGGCGACGTAGCACTTACATCGGAGCTTTTGACGCCCGCTGGTGCGGGACCGTTTCCACTCGTTCTCGCCTTGCACGGCTGCGGCGGGCTCTACACCAAGCGCAATGCACAACTGACCGCCCGCGATCGCGACTGGAGCGATCGGTTCGTAGCCGCCGGCTTTGCGGTGCTCTTGCTGGATAGCTTTACCGGACGCGGCGTTCGGCAGATCTGTACCGGCGAGCACCCGCCGGTCACGCCCAAATTGCGCGCCGACGACGTCCGCAATGCATTGATCTGGCTTGCCCAGCGTCCCGAAGTCGATGCAAAGCGCATCGCTCTCGTCGGCTGGTCCCACGGTGCCATGACGCTCCTTTGGGCGGTCCGTCCGTCGCATCTCGACGGCACCATCAAACCCGCCGTCGCACTCGCATTTTATCCCGGCTGTCGCGAAATCCAGCGCCAACCCGATTGGAAACCGACCGTGCCGCTGACGATACTCATCGGCGCGGCCGACGATTGGACACAGGCCGCACCCTGCCGAGAGTTGGCAGCAAAGACCGGCTTCAAATATATCGAATATTCCGACGCCTTTCACGGGTTTGACGCACCCAGTACGGCGTTGCATGTGCGCCAAGGCCTCCGCTCGGTGCGAGGCGGTGAAGCACACGTCGGAACGAATCCACAGGCTCGCACCGCAGCCATCACCGAAGTCATGGACACCTTACTTAGTCTAAAAGCAGGCGTTCGCTGATACGTCCGGCGTCCAGCTCGCTTACATGTCGCCCCAGACGCAGGCATGAAGGCCGCCGGCGTTGACGTTCTCGCCAAGCATCACCGCCGCCATCGGCGCAGCGTTGATGCTCCGCCAAGCCCCGCACTGTATCAAGGATCGAGTTCCGTATCCCAATACAGGTAATCGAGCCAACTCTCGTGCAGGTAATTCGGCGGAAACATACGCCCGTTGCGATGCAGTTCGAACACCGTTGGGCGATAGGGATGTTGGCTCAGTCGCATCCCCGACTGGGCCAGCGATTTCGCCCCCTTGGCCAGATTGCACGGCGAACACGCCGCCACCACGTTGTCCCACCGCGTCTCGCCGCCTCTAGCTCGAGGTACCAAGTGATCGAACGTCAGCTCGTGCTTGCAGCCGCAGTACTGACATACGAAGCGGTCGCGCAAGAACACATTGAAGCGGGTAAAGGCTGGATACAGCGCAGGCTTGACGTATGTTTTGAGTGAAACGACGCTCGGCAGCTTCATCTCGAACGCGACACTGCGAACTGCGCGATCATATTCGGATACGATGTTGACGCGATCCAAAAAGACCGCCTTCACGGTGTCCTGCCAACTCCACAGCGAGAGCGGATAATAGCTCAGCGGTCGAAAATCGGCGTTCAACACCAATGCGGGGAAATGCTCTGCTGTTGCTGCTCCGGTCACCGTGTGTGCGTCCTCGGAAGGATACCTACCCGTCAATCAGTCACGTCGAACAGTTTCGGCACGGCGCATTCGCACCTTGCAATCTATAGTACCTGCGTATGTCATGACTGTGAAGCCCGACACGCACAACATGGCGTCTCGCGTCGGGCATTGCAAGTTGCAACGCTTTTGCGGTTAGCTTGTACTGTTAGCTCACTCGCGACCCATCGCCATGAAAACGACCGGAAACCACCATGCCCGACACCAACAAGCAGCCCCGATCCCAAGAATTCCATAACCTCGACGATCCCAGCGACGGTCTGTTTCGCGAGTTGGCGGCGGGCGTCACCACCCGCATCTTTGCGGGCGAACAAGCCATGTTGTCGGTCGTCACCATCGCGCCGGGCGCTGCCGGCACCATGCATCACCACCCCGAGGAACAGTGGGGCGTACTGCTGGAGGGATCCGCCATCCGCTATCAAGGTGGCGAAGAAATCGCCGTCGCAAAAGGCGACTTCTGGCGCACACCCGGCGGTATTCCGCACACCATGCGCGCCGGTCCCGAAGGTTGCCGTGTACTCGACATTTTCAGCCCGCCCCGCCCCGAGTACCGCGTCGCCGGCAAAGGCTTCGGTAAAAGCTGACATCTGCCACTGCCGTGACGACCGCACAGTTGTTGCGTCGAATACCACCGCAATTCCCTCCCCCGCCCGGCGGAGGGCTAGGGCGAGGGCTTGGTCAACGCAATCGCGATGTCAGCTGTTGGCCCTGCGTACCGTACGCCTTTACGCCGCCGCCGGGATCAGCCCGCCCGCTTTCGCCAGCAATCGCAGATGATGATCGCTGTTGCCGAACGCCATCTCGATCATGGTCAGTCGCTTGAAATAGTGACCGGCTTTGTACTCCATGGTCATGCCGATGCCGCCGTGCAGCTGAATGCCGGCCTCGCCGACAAAACGTGCCGAGCGGCCGATCTGCACTTTCGCGGCCGAAATCGAGCGTCGGCGCTCGTCGGCGTTGTCTTCACTCGCCATCATCGTCGCCAGATAAGCCATCGACCGCGCCTGCTCCAGCGCCGTGAACATGTCGACCGACTTGTGCTGGATCACCTGGAAAGAGCCGATCGCCACGCCGAACTGCTTGCGCGTCTTGACGTAATCCACGGTCAAGTCTTGCAGCGCGCCCATGGCACCCACGGCCTCCGCCGAAATTGCCGCGATCGCCTCGTCGACCACGCGTTCGAGCACCGCCAGCGCATCGCCCGACGGGCCGACGATCACATCCTCGGCACCGACCTTGACGTCAGCGAACGTGATATCGGCTGCGCGGCCACCGTCTTGCGTCGCGTATCCCGTGCGCTTGACGCCGGCCGCAGTCCCGCCGACCAGGAATAACCCCAAGCCTTTCCTGTCGCGCCGCTCGCCTGCAATGCGCGCAACCACGATCAGCGTGTCGGCGCTGTCGCCACCGAGCACGACCACCTTCTCACCGTCGATAACGTATCCGCCGTTGCCGTCGCTCTTCGCTTTGGTCGTCACGTCGGCCAAGTCGAACCGTGACTGCCGTTCCTGCTGCGCCAGCGCCAACCGGCGCGTACCTGCTATCACATCCGGGATCAGGGCTGCCTGCTGCGCCGCCGAGGCGCCATGCCTCAGGATTCCGCCGCCCAGCACCACGGTCGACAGGAACGGTTCGATCGCCGCATTGCGCCCGATGGCCTCCATCACCAGCATCGTTTCGAGTGGCCCCGCACCCAGCCCGCCGTGCTCTTCCGCAAACGGAATGCCGAGCAATCCCAGCTCCGCGTACTGCGCCCAGTTCGCTTTGCTGAAACCCAACGGCTCTTTTTGCGCCGCAGCCTTGGTCTTCAAATCAGCATAAGCCGCCGCCAGCATCCGGTCGACGCTGTCCTTGATCTGCCGCTGGTCGTCTGAAAGGTCGAAGTCCATGGAACCGGTCTCTAATGAAATTGATGATGTCCCACGCTGTCACGCGGCGTCATGAGCCTCTTGCCCAGGACGACGCGTACTGCAGGCGCGAGGCCTAAGATGACAGTTGCAAATCCGCTCAGAAGCCCAGCACCGCCTTCGCGATGATGTTGCGTTGGATTTCGTTGGAGCCACCGTAGATCGAGACCTTGCGGTAGTTGAAATACGCAGGCGCAGCAGGAGCCGCCCAATGCTCGCCGGTGCCGAAATCCGCTTCGTCGGGCAGAAACGGCAGCGACAGCGGACCTGCTACTTCCATCAGCAATTCCGTGATCGTCTGCTGGATTTCCGAACCTTTGATCTTCAAGATCGACGACGCCGGGTTAGGCATATTCGACTTGCGTTTGGCGTCGTCGGCCAGCACCCGTAGCTGCGTCATTTCAAGTGCTTTCAGCTCGACTTCGACCGCCGCTACCTTCTCGGCGAAGCGCTCGTCGGCCATCAACGGCTTGTCGCCACTCATCACCTTCGCTGCCAGCTGCTTGATCCGTCCGATGCGCTGCTTCGACATGCCGACCCGCGCGATACCGACCCGCTCGTTACCGAGCAGGAACTTCGCACAATCCCAGCCACGATTTTCCTGGCCTACCAGATTTTCGACCGGCACCTTGACGTCGTCGAAGAAAACCTCGTTCACTTCCACACCGCCGTCGATCGTCTGGATCGGTCGCACGGTGATCCCGGGCGTTTTCATGTCGACGAGAATGAACGATATCCCCAGCTGCTTCTTGGCATCCGGATCAGTGCGCGCGAGCACGAAAATCCAGTCTGCATGCTGCGCCAGGGTCGTCCAGGTCTTCTGCCCGTTGATGTAATAGTGCCCGTCTCTTTTGACCGCCGTCGTCTTCAGGCCAGCGAGATCCGACCCCGCGCCCGGCTCCGAAAAGCCCTGGCACCACCATTCGTCCAGATTGTACATTGGCGGCAGAAACCGCTTCTTCTGCTCTTCCGTCCCGAAGGCGATGATGACAGGACCGCACATTGATATCGAGAACGCCAGCGGCGGCGGCACGGAACAGGCCTGCAGTTCTTCCGTATAGATATGCTTCTGCACGGGCGTCCAATCGGTACCGCCCCACTGCTTCGGCCAATGCGGTGCGGCCCAGCCCTTTTTGGCCAGCGCCTTCTGCGCGGCCACCATGTCAGCCTTGGACAAATGCTCGCCGATCTCGACCTTTTCCCGGATCGCCTTTGGAATTTCGGTCGTGAAGTACGTTCGCACTTCCTGCCGGAATGCATTTTCCTCAGGCGTAAAACGCAGGTCCATCGCGCGATCCTCAAAGGGTGAGTTAGGTTTCCTCTTGCGTCAGCCTAACTGTGGAGTTGGGGTCGGGCAAGAGGTGACTACTGTGTGTCGGATATTGAATGGCGAGACGTGAAGGCGTAGACTGAAAACATAAGGATGGAACGATTAGAACTCGGATCGCATCGGCATCGAGCCTCAGGTCCTGGTTGGCAAACCGCTGGTACGCGGAACGCGGCTCTCGGTCGAGTTTGTGCTTGGATTAATGGCTGACGGCTGGACAAACTCGGTTATCTTAGAAAGTTATCCGGGCCTGAGTACTGAGGATCTGGCTGCATGCCTGACTTATGCCCGTGACTTGGTTTCGCGCGAACGCGTTTATCCGAATGCGGCCGAATGATACGATTTGTAGCTGATGAGAATTTCCCTGGTTCTGCAATCCTTCAACTCCGCGGCGCCGGGCATCGAAGTCGATCGGATAAGAGAACGTCGAGTGGAGCGATGAGGCGCGAACTTTGGTCTCGCGCCCCGTCGCGGCGTTATCAAACCACCTCGAACAGGCCGGCAGCGCCCATGCCGCCACCGATGCACATGGTGACCACGACATTCTTGGCACCGCGACGCTTGCCTTCGATCAACGCGTGACCGACCAGACGCGCACCGGACACGCCATAGGGGTGACCAACCGCGATCGCGCCACCGTTGACGTTCAACCGGTCATTCGGAATGCCCAGCTTGTCGCGCGAATAGATCACCTGCACCGCGAACGCTTCGTTCAGCTCCCACAGATCGATATCCGACACTTTCAACCCGGCCTTCGCCAGCAGCTTCGGCACGGCATAAACCGGACCGATCCCCATCTCGTCGGGCTCGCAGCCAGCCACCGCAAAACCCTTGAAGATGCCGAGCGGCTTCAACCCGCGCTTCTCTGCCAGTTTCGAACTCATGACGATGGCGGCGCTCGCACCATCCGAGAACTGGCTGGCATTGCCGGCCGAAATCACCCCGCCCGGCATCGCCGGCTTGATTTTCGCGACGCCTTCGTAGGTTGTATCGCCGCGAATGCCTTCGTCGTCGCTCAACGTGACTTCTTCCTGCCACGTGCGCACGACTTCTTTCTTGTCGTTCATTTCGTACTTGTTCATCATCGTCTTGAAGGCAACGATTTCATCGTTGAACTTCCCGCCCTGCTTTGCCGCCGCCGCCCGCATCTGGCTTTCGACGCCATACCGGTCTTGCGCTTCACGTGCGATATTGTAGCGCTTGGCGACGTTCTCGGCGGTCGCCAGCATCGGCAGATAGATGTCGGGCTTGTGCTCCGCCAGCCAGCCGTCTTTCAAACTCTTGGTGTTCATGACGTTCTGCACCAGGCTGATGCTCTCCACGCCGCCGGCCGCGTAGACGTCGCCCTCGCCCGCGATCACGCGCTGTGCCGCTAACGCGATCGTCTGCAGCCCGGACGAACAGAAGCGGTTCACGGTAAGTCCGGAGACCGTCACCGGACAGCCCGCAGAAATCGCGATCTGCCGTGCGATGTTCATACCCGTCGCGCCCTCGGGATTGGCACACCCCATGATCACGTCTTCGACTTCGCCGGGCTCGATTTTGGCACGTGCCATCGCATGCTTGACCACGTGACCGCCCATCGCTGCCCCGTGCGTCGCGTTGAGCGCCCCACGAAATGATTTGGCCAAGCCGGTACGGGCAGTCGAGACGATGACGGCGTCAACCACGAGCGTTCTCCTTGAAGTCAATTTTCTGAGCGAATTTTCCGATGATATGATCGTACATCGCGTCGAAGCGCAACCGCCAAATCACAACCCTGTCTGCGCAATCTAAATCTTCCGCTCCGCCCGTCCGCGCGCATAGCCCGTGTACAGCTTGAAACTCAATTTCGGTTGCAGAAACGAAACGCCGGGATCGATGAGAGCCCGCCCCGACTGTAGCGCCTGCCGACCGAGCAACATGCGGTAGTTCATGTCGCGTCGATCCGACAGCGACACCTCGATAGGCCAGGTGCGACCACTCACCGTGAGTTCGGTCAAGATGATGTACCTTTCTTCCGGAATCCCATTGGAACTGGTGATGCTGCGGTTGTCGAAAACGGGCGCTGCGCAGTCGACGTAAATGTACGGTCGTCGCGGCACGGGGCGGATCTTGAAACGCACATGATCCAATCGCCCGACGCGATAAGGTTCGATGCCTTCTGCATGTAACGCGCTGGTTTTGGCACCGGTGTCGATTTTGGCCTTGATGGCCGCCACACCCAGGGCAGGAAGAGCAATCCACTCTTCCCACCCCAGCACAATTCGATCGTCTGCGTCGTCGATCATGGATGTGGTCACACCACGCCGTTGGCCTTGAACCAATCCTGCAGTCGTTGCCAACCGTCCTTGGCGTCGGCTTCGCGGTACGACGGACGATAGTCCGCGAAGAATGCGTGCGGTGCGTCCGCATAAACTTTGAACTGCGATTTCGTATTCGGGCCAAGCGCCGCCTTGAGTTGATCCAGGCTTGCCACCGGAATGCCTTGATCCTGTCCGCCGTAGAGCCCGAGCACCGGCGCCTTGATTTTCGCTGCGACGTCAATCGGGTTCGCCGGTTGCAACTCGGTTTTGTCGCCGACCACCCGACCGTACCAGGCGACTCCGGCTTTCAAAATTGGATTGTGCGCCGCATACAGCCAGACAATTCGCCCACCCCAGCAAAATCCGGTGATACCAAGCTTGTTCGCATCCGCGATGCCCGCCTTCGCAGCCCACGCGACGGTCGCGTCGAGATCGCTCATCACCTGCGCATCCGGCACCTTGGCTACGATTGGTCTGATCTCGTCAAAACTCCTGAGCGGTTTGACATCGCCCTGTCGCTTGTAAAGTGAAGGCGCAACAGCACAATATCCGAGCTTCGCCAGCCGGCGGCACACATCGGCGATATGTTCGTGTACGTCGAATATTTCATGCACCACCAGGACGAGAGGACGCGATTTCGCACCGGTCAGAACTGCTCGATATGCAGGAACAGTCGTATCGCCGGCGGGGATGTCGACCCATCCTGCTTCGAGTCCGTCAGCAGACGTACTGACCATCGTCTGCGCCATGACGGGTTGCACTGCAGCAGCGAACCCGGCGACGGCCCCCGAAGCTGCGCCCGACGCGAGCAATGACCGCCGCGTCATATCGGCACTTTCCCAAAGTCGATCGATCTGGCTCATGCGTACTCTCCATTGACCATTATAAGTTTTCTGGCGCCAACCATATCGTTGGCTTCACGCCGGAACCAGCACAACAACTTGTCGCGATATCAGTTCGTTTACTCCGAATCGCGCATGAAATTTGTCCGAGTGGTGCAGATGGACGTTGTAATTTGACGCGTCACGTGATCTTCTCTTGCGAGCGAACGCACCTGGGGGACACGGCGCGCCTCGCATTTGGTCAGTCGTCACTGGCCGAAGCTCGAAATGTCACAAATTACAAGTCGATGTAAGCGGTGAGAGCAGCTACTGCTGGTTATCAGCAGTCGACGTTCGACATCGCCGCGCGCAGCCTGACCGTGACATGCTCAGTGGGGACTGAGAGCGACTATGAAACGCACTTTCGTAACGCGTTGCTTCGCGGCCGCTGTGTTGGTCTCGATTGCTGCCCTGCTCGCCTTGGCTGTCGCGCAGTTGGTGCTGGGAGTCGGCATCGACGACGCTGTGCGCCGCGGTGCCGATCTGCTGGCGGCGCGTTCCGGCAACATCAATATAGACCAATCCCTTCGCCTTCGCGCCTATCCGGGTGTAATCATATCTGCCGGCAGCATATCGACGGATCGAACCGGCGCACAACGCGGCGCTACCTTGAACTTGCAATCCCCCGTCATCGACATTCTCGTCGGTGAGCGAGCCGATCAAAACGTCCAAACAGTTAATTGGCTGGCCGACACCCTCGGAAATGTCAGCGACGTCGATAAAATTGCTTTGCGGCGCGCATCGGTGACCTTTCGCTGGGCCGACGGCAAGTCCTGGACAGTGAGCGACCTCGACGCCGAAATATCCGGCAAGAACACCTCCGCTCTTACCATCTCCGGACACTTTTCCTACCTCGGCCAACGCCTGAAGTTCGACATATCGAGTCCCGGCCGTGTCGAGACGCACCCACCGTCCCCGGCCGGAGCGCGATGGCCGCTGAAAGTGGTCATCACATCGCCATTGCTGGGCGTGACGATGGACGGTGAACTCGACACCCGCACCGCCTGGTGCTTCAAAGCTATGACCGAATTGCGCACCCCGGACGCGACGCTCCTCGCGTCGTGGCTGGGCTATGGTTGGGCCAACCTTGGTCCTGGCTCAGGATCAGGTTTCCTCATTAGGGGCGCGGCGACTTGGGATAAGGGTGCGATCACTTTTGGCAAATCTCAGGTGTCACTCGGTGACCAAAACGGAATAGGAGCGCTGTCGCTCAGTTACCGCGACGAGCGCCCGGTCATCGAAGCCACCGCCGCCTTCCCGGCTCTGGATGTAGCCCCGCTCTTCTACGTAGCCGCGCCCGACCTTTTGCCGAAATCAGCCGCGCTTGTATCGTTGCGTCCACCTTCAGCGCCGGCCGCGTCGGCCACATGGCGCGGCTTGACCACGTCGTTTCCCGCCGCAGCGAAAATCGACACTGAGTTGCGGCTTTCGGCCGGCAGACTGCAATGGCGAGGCGAACCGATCGGACAAGGTGCCTTCAGCGTGTCGGCACGTCGCGGCGTCGTCCACGCCGACTTCTCCGAACTGACGATCGGTGGTCATTCCGGCAGCCTGCAGATCCAGATGGATGGGACGTCGCCGAATGCACCGGTCACGCTGCGCGGACGCATCAAATCGATCGATATCGGCGAATTGGCTGCAGCCGCCTTCGGCGCAACCCCGGTTACCGGCCCGGGTGCAACCCAATTCGAGCTGGCAGGTCACGGCACGACACTCGGCGAACTCGTCGACCACGCTTCCGGCCGCGGCAGTATCGAAGCACCGGAAGGCACCATTAAAATCGATGCGAACGCTCTCAAAAGGCTCGTTTCGACTTTATCTGTGAAAACGCAGCAGCTGACCTGGAATGCGTTGCACGGATCTTCTGCTTTTCAGAATCTTGGTCTAAAATTCCAGCTTCGCAATGGCACCGCCTTACTCGAAAATGGCACCCTGCGCAGCGACGGCCTGGTCGCCTCGATCACTGGACGCGTCGATTTTGCGGGCGCAGCACTCGACTTGCAGGCGCAATTCAGCTCCGATCACAAACCGCAACGGCCCGTCAGGCGTGTCAGCGGCGGCGGGCTTATATCCGACGATATCTTCTCGATCAGCGGCGCCTGGATGGCCCCGCTGATATCTCTCTCCCTTCCACCCGTACTTCCCTGAAGCATTCAAGGGGCGACTTTTCGCCCACCCACGAATTTATTCTTCCTCGCGTTCGGTCCGCGACACACCAAACCCTTGACGCAGACCACCGAAGACGGCACACACCATGGCGTCGGCCTTTGCATTTCGGGGCGTAGTTCAGCCTGGTAGAACATCTGCTTTGGGAGCAGAGGGTCGCGAGTTCGAATCCCGCCGCCCCGACCATGCAACACCGACATCTCTGATTGAAGCGTATCAAACTAGAAGCGGACCCCAATGTCGGCTCACATCTTCAAGCCTGCCAAGTCCGCCATGCAATCCGGCACCGCCCGGACTGAAGAGTGGGTTCTCGACCGCCAGGCGTCCAGCGCGCTCGAGTTAGATCCCTTGATGGGCTGGACCAGCTCCAGGGATACGAATACACAGGTGTCGTTGACCTTCGACACCAAGGAAGAAGCCATCGCCTATGCCGAACGCAACGGCATAGCGTACGTGCTGTCCGAACCGCAGCTGCGCAAGCCGATCCGCAAATCCTACAGCGATAATTTCAAATTCGGCCGCATCGGCAGCTGGACGCACTGAGTTCCTGACCTCGACCAGAGATAGCAAAGCCGCGACGACCCGAATGTTGAACGACATCGTGGCCGTGGCGCGCAAATTGTGCCCTTCCAGTCGCAATAATTGGATACGCCGGGCATTCACACGGTGCTGAATTCCGACGAGGCCTTCGGCGGACCGCGTTTCAAGTCTCGGTCCATCTCGATCGCATACTTTCGCCGTTGCTCAGACAATGCTGGTGATCTCGCCGAGTGCGCCCATAGCTCAGATGGATAGAGCCCTCGCCTTCTAAGCCTATGCTCCAAATTTCAAATTTGTTGATGCGCCAAACAATGTTTGCCGCCGATCCGCACTTGTTCGGGGCCGATCTGCCACGTCCGGCGCACCTTGGTGTCCAGAACCGTGTCGCTCCCGCGCCCGAACGGGGCCTGCGACGCCGCTTTGATTAGCGCTTTTGCTTGTGCGGGCAGCAACGGCAGCGCGACCGGTCCCGCACCCTCAACCTCCATCCGCGGTTCCAACAATTCGGCCCGGCCCGAGATGAAGTAGTCACCGGGACGACTGACGCCATCGAGCAGTTCGGCGAGTTCTTTTGTGATGTGCTTCATGCTGTGTCTGAACTCACAGTTGCGTTTTGCACAGCAGTCGTTGTCGACTCGGCCGTTGCGATCTCGTACCCCAAACTTCGATAGCCCACCTGCCGCTTCAGTGCCATGCGAGCAAGCATGCCGACACCGCTATCGACGTAGTCGTAAACGAGCACTTCGCGCTTGGCATGGTGCTCGCGATGCACGGCACGCAGAGAGAGGGCAGCTTTTGGTGGACAAGCGGGAGCGTTCACGCTGTCGTCGGTCGGGGCATCTGTCGTCAAAAATGAGCCGCTGTTGCCGAAGTCGCAATAACGCCTGAGCATGCTCGAAAATTGGCGCCGCTTACGCTAATGAGGACTTCATCAGCCCTCCAATGTTGTTGCGATAGCGCCAAATCCTACTTTTTCTCATCCAGAAACTTCGCGACACTTATGAGGTAAGCATCCATATCTTGTCCTGC
>JANYHG010000228.1 GCA_025359165.1 Hyphomicrobiaceae bacterium
CAAATGTGCGCATTCTAGTTCCCGGCGTTTCGGCGCCGCCCCTCATCCGGCGCTGCGCGCCACCTTCTCCCCGCCAGCGGGGCGAAGGGTTTGGAGACGCTCTTGACGCCCCCGCCCGGCTTGCCTATCATCATTTTTCACTTTCGAGGAACACCGTGACCATCACACTTATCGTAAGTCTGGCGCCGGAGGCGGGACGGGTCTAGGACCTGATCTCACGCTGGCGCTTACCCCAAGGCCCCGCGAGGGCCTTTTTTATTGTCTGGAAGACTGGACGGAGCCGAAGAAATGTCGAAGCAGATGACCGGGGCCGAAATGGTCGTCGAGGCGCTCAAGGACCAGGGCGTCGATGTGCTGTTCGGCTATCCCGGCGGCGCGGTGCTGCCGATCTATGACGCCATCTTCCAGCAGAACAAGCTGCGCCATATCCTCGTGCGCCACGAGCAAGGCGCGGCGCATGCCGCCGAAGGCTATGCGCGCTCCACCGGCAAGGTCGGCGTGTGCCTCGTGACCTCGGGCCCAGGCGCGACCAACGCGGTGACCGGCCTCGCCGACGCCTTGATGGATTCCATTCCGTTGGTTTGCATCACCGGGCAGGTACCGACGCATCTCATCGGCAACGATGCTTTTCAGGAATGCGATACGGTCGGCATCACCCGCCCCTGCACAAAGCACAACTGGCTCGTCCGCAGCGTCGACGATCTTGCCCGGGTTCTGCATGAGGCCTTTTACGTCGCGCAGACTGGTCGTCCCGGTCCGGTCGTAATCGACATTCCCAAGGACGTGCAGTTTGCGAGCGGCCTCTATGTCGGGCCTCGCGACATCAAGCACAAGACCTATCAACCGCGAAAACACGGCGAGCCGAGCGCGATTGCCGCGGCGGTAAAATTGATGGCCGGTGCCAAGCGACCGATTTTTTACACCGGCGGCGGGGTAATCAATTCGGGTCCGAAAGCAACCAAGCTGCTTCGCGAGTTGCAAAAACTGACCGATTTTCCGGTCACCTCCACCCTGATGGGGCTCGGCGCTTATCCGGCGTCCGGCAAGGCCTGGCTCGGCATGCTCGGCATGCACGGCACCGCAGAAGCCAACATGGCGATGCACGACTGTGACGTCATGATCAATATCGGGGCACGTTTCGACGATCGTATCACCGGGCGCATCGATGCCTTCAGCCCAAACAGTCGCAAGATCCACATCGATATCGATCCGTCGTCGATCAACAAGAATGTCCGTGTAGATATTCCCATCGTCGGCGACGTCGCCTACGTGTTGGAAGAAATGATCGCGACGTGGAAGCGCGAAGGGTACTCGACCGACAAGACGGCAATGAAGAATTGGTGGGGCCAAGTCGACAAGTGGCGTGCTTTGAAGTGCCTGCGCTACAGGCCCAGCGCCGATATAATCATGCCGCAGTTCGCCATCGAGCGGCTGTATGCAGCCACGCGCGATCGCGACACCTACATCACGACAGAAGTCGGCCAACACCAGATGTGGGCGGCTCAGTTTTTCCACTTCGACGAACCGAACCGCTGGATGACGTCAGGGGGCCTTGGAACAATGGGCTATGGCTTGCCGGCAGCGATCGGGGTGCAACTCGCCCATCCCAAGGCGACTGTCGTCGATATCGCAGGCGACGCTTCGATCTTGATGAACATTCAGGAGATGTCGACGGCCGTCCAGTATAAGTTGCCGGTCAAGGTGATGATCCTCAACAACCAGTACATGGGCATGGTGCGCCAGTGGCAGCAATTGCTGCACGGCAATCGGATGAGCGAGAGCTATACCGAATCCATGCCCGATTTCGTCAAGCTCGCGGACGCCTACGGCGGCGTCGGCATCCGCTGCGAGAAGCCGAGCGATCTCGACGGCGCCATTAAGGAAATGCTCGCCGTTAAAGATCGCCCTGTGCTGTTCGATTGCCGCGTCGCCCAACTCGCCAATTGCTTCCCCATGATTCCCTCGGGCAAGGCGCACAACGACATGTTGTTCGGCGAGGACGTGTCGGCAGACGAAATCTCCAGGGCCATCGGCAAGGAAGGTAAGATGCTGGTTTAGCGCGCAATCGGGGGCCGTGGCACGATAACGTCTTACGTCTTACGTCTTACGTCTTCGGCTCTAAAGCGAAAGCGCTCGCCGATACGACACCGGCATCGTTCGAGAAGCCATTACGAAATGCACGGCGTAAAGTTCTCGAGCAGAGAAACGATTACGCCGTGTTCACTCAGCCCTGGGTAACGACGAACGAATTCGTAACACATCCTATGCACTCCGGGTCCTCATGCACCTCACCATCGGCAACAAAGTCTATTCCTCGTGGTCGTTGCGGCCATGGATCGTTTTGCGTGCGCACGGTATCGCGTTCGATGAAACGGTCATTCCACTGCGCACGCCCGAAACAGCGGAGCTAATCAAGAAACATTCTCCGACCGGCAAAGTCCCTTGCTTGGCCGATGGCGCGCAGACGGTATGGGAGAGTCTGGCGATCATGGAATATCTCGCCGAACGCTTCCCCGAGAAAGCGATCTGGCCGCGCGACACGGCAGCGCGTGCACATGCCCGTTCGATCTCGTCGGAGATGCACGCCGGCTTCCAGAACCTCCGCAAGCACTGCCCGATGGTAGTGACGCAAAAGTTCTCCGCAAAACCGCTTCCCGCCGATGTAGGTACCGATGTCGCGCGGATCACCGCAGTCTGGAACGAAGCCCGCATGACCTATGCCGATCCGTCTCAAGGACCGTTTCTCTATGGTGCATTCGGCGCAGCCGACGGCATGTTCGCACCTGTCGTCACGCGCCTTCACACCTATTCGATTGCGGTCGATCCCATTTCGCAAGCCTATATCGATGCTGTCCTCGCCCACCCCGCCTATCGAGACTGGCTGACCGCAGCCGTCGCCGAACCGTGGATCTTGCCTCAAAACGAGGGCGAAATTCCCATCGTCGATCTACGCGCGCGCAGCTGAGACCGCATTCAATCGAGAACTGGAACACCCCATGTCGCAAAAAGCCACCGGCTCCGCCTATTTTCTGGAAGAGAAAAAAGAAGCGATCGAAAGCCACACGATATCAGTGCTGGTCGACAATGAACCAGGCGTGCTCGCACGCATCATCGGACTGTTTTCCGGCCGTGGCTACAATATCGACAGCCTCACCGTCACCGAGACCGAGCACGAAAAGCATCTGTCACGCATCACGATCGCCACCAAGGGGACGCCGATGGTCCTGGCTCAGATCAAGAACCAACTCGATCGCATGATCCCCGTGCACAGCGTGCATGATCTGACGGCATTTGGCGATCCGCTGGAGCGCGAACTCGCACTCGTCAAGGTGTCCGGCACCGGCGAAAAGCGCATCGAGGCGTTGCGCCTCGCCGAAATTTTTCGAGCCAATGTGATCGACGCATCGACCGAGCATTTCGTGTTCGAGATGACCGGTCGTACGTCGAAAATCGAGCAGTTTATTTCGATAATGACGAAGTTGGGACTTGTCGAAGTCTCCCGTACCGGGATCGCAGGTCTCGCCCGTGGCCCGCTCGGCCTGATCGACAAAACACTCGCCCAGTAATCAATTTATCGAGCTAGCGGCAGTCATCAAAGATAATCCGGCGCATACGCACCAACCTCTCAAAATTTACGAGTGTTTAATCAACTCGATGCTATGCAGTTGAGGCGGGATGCTTCCCCAGAGTGTCTCCATGTGCCGCGTTTTTTCGAAGCCCGAGACGTCACTGCAGACTGTGTTTTGCGTTTCTGCCATGTCGTTCTCGTGGCTTTGTTCTCGACCGGCAATCGCCTGCGCGTCGTCTCGCTTCGCCGCCCCCCAGTTTTGCGTTTTGCGCCTCGCTCTACGAGTGTGCAAATGGCCCGAAGCGAGACGTCGACGCTACTTGAAACCCGAAATTATCGCTTCGATGTTTTGCAGGTCGCACGGCTGAGTTCGGCGCGTGTCGCGCTTTCGAATGCCAGTCCTTTGAGCGGCGCGCGAACCACGACCAACCCCTCCCGATCCGGGCTGGTCACTTGGCCGATTTCGACGTCGCTCTTGCGCACACCCGGTGCGATGTTGACCAGCCGATCACTTGCTTGCGACAACAAAAACGCAACCGGAACAGGTCGAAGACCTTGTCCGGGGGCTGCATAGAAATTGTCGCCCTGACGCGTGTAGAGCGCCAACGACCACCCGGCTTCCGGCAGCACCGCTGTCACTTCCAGTCCCCCGGTGCTCAAGTCATAGCGGCACATGGCATAGAGCATGTCGGGCGCCAGGAACGGCAACAACTGCGTCGTCGGCGATTGCACCGGCAGCACCACCAGTTGGTTGACGGGCAACGCTGCACGTAGTTGCCGGAAAGCGCTGCCGGTGCCGAACGAGGTGATTGCGAAGGTGGTGGCTATGTGGATGATGCCGCCGGCCAGCAACGCGGTGAGGATGTGTCCGGGCGCAAAGATCGACGGGTGCTTGACCGCTCGCTGCAGCGCCACCGTTCTAATGTCGTCGGAGGCTCCAACATCGCCCATGTCAGTGCTTGAAGACGGCCTGGGTGCGGACAACTGCTTTGGTTGCGGAGCGTCTCGGATGATCTTGTCGATGGCGCTGCCGATGTTCAGACCCGCGCGTCGCCCGTGCCTGACCAAACCGTCACGCAGTTCCGGGGATATTTGCGGCATTGAGAGCTTATTTAGCGGTAATCTCGCCGGCAGTTCCCGGACCAAGGCACCAACACGCTCGAACGTCGCACGTGCCGCGATTGACCCGGGCAGATCAGCGGCAGAAACCGAGCCGTGGCGCGCCCGCGCCAGCCTTTCCCGCAACCGCTCCACCCAATTGACGGGGACTGCAGCAACCGGCTCAGTCGCCGCCTCGGGTGCCCCCGTGCGCAGACGTGTGCGGATGGACTCGGGCAAATCGGCAAGGACCAGATCGGGTCGCGCGGCAGGCACCTCCGCGACCGCCATGCTCGATTGTCCGTGCTCCGGTGCTGTGCTTCGCTGGGTCGGTCTGTTGTCGTCGATCATTGCGGCTCGGATCTCGTCGAAGGTCGTGATGTCAGCGGCACGAAATGGTCGTTATTTCGGGCAGCGCGCGCCCCCTGCTCGTATCGGTGACCGCCGCCGAGACCCATCGCGGATCCTGCACCGTCAACGACAGGATAATCCGACCCGCGCCGGTCGTCGGCAGCCAGTTGCCGGGCCGCGCCTCTCGCGACAGAACGATCCGCGTGCCGCCGTCCGGCTCTCGCAACACCGTACTTGCATTGAATGCGTAGCGATTGGCACTGTTTCGTATCAGCCCACCACGCTCGTCGAAAACGGCAAGACTCCACCACTCAGCGTCGAGGCCCGAGACGTCGACCGTATAGACGCACGACGAGTGTATGCGCTGACCGGCGGCATCGGTTTGTGCTTGATAGGTCAGCGCCAACGTCGAATTCAGCGGCAGAAGTCCGAGGCGGACGGTATGTGCACGCGTATATGGATCGGCATCCATGCGACCCGCAGCGGTCCAGGTGACCCAGGGTCCCGCCGTCGCAGCCGTCAACTGCGAGCCGGAATGGATCATGACCCAGGCCGAGCCGAACCCGCCGAGCACAGCGATCGCCAGAAACACGGCTCCGCGCACGACAAAGTTGACGAAAGTGGCAAGCGCGCGCAGCACCATGGCGTTTCAGATCATCCCAACAACTGCGATCGCTATTCCCGTATCGCGTTCGGCAAAGCTTCCGCCCGCGGTCCGGGAGTGACCGGCATGGGCGTACCAAGCGGTGGCACTCCCGCAGGCAGGCCCGGAAGGACGCCCGTTTGCCGGCGCGCCTCGGCAGGTTGAGCGCCACCAGTGCCGGCCGGCAATGTCGGACCGGAACCGCCAGCGACCCGGCGTAACGCTTCAGCCAGCCGGCGCAGCGACTCTCGCGTCGCATCCGGCATTATGCTGCGGCGGGCCCCCTGCGATTGTGCTGCCGCCAACGCCGGTTCGGTTCGTTTGAGTTCAGCCAGGCGCTGTGATTCCTGGACCTGTCGGGGATGCGGCGACAATCCGGGGATCGTCGGAATATTGGCATTTGGATGAGCCACCGTCATGAACGCTTGCCACGTCTGTGACGGCAGACCGCCACCGGTGACGCCGTGCGCCGTTTCACCAGCCGAGGACGAAATCAACATCGGCCGGAAATCGTCGTTGCCAAGCCAGACTCCGGTCACGTACTGACCGGTGAAGCCCATAAACCAGGCATCACGATAACTGGAACTCGTGCCCGTCTTGCCGACCGCCTGCGTGATATCGAGCGCAGCCCGCTTGCCTGTACCTTCGTTCACCACGGCCTGCATCATCGCGTTCATGTCGGCCACGACGCGGGGCTTCAGCACGACCGGCGGCGGCGCTTCATCGCGCTCGCGGGCGTAGAGCGTTTCGCCCTTGCTCGTGACGATCTCGATGATGCCGTAGGGCTTTGCGAGGGACCCGCCGTTAGCGAAAGCCGCATAGGCGCCGGTATGCTCCAGCGGCGATACGCCCCCGTCGCCGAGTGCCATCGAACAGGTCTTTTTCGTTCCACTGACCCCGAGACGCTGCGCCATCTCAACGACCTTGTCGCGGCTATTGGCACCCAGCCGATAGAGCGACAGATCGACGGCCACCGTGTTCAGCGAGGTCTTGAAGGCATCTATCAGGCTGATCGACCGACCGCTGCCCGACCCGCCGCTGTAGTTTTTCGGCGTCCAACCCTTGGGGCCGCAGGGAGACGGAGAACTGTCGCTGACCATCGACCCCGGGCGCAGGCCACTCTCGATCGCCGCCGCGTAGACATAAAGTTTGAACGACGAGCCCGGTTGCCGCCGCGCATTCGTGGCGCGGTTGAACTGGCTCTCGCCGTAGTCCGGCCCGCCGACGAGCGCGCGCACGGCTCCGTCCGGCTCCATGGACACGATCGCACCGGAATTCGTGTGATAGGTTTTGCCATACTGGCGTATCGTCGACTGCAGGGCCTCTTCGCCGGCACGCTGGAGCCCGACATCGACGGTGGTCCGCACGGTCAAGATATATTGACCCTTGCCGTCCGCCAGGCGCTGCACTTCTTCAAAAGCCCAATCGAGAAACCAGTCCGGGCTGGATGTGGCCCGTTGCTCGATTGCGCGCGCAGGATTGTTGCGAGCCGCCTCGACTTGACCAGCTGTCAAATAACCGGCCTCGACGAGATTGGATAAAACGACATTCGCCCGCTGGCGCGCATTGCCAGGATTGGCGTGCGGTGCGTACTTGGTCGGAGCTTTGAACAGTCCGGCCATCATGGCGGCCTCGGCCAAAGTCACGTCGCGCACGGACTTACCGAAATAAAACTGCGCCGCCGCCGATACGCCAAACGCACCGCCGCCCATGTAGGCGCGATCGAGATACATCTTCAGGATGTCGCGCTTGGAAAAACGGCTTTCCAGCAGGAACGCGATGTAGACTTCCTTGAGTTTGCGCGTAAACGATCGCTCCGGGCTCAAAAACAGGTTCTTGGCCAGCTGTTGCGTCAGGGTCGAGCCACCCTGAACCGTTTCGCCAGCATTCACGTTAGTCACCAACGCGCGGAACGTACCCAGGAAATCGACGCCGAAATGCTCGAAGAAGCGCCGGTCCTCGGTTGCGAGCGTCGCCTTGATCAGATGATCTGGGATCTCTTCGAGCGGCACCGCGTCGTTCTGAAGAATGCCGCGCATGCCGATGTCGTTGCCGTAGCGGTCGAGAAACTTGACGCTGTACTTGGTCGCGCCAATTTTGTTCTCGTCGAAATCCAGCAAGGCCGGCAGCGCCGCGAGATAAATAACGACCAAGCCTCCCGCCAGCAGCGTCAAACCCTCGGACGCCAGCTCTGTGCTGGCGCGCGCAATACCGGTCAGGCGAAAGCGAGCAAAAAAGCTGGAAGCCGCATTGTAGCGGTCCTTGAAAGCTTCCCAGCCGTTCGCCAGGTTCGAATCCAGCCAAGCGTCGATGCCGAGCCAGTTGATGGTCCGTCGCCTCGACGTGCGCTTTGGATCGAAGTCCTGCAAGATCCACCTAAAATCATAGTGCCGAAACGATTGAGACGCGCTGGCGGAATCGGCCAACCTGCGACATCGGAGTGCCGATAGCAGACAATTCTATCATACCCAACTATGGCGCAACCAAGTATTGCACATTCACCGCCAAGCACACACACCTATATGCTCGGCACAGGCTGGCGAGACACAGGTCGGCACACCCGCGCAGTCACTTTCGGCACCAGCAAAATCTTGGACAATGACGAAAATCACCCGACGCAAAAGATTGCCTTTACCTGACATTACAGACGAGGGTGCGAGCGATGTCGCAGCAAAGCCTTTTTGGATGACGAAAACGCTCGATGAAATGACCCCGGTCGAGTGGGAAAATCTGTGTGACGGGTGCGGTCGCTGCTGTCTCAACAAGATCGAAGACGAGGACACAGGGAAAATTCATCTGACGAGGGTCGCGTGCAAATTGCTTGATTTGCGCAGCTGTGCCTGCCGCGATTACGCGAACCGGAAAATGCACGTCCCCGACTGCATTCGGATCGATCCGGCGCAAGTTCGCAGCTTGTCCTGGCTGCCGGAAACCTGCGGTTATCGCAGGGTCGAGGAGCGGCGAGGCCTCGAATGGTGGCACCCGCTTGTTTCGGGTTCACCCGACACCGTCCACGAGGCAGGCATTTCATTGCGCGGCTGGGCCAAAAGCGAGCGAAACATCAAAGCCGAGAATTTCATGCGCTACCTTATCGACGATTTTCCCGACACTGGGACTTCCGAGCTAAGTCCCGCGCCGGATAGGCTGCTTAAAAAGTGACGCGGCGCGCGCACCGTGCAGAGCGGCAAGCCAGTGAGCTATCGGGTATGGGCACGAGGCAATGAGCGAAGCATGGAACGGTGCTGTCCAACTGGTCGGGCGAATGTCCGTATGGCTAGGCATGGTGCTCGTGGTGATCGGTTTCACAAAGGCGACATTGTTATTGATCCAGAGTAGCCGAAGTGTCGAAACATTGGCGATGATCGATGCGGCGACGGGACGTGGCGTCGGCTACGGCAGTCTGGTCGATCTGTCGTGGCAAGATCCAGCGGGCACCAC
>JANYHG010000014.1 GCA_025359165.1 Hyphomicrobiaceae bacterium
GCAAGGTGGCGGCGTCGATCGCGAAGCCGTGGTTCATCGAGACGATCTCGACCTTGTCGGTGGTGTGATCCTTGACCGGATGATTGGCACCGTGATGGCCCTGATGCATCTTGTGGGTCTTTGCACCGACGGCGATGCCGAGCATCTGGTGGCCAAGACAAATTCCGAACACGGGCAAGCCACTCGCAATCAGCGTTTTGATTTCCGGCACTGCGTATTTGCCGGTCGCTGCGGGATCGCCGGGGCCGTTCGACAAGAACACCCCATCGGGCTTACGGGCGAGAATTTCTTCCGCCGAGGTGGAGGCCGGAACCACCGTCACCTTGCAGCCGGCATTGGCGAGGCAGCGCAGGATATTGACCTTCAGCCCATAGTCGACGGCGACGACATTGAATTCGGGCTTGTCGAGCGTTTTGAACCCTTGTCCCCATTCCCAGCGCTTTTCGTCCCACGTCGTGGTCTGTGCGCGCGTGACGTCAGGCACCAGATCCATACCGTCGAGCCCCGGCCATGCTTGCGCGTCCGACAACAGCTTCGCGGCGTCGAACTTTGCGGCGGGATCGTGTGCAATCACGGCGTTGGGCATGCCGGCATCGCGGATACGCGCCGTCAGCGCGCGCGTGTCGACGCCCGAGATGGCGATGATGCCACGCGTCTTGAGCCATGTGTCGAGCGATTGCGTGCTGCGCCAGTTGGCGGGTTCGGTGACGTCGGCGCGCAACACGCAGCCACGCACGCCCGAGCGCATCGCCAAATTCGAGGTCTCGGTGTCCTCGGCGTTCGCGCCGACATTGCCGATGTGCGGGAAGGTGAAGGTGATGATCTGGCCGGCGTAGGAGGGATCAGTGAGGATCTCCTGGTAACCGGTCATCGCCGTGTTGAAGCAGACTTCGCCCACGGCTGTGCCCGTGGCCCCTAGTCCGTAGCCCTCGATAACAGTGCCATCGGCCAGCACCAGCCGTGCCGTGAGCGGCCGTTCGACCCAAGGTGCGGGCGATGAGGCGTGGGCTGCTTTGGTCATGTTCTTCAAGGTCCGGTGATGGAAATGTTCCCCTAGTCCAATGCCTGCTTAGGGTCAACGCGCCCCGTTCACTTACCGTGAGAACTTCGGACTCAAATCAGCGCACTGCGGGCGATTTAAGTGGAGATGCGGCGGCGGGGGCGGTCACGGGCTTGTGCGGAGGGTCGGGGCGCCAGCCGAGCACCGCCAGCATGAAAAAGAAACCGACCACGTAAGCCAGCGTGACGTGCCATCCACCGACCAGCCATCTGCCGACCGATTTCGCTTCCGGATACATATTCGCCAACGCGACGCCAGCCGACGAGCCGAACCAGATCATCGAGCCACCGAAGCCGACGGCATAGGCAAGAAAGCCCCAATCGTACCCGCCCTGCTTGAGAGCAAGCGCGGTCAGTGGAATATTATCGAACACCGCTGACACGAACCCCAAGCCGAGTGCGGTGGGCCATGATGCCGGCGGCAACTTTTCGACCGGCATCATCGAGGCGCAGGTGACGAGCGCGAGCAGGAACAGCGTGCCCTTGAGATTTTCCGGCAGCAGCGACCAGTCGGGCTGACGCAACAGCGCCGTCACCATGAGCGCGCCCCATACGGCCAGACCGATGATCGGCAGTTGCTCGAGCAGCTGCTTGGCATTCTGGTTGGCCCAGACGTTGGCGACGATCGCCACGATCAGGATGAAGAACACGATGAACACGCGCGCCCAATCGACAGCGATACCCGGTCGCTCGTCCTTGGTGATCGGCGAGTATTTGTGCTGTTGCAAGGCTGCCGGAATGCCGCAGACGACAAGGGCCAGCGTCGCGGCGACGAACGCGTCAAAAACCGCGAGCGGGCGTACGCCGTCGATCCACATCATCGTGGTCGTCGTGTCACCCACCACGGAGCCGGAACCACCCGCATTTGATGCGGCGACGATGGCTGCGAGATAGCCGATATGCACTTTGTTGCGAAACACCTGCTTCGCAATAACGCCGCCGATCAGAGCTGCCGCGATATTATCGAGAAACGACGAGATCACGAACACGACAACGAGGAGGAGGAAGCCACCTTTCCAATCATTCGGCAGATAGCGCGGCATGATCGCCGGGATCTCGCTTTTTTCGAAATGGCGCGACAGCAGCGCGAAGCCCATCAGGAGAAAGAACAGATTGGCGAGCGTGACCCACTCGTGGCCGAGATGATCGACAAGGCCCGCAATGCCGTACCCGCCGCGGAATCCGGTCACGCCAAGTTTGTATGCCGTGATCGCGGCAAGGCCCGTAACGGCGACGAGAAAGGTCTGGTTGTGGAACAGCGCCACGCCGAGCAAGGTCAGCGCGAACAGAATGAATTCGAGCGGGATGCCTGCGACGTGGATGGATTCTGCCGCAGGGCCCGCTGCGGCCAGCGCCGGGGAGAGTGTGACCAGGACTATGGCAGATGCCATGCCGAGCACCTTTCGGGCGAGAGAATACGCGCGAGCCATCTGGTCTAAAGTCATCTGATTGTCCCCCATGTCGGCGTAAATTCTGCAAGACAAACGGTGCGGGCGCAACCGTAAGTGCTGAGATCGGTCGAAAGCACTTCACGCCAACCCGGAAGCACACTAAGTAACCGGCTCAGCACAGGAGTTACCAGATGTTCCGCGATCGTTTCACGTCCGACCTCAAAGAGGCCATGCGCGCTGGCGAAAAACTGCGTGTTTCGACGATCCGGCTGATCACGGCGGCGATCAAGTCGGCCGATATCGAGGCGCGTCCAGCGGGTAAAGATCCGATCGACGACGCGGCCATCGTCAACGTGCTGGCAAAGATGATCAAACAGCGGCGCGACTCCGCCGAGCAGTTCGACAAGGGCAACCGGCCGGAAATGGCAGCCTCCGAGCGCGCCGAAATCGTGCTCATCGAAAGCTATCTGCCCAAGCAGATGGACGAGGTGGCGACCAAAGCGGCGGTGGCCAAGGCGATCGCCGAGACGGGTGCGGCATCGCCCAAAGACATGGGCAAGGTGATGGCCGCTCTCAAAACGGCCTATGCCGGGCAAATGGACTTCGGCAAAGTCGGCGGCATCGTGAAGGATGCGCTGAAGTAGTTCGGCGCGCCGAGCTTGCTTGTAAACGCGTCAGACCTCGTCGGCACCTTGCGGATGGCAGGCTAATGGCAATCCGGTACGAATTTGATTGGGATCCCGTAAAGGCACTGGGCAATCCGGTTAATCTCCGCGAGGAAACCTAGCAAAAACGAGAGACGCCGATATGAGCCGAGCACCTCGTGAGAGCAATAATGACATGAATCCGGAGTACGACTTTGCATACGGAGTACGCGGTAAATTTTACCGGAAAGATGCCGTACTGGTGCCACCTATTCATTTGGAGGCAGACGTCCTCAAGTATCTTCAAGCTCGCGCTTCGGCACGCGATAAGACGCTCAGCGCGTTGGTCAAAGAGTTATTGAAGAAAGATATCGAACTGATTGAAGTCGTGCGATGAGCACTGATACGGACACGGGCGTGTCGACGTTACTTACCAGTGCCATCAGGTTCGACATCGCGACCACCTCCTGACAGCTCCAACCCACTCGCGCCACACCACTCGCGCCAAACCGCATGTGAGGTTAAGTCTTGTTCACAGGCATCATCAGTGACGTCGGCGAAGTGGTCAGCAGAAGCGGCGGCGTGTTCACGATACGCTCGCACTACGACCCGGCGACGATCGCGCTCGGCGCGTCGATCGCCCACGACGGATGCTGCCTGACCGTCACCAAGCTGATGCCGGAACCAGGCGGTTGCACGTACACGCTCGACGTGTCGAACGAGACGCTGTCGAAGACGACGCTCGGTGGCTGGACGGCGGGGCAGGCGATCAACCTCGAGCGCGCATTGAAGGCCGGGGACGAACTGGGCGGGCACATCGTATCGGGCCATGTCGACGGCGTCGCGCGCATCGTCGATATCAGCAATGACGGCGAAAGCCGGCGTTTCAGCTTTGCTGTGCCGGCGGACTTGGCGCGATTCATCGCGCCAAAGGGCTCGGTGGCGTTGGATGGGACGTCGCTGACCGTCAACGAGGTCGACGGCAACGGATTCGGCGTCAACCTGATCCCGCACACCTTGACCGTTACGTCATGGGGGCGCAAAACCATCGGCGACCAGATCAACTTGGAAATCGACCTTTTTGCGCGCTATGTGGCGCGCCTGATGGAGCATCGAGCGTGACCGAACCCCTAAAGCGCGTCGAATACTCCGAAGGGCGCGGCTTTATTTCCGCGACCGAAGAAATCATCGAAGACCTGCGCAACGGTCGCATGGTGGTTCTGGTCGACGCCGAGGACCGTGAGAACGAAGGCGATCTCGTCATCCCCGCGCAGATGGCGACGCCAGACGCGATCAATTTCATGGCCCGCCATGGCCGCGGGCTGATCTGTCTTGCACTGACGGAGGAGCGTGCCGACGCATTGCGGCTGGAAGCCATGGCACGCACCAACCGCACGCGCATGGGGACGGCCTTCACCGTTTCGATCGAAGCCAAGGAGGGCATCTCCACCGGCATCTCGGCGGCCGATCGTTCGCATACCATTCGCACCGCCATCGACCCGAGCAAGGATCATCGCGACCTCGTTTCGCCCGGCCATGTTTTCCCGCTCATCGCGCGCGACGGCGGCGTGCTGGTCCGCGCCGGCCATACCGAAGCCAGCGTCGATCTCGCGCGCATGGCCGGCCTGACGCCGGCGGGCGTGATCTGCGAGATCATGAACGACGATGGCACCATGGCGCGCATGCCGGATCTCGTCGCGTTCGCGCAGTTGCATGGCCTCAAAATCGGCACCATCGAAGACATGGTGGCGCATCGGCTGAAACATGACAGCATCGTCAAACGCGTTGCCGAAACCGATGTGACAAGCGCATTCGGCGGCGGTTTTCGGCTGATGGCCTACGAGACGACGGTGGATGCTGTGGAGCATCTGGCGCTGGTGAAGGGCGATGTCTCGTTGCCGGGGCCTGTTCTGGTGCGGGTGCATGCGGTTGATCCGGCGGCGGATCTACTCGGCATCGGCAATGCGTCGATACAGCCGACGCAGATTGCGCGCGCGATGGAGGCCATCGCCGCCGAGGGGCGCGGCGTGGTCGTGCTGATCCGCGACCTGCGCCCGAAGGCCGTTTCGCAGTGGGTCGATGCCCACTCCACCACGCCCGGCCCGGTGACATCGATCCGTCCCGGCCGTGAGCGGCGGCAGGTCGAGATCGGTATCGGGTCGCAGATATTGCGCGATCTGGGCGTAACCGAAATGATTTTGCTGAGCAACACGCCGACCCATTCCTATGTCGGTATCGAAGGGCACGGCCTCAGAATTGTTGGCCAACGGAAGATCGGTTGAACACGATGGCAGGCAAATCTTCGGCAGCGCGTGCATCCATCGAGGTGAAAGCGCACATTTTGATTATCGAGTCGCGTTATTACGAAGCGGTGGCGGATGCCCTGTTGGAGGGTGCACTGGAAGAACTGAAGGCGTCCGGCGCGACCTACGAAAAGATCGTCGTGCCAGGCGCTTTGGAAATACCGCAGGCGTTGGGGCAGGCCGTGGCGGCAGGATTGATCCCCGCAGATGCCGTCGGCAGTCGCTACGACGGGGCCATTGTGCTCGGCTGCGTCATTCGCGGCGAGACGGCGCACTATGACATCGTGTGCAACAATGCCAACCACTGGCTGATGGACGTCGCCATGGGGGCCAATGTGCCCTTGGGCAACGCGATACTGACCGTCGATACGGAAGCCCAGGCGCTGGCGCGCGCCACGGGCGGCCGACTTGGCAAAGGCGGTGACGCCGTGCGGGCATGTCTGTCGTTGGTGCAGATCGCCCGCGCCTTCGAGGAAATCGACACATGAGTGCCGTCAGCGATTTGACCGGACAACACGCCGCAGCGTCAGGGGTCGCCGAAGTGGCGCGCAGTCAGGCGCGGCTGGCGTCCGTGCAGGCGCTGTATCAGATGGACCTGGCTGCGACCGATCTGACCGAACTCATCGCGGAATTCGCGGCGCACCGGTTCGGCGATGGCGCGGAGGACCGCACGGTGGCCGACGCGGACCTCGCGCTGTTCTCGGAAATCGTGCGCGGCGTCGTCGAGCGGCAGCGCGATATCGACCCGCCGCTGGACGCGCAGTTGGCAACCGGCTGGCGGCTTAATCGCATCGACAGCATCATCCGTGCGACGTTGCGTTGCGCGATGTTCGAACTGCTCGGGCGGCCCGAAGTGCCGGCGCGTGCGGTGATCAACGAATATGTGGAAGTGGCGAAGGCGTTCTTCACCGGCGACGAGCCGAAGGTCGTCAATGCCGTGCTCGACAAGGTGGCGCGGAAAGTGCGGCCCAGCGAGTTCGCGGCGAAGGATGCGAAGAAGGCCTGAGGGCGGTGCTGCTCTCGCATTGTCGATGGTCTCCCGGATCGGCGGAGAGTTGCGGCACGCTGTCGCCTGCAGGGCCTGAGCAAAATTTGATTCATCCTGCCGGTTTAATGTAGTGCCGCGACATTGCGAGGACGACAGATGCAAGACGGCGTGGTCACCGGCGGTGAGCTTGAAGTTGCAGATGCCGCGCCCAATCACGGCGGCCAGTCGGTGTCGCACGCAGTCCACGACAGTCCCGTCTGGTGGCCGGGCAGCGATAGCGACAGCGGCAGCGAGCGCGTGCGCCGTGCCGTGGCGGGCACGTTGCTGGCGCGCCCGTGGTTCGACCGCATCGCCCTGTCGGGACTGAAACACGTCATGTTTCCCGCCTCGCGGCTGTGGGCAGCGGCACAACTGGCGGACGGCGACTTCGAGCAATTTCTGCAGGCTGTGCCGATGGCGGCACCAAAGAACGACCCGTACAGGTTGACACGGTCGCTGGCCGCGATCGCACAGACGCGCGTGGCCGCCGAGGCGATGGATGCGGAATGGCAGCGCGTGTTCTTCGGTGATCGCGCGACGACGGCGTTGCACCGGCGCGCGACTGAAGCGGCCCGCCTCGACCTGCGGCATGCCAATCACGCGTCACGGTGGCCGCTGCGCGCCAGATTGCGCGCCGATGTGCCACGCGCCCGCTTGGCGATTGAGACGCCAGAGGCCGTCGCTGCGATCTATGGCGGCGGACGCGCCACATTCAATCGCCTTGCAAGCCCACCCGAGCGGATGCCGGAAGTGGAGCAATCGCGATCGTTTCCGACACCGCTCGGCGTCGATTACTGGTTGCGATTCGGCAGTCCGTCGGCGCGCCTCGGCGACACGGTATACGCCCGCGTGCACGAGCCGATCGACAGCACGAACGCACCGACGATCATTTTCGGCCACGGCATCTGCGTGGAGTTCGACCAGTGGAAAGGGCTGCTGGACGAATGCCGGGCGCTGGTACAGCGCGGGTTCCGGGTGATCCGGCCGGAAGCGCCGTGGCACGGACGGCGCGCGCCGGTCGGCTATTTCGGCGGTGAGCGGACGATCGGCGCGTTCCCGATGGGGCTGCTCGACAGCTTCGCCGGTGCGCTGCAGGAGTGGGCGGTGTTGACCGACTGGGTGCGGCAGCGGTCGGCAGCGCCAGTGGTTTACGGCGGCTCCAGCCTAGGGGCAATGACGGCGCAACTGGCAGCGGTTCGCGCGGGCGACGGGCCTGCCCGGCTCAGGCCGGACGCCCTGTTTCTCGTCACGCATACCGGCGATATGGCGGCGGCGGTGATGGACGGCGCACTTTCGACACTGTGGGCCAAGCCGGCGGACATCGAGCAGGCCGGGTGGACACGGGAGAGCGCGCGCGACTTTCTGTCGTTGATCAATCCCGAGGAGGCCATGCCGTTGCCGGGACACCGCATCGTTTCGATCCTCGGTCGGCGCGACAAGATCCTGCCGTTCGAGAGCGGACGGCTGTTGGTGCAGCGCTGGAAAGTGCCGGCGGCCAACGGCTTCATCTGGGATCGCGGACATTTCTCGGTGCCGACGACGCTCATCCGCACCACCGCCCCGCTCGACCGGCTGGCGCAGGTGGTGGGGAAGATTTAGGGGGGAGCGGGCGGGCCTCCGCTCCTACCGCCCCGTAACCCGTTCATACCTAAGGCTCGGGGCGAGCCAGAACGTCGCGAGGCCGATAAGGGAACTCAGGGCAGCCATGGCGAAGGCGTAGGCGTAACTGCCGGTGTGCGTGTGGATGAGGCCCGACATCCAGCTGCCGATGGCGGCGCCTAGTCCCAGCGCCAGAGACAGCGAGCCAAAGATCGCGCCGACAGAACCACCGGCAAAAATCTTGGCGACCAACGCGACGAGGATAGGTCCGCGTGCCCCCTGCATCAGGCCGAAGCACAGCACGAAGCCGTAGAGCAGTATCAGCGCCGGCCAAACGGTGATGGCGAGCAGACAGAGAATGCCTGAAATGGTGACGACGAACGTGATGGAGACGACCGGCAGACGGCCGAGGCGATCGGACAGCCACCCGGTCGCGATGATGCCGATGACCGATAATACCCCCGTCATGCCGAAGGCTCCGGCCGCGAGCAACGGATCGAATCCGCGTTCCACCAGAAAGGCGACCGAGTGCGGCAGCACGGTGTAAGCCGCGACCGACGTTGCGAAGTAGGCGAGAAACAGCGACCAGAACGCTGACGTGCGGATCGCGGCGGCGACGGTCCAGCCGGTGGTTCGCTCAGATGCATGAGTTGCGCGATTGCGAGCGGTCAGTGCGCGCCACGCGTCGGAGCCGGCGTTGTAGCGGCGCAGCGGCAGCACGAACAATAACGGGACGCAGGCGAGTACCGCGAGGCCTTGCCAGTTCTGCACCGTGCGCCAGTCGTAGGTTTGCATGAGCTTCTGGGCGATCGGCGGGAAGGTCAGCATGCCCGCACCGACAGCCGCGTAGGGAATGGCGGAGACGGTGCCGAGGCGGTCGGAAAACCAGCGGCTGAGAAGGCTGGAGGCTGCGACCATGCTGAGCGCCGCCGAGCCCAACCCCGCCAGCACGCCGATGCCGAAGTAGTATTGGCCGATCGCCTGCGACCGCGCACCGACGAGGCTGCCGGCACCCAGCGCGCACAAGCCCAAGACATAGCAAATGCGTGCGCCGAAGCGGTCGATGAGTTGGCCGATGAAGGGGGCGGAAAGGCCGTACGTCAGCATGTAGATCGAGTAGGTGAGCGAGATCTGGGCGCGGTCGACGTGCAGCGCGGCTTCGACGGGCAGAAGGTACACGGCGAAAGTTTCACTGACGCCGCGCCCGATGGCGTTCATCAGGAACGTGAGCGTCACAAGACCAGCGAGAAACCCGTGCGAAGGCTCGGCAACGTCGGCTGTGGTGATCTTTTGCTGCACGGCGCGTACATCCTGCGTGATGGTCATCGCACACTATCCGTCGCCGCGCGCTCGCTGGCCATCGCTTTTGCAGGCGACGCGGCGATGCTGTGGTTAAAAACTACCCGATCGCAGTTAATGCGATTGCGCGGTCAGATTTGGCGACTGGCGGGATTTCGAGGCGAACGGCAGGGTGGATGCCAACAGAATGGTAAACGCCGCCTACGGACGAGTTGACGTGGTTTTAGAGGCCATTCGGCGTCATGTGCCCGGTTAGCCCGGTCGCCGGACGCTATGCCGTCTTTTCGAACCTTGGCACATCCGGCCAGAAAACCCGTCCGGTCTCGGTGACGGCGATCGGATCCCCCGTCGTCAGCAGCACCGGCGTACGACAGCGGGTGCCAGCGCCGGCAAAATGCGGCCTGCGCGCCAGATAATCCTCGAAGCTGTCGGCGACGATCTCCGGCTGCGACAGCAGGCGTGTGAACGGCGGCAAATGTCGGCGGAACAGGTGCTCGACCAGTGGAAAATGAGTACAGCCGAGAATTGCCCGATGCGGGGGCTGGCCGCCGGTCTGGGCCATCAAGCCGTCGACGCCTGATTTGACAATCGCGTCGACCTCGGCCTCCGGTTTCGAAGTTTCGATGGCGGTCACGAGATCGGCGCAGATCTGCTGCACGACCGTCGCGCGTGGGCAGCGTTTGCGGATTTCTTCGGGGTACACGAACGAACTGATCGTGCGCATGGTGCCGAATACGGCGATGACGTCGGTGTTGTACTTTTGCGGGTACTGCGGTGTGGAGACAGCCCAAGGCGTCTGGGTTGCAGCCTCCACCGTCGGGGCGACGATGCCGAGCACGTTGCGGCCGGTCCAGGCAGATTCCGGTAGCCAATCCTGCTGCAGCGTGCGGGCGGCGACACAGGTCGCCGTGTTACAACCGAGCAGCACAAGTCGCGCGCCACGGCGAAACAGCGTTTCGACACCAGCCCGCGTAAGATCGACGACCTCCGACGACGGACGATTGCCATACGGCACGTTTGCGTGGTCGCCGAGATAAATGAAATCGAGCGCCGGAAACCGCTCCACGAGCGCCCTGAATACCGTCAATCCGCCGTGGCCAGAATCAAAGACACCGATCATGTCAGCGGCATCGCACGCGATGGCGGCAGTGGCAAGGCAGGCCATCCAACGCCGGTCGAGACCGCTGTTAGTTCGCCGAAATCAATTGCCTTCGACGTCCAGGGTCATGTCGATGTTGCCGCGCGTGGCGTGGCTGTAGGGGCAGATCTTTTCGTGGGTTTCCTGGACCAGCGCTTCGGCCTCGGCTTTGGACAGGTTCGGGCACTTGACGTGCATCTTGACGGCGATGCCGAAGCCGCCACCTTCTCGCGGACCGACCGACGTTTCGCACGTAACGACGGTGCCGGACGCGTCTTTCTTATGCTGCTTCGACACGAAATCGAGCGCGCCGCCGAAGCAGGCGGCATAGCCGGCTGCGAACAAGTGTTCGGGTGTCGTCGTATTGGGCAGGCCAGGGCCGCCCATCTCCTTGCGGACAGACAGGTTCACGCTGACCGATTTATCGGTTGTCTCGGAGTGCCCATTTCGGCCTCCGGTCGAATGGGCGACGGCGGTGACGAGCGGCTTGATGGTCTGAGCGGACATGAACGTCTCCAACATGACACTGAAAAGTTGACCACCGATGTATGAACCGATGGTCTCGTTACGTAACGCTGAGCCGGTGCTTTGGTTCGCAGCCGACCGTCATAGAAACGCTCAGGCGTGCTTGCCGTGGCAATGCTTGAACTTTTTGCCCGAACCGCACGGACACGGCGCATTGCGGGACACACGCCCCCAGGTCTCCGGATTTTTCGGATCGAATGCTTCATCGCTCCGCCGATCGGACGGTTCGCGACGCTCGAGTAACTGCACCGGGGCGCGGCCTTCAGCCGATAGCGCGCGGTTTGCCTGCTCGAACTCGTCGACGCCAGTGAGCGGGTTGATGTGGTGGCCATACATCGGCGGCGGCTCGAGGTCATCGACCGACGGCACATGCTCTTCAGGGGCAAGCTGGAGGTGCATCAACTGGCCGACCGTGGCCTCGCGCAACTTGGCGAGCATGGCCTCGAACAGATGGAAGCTCTCGCTCTTGTACTCGTTGACCGGGTCGCGCTGGCCGTAGGCGCGGAAACCGATCACCTGACGCAGATGCTCGAGTGTCACGAGGTGCTCGCGCCACAAGTGATCGAGGGTTTGCAGCAACACCATTTTCTCGACCTGACGCATGTTCTCGGGGCCGATCTCAGCCGCTTTCGCCTCGGCCTTCTCGTCGACGGCCGCCAGGATGCGCTCGCGAATCGCTTCGTCGGCGATGCCTTCTTCCTTGGCCCAATCGGCGATTGGAAGATCGAGATCGAACAGTCTGTTGACCTCGTCCTTGAGATCCGTCGTTTTCCACTGTTCGGCGTAGGCATGCTCGGGAATATTGGTCGAAACGATCTCGTGCACGAGTTGATGGCGATAGGCGGTAACCTCGTCGGACACGTCCTCTGAGCCCATCAGTTCGAGGCGGCGGTCGAAGATCGCCTTGCGCTGATCGTTCATGACATCGTCGTACTTGAGCACGTACTTGCGGCTGTCGAAGTTGCGGTTTTCGACCTTCTGTTGCGCTTTCTCGAGCGCCTTGTTGATCCACGGATGGGTGATCGCCTCACCATCCTGCAAGCCGAGCGTCTGCAACATCTTGTCCATGCGCTCGGAGCCGAAGATGCGCATCAGATCGTCATCAAGGCGGAGGTAGAACTTCGAGCGGCCGGGATCGCCCTGACGGCCGGAGCGGCCGCGCAGCTGATTGTCGATGCGGCGGCTTTCGTGGCGTTCGGTGCCGATGACATAAAGACCACCAGCTTCGAGCGCGATACGCTTCTTCTCCGCGACATCGACTGCGATCTTCTCGCGCTCGACCGCGATCTCGTCTTCGGTCGGATGCAGTTGCAGCAATTCTTTTTCGGCCTGCCAGGCTTTCAGTCGGAAGTCGACGTTGCCACCGAGCTGGATGTCGGTACCGCGGCCGGCCATGTTCGTGGCGATGGTGACGCCGCCGGGAACGCCCGCTTGCGCGATGATCGTCGCTTCCTGTTCGTGGAAGCGCGCGTTCAGCACGTGATGGGGGATCAGTTCGTCTTTGTTTTTACCGGCGATGAGCTTTTCGAGATGCTCGACGACGGCAGCCAATTGCGCACGCATTTCAGGGTCGATGTTGGCACCCGGCGCATCGCTACCGCCGAGCCCGATCATACCCTTGAGCCCTTTGGGTTCGACCTTCACGGGCTCGAGTTCCTCGGCTTTGACGCCTTCGGCGATGCCGGCGAACCCCCTGATGTACGTCACCAGATCGCGCATGAAGGCACGATCCCTCAGCAATTCGGCGAGCATTTCGCTTTTTTCGATCGAGGTGGTGCCGACCAGAACGGGCTGGCCGCGCCGATGACAGTCGGCGATCTCGGCGACGATGGCGCGGCTTTTTTCCTTGAACGTGCGATAGACCTCGTCATGCTCGTCGATGCGGGAGATGTTCAGATTGGTCGGCACTTCCACCACGTCGAGCCCGTAGATATCCATGAACTCGTTGGCTTCGGTCGACGCTGTACCGGTCATGCCGGCGAGCTTGTCGTAAAGGCGGAAATAATTCTGGAAGGTGATCGACGCCAGCGTCTGGTTTTCCGGCTGGATTTCGACGTGCTCCTTGGCTTCCAACGCCTGATGCAAGCCTTCGGAGTAGCGGCGTCCCTGCATCATACGGCCGGTGAACTCGTCGATGATGACGACCTGATTGTCCTTGACGATGTAGTCCTTGTCGCGCTGGAACATCTTGTGCGCTTTGAGCGCCTGGTTAACATGATGCACGACCGAAACGTTCTCGATGTCGTAGAGGCTTTCGCCCTTCAACATGTCCTGCGCCCGCAGCAGCTCTTCCATGTGCTCGTTGCCAGCTTCCGTCAACGCGACCTGCCGCTGCTTTTCGTCGAGCTCGAAGTGATCCGGGCCCAACTGGGGCATGAGTGCGTCGACAGCTATATAAAGGTCAGCGCGGTCCTCGACCGGGCCGGAGATGATCAGCGGCGTGCGTGCCTCGTCGACCAGAATCGAATCGACCTCGTCGACGATCGCAAAAGCGTGGCCGCGCTGGACCATGTCGGACGTGCGCATCTTCATGTTGTCGCGCAGGTAGTCGAATCCGTACTCGTTGTTGGTGCCGTAGGTGACGTCGCAGGCGTAGGCCTCGCGGCGCTGATCGTCGTCGAGGCCGTGGATGATGCAACCGACGGTTAGCCCAAGGAAGCGATAAACGGTTCCCATCCAGTCGGCGTCGCGTTTGGCAAGGTAGTCGTTGACGGTGACGACGTGCACGCCTTTACCGGTGAGAGCGTTGAGGTAGACTGCCAGCGTTGCGACCAGCGTTTTGCCTTCGCCGGTTTTCATTTCGGCGATGTCGCCGCCGTTCAGCACCATGCCGCCCATCAACTGCACGTCGAAATGGCGTTGCCCCAGGGAACGCCGGGCACCTTCACGAACGGTCGCGAACGCTTCCGGCAGCAGGTCCTGCAGCGTTTCACCGGCAGCGAAGCGCTCTTTCATCGCCGTTGTGCGCGCGCGTAACGCGTCGTCGCTCAGCGCCTTGGTCTCGTCCTCCAGCGCATTGACCTGCTCGACGATGGGTCGAAAGCCTTTGATCTTGCGATCGTTGGAGGTGCCAAAGATTTTGGCGGCGATTGAATTGATCGACAGCATCGGGAACGGGATCCTTGACCAAACCCCTGAGGTTCGGCGTCAGCTTCAAGTGCCTCGTAGACATCCCGCACACTCGGGCATGACAGCGAAACAGCACTAAGGCGAAATTGCTCGAGCGATGAACGGAATGCACTGCAATGCCAACCAACAAGGGCAACATCTTGGCCGGCTTGTCGCCTTGCCCTTCAGTTACCCGTGCGCGCCGGCACATCGACAGCAGCTTGCCCGTTGGACGGCGTCCGATCGCCACCCAGCAAAGCACCGCAGAGATAAGGAGCGCCTCCCCCCTTGTCAACGAGACAGGCAAGTCAACGAGACAGGCAAGTCACCGCGACGGGGAAGTCCACGCGACAGGCAGGAGCGGGCCCGCCGATCGCAAATCGGGCCGCGTAGGTAGCCTGCCTACACGTTCCGAAATGAAATTTCACAAGCGCTAGACAGGCACCCGATCAGACCCTATAACGCCCTCGCTTCGCAGCGCCGGGTGACTTTAGGTTCCCATTCGTTTCGCGGTAGGCCCGGGTAGCTCAGTTGGTAGAGCATGCGATTGAAAATCGCAGTGTCACTGGTTCAATTCCAGTCCCGGGCACCATTCCAAGCGCCGGAGAATATACGCACCCCTGCCGGCGGCGGCGGGTCGGCTGAGGCATTTCCGAACTTAATCAATGGGCTGGTCGGTGTCATCCGACCGGGCTTCAGCGTCATGCGTCAAGCTGTCAGCTACATGCATTCTAACTGCTGTACCGACCCCACCCGCTACCCACGCCGCCTGCACCCGCCACTACCGCGCGTTTCAAATTTATTTCCGCGCAACTCGGATCGTAAGGTGTGGCGATAAGGGAATAAGTTGTGCGGGAAGCCCCATGCCTAGTCGCTCCCGAAAACAGCGAAAAGGGACGCTTGAAGCGGGATCACTGTTGCGGTCAAAACAACAGAAAGGCTGCGCCCAACAATAAGATCGGAGCCAGCAAATAGCCAATTTTTATGGCCCTGGCGCTTTGCACATCGCCGGATCCGCAGCGCGGGCATTTCAATGCCAACCCCGTCAACGGAGCGCTGCATTTGTTGCATTGCCTGGCCATGATCTGTGCTCCGACACGCTGCCCGACAATTTCATTCCTGCAGCGTTTGTTTAGCAGTCCTGTGGCCGCAGGCTAACTATGACAATCAGTTAACAGTTATTTATGCACCAACTCTGCCTGCCGCGACGGCGAGGTGATATTCATCCGTAGTAGGCACGATTGTTGCCAAGAGCGTATGACTGTTATTCCTTATAGGTAGCAACGCCAAGATTAGCAACTTGTGGTAAATATAGCCTTGTGATTCTGAGACGCTCGGAGATGTGGAATGCTGGGCTTGATAGCGAATCTGGCCGTAAGCCTGCGAACGGCGACACGGACTGACTACGAATACGTATCAATGATCGAAGTCGTCGCCGGCCGAAATGCGCTGCACTCGGGAAAGCTCGCGCTGGCACGTCAATATTTTGAACGGGCTATTCCAGTTTTTGAAAGACTTGCCGAGGAAAGCGGGGAGGATCCCGCCGCTTGGTCCGACTTGATGTCCACGAACGCTTGCTTGATCGATACGCTGCAACGGCTATGCGAGACCGTTGAATCCGCCGATGTCGGCTACGCGACACAGTTGGCTGACGCACAGAAATTGCAGTCGAGGATTGCTCAGAAGCTCGAGACTCGGGCTTGCGCCAGCGAACAGAAGTTCGCCACACGTCACGCCTGAGGCCACGACTCACATCGTCGGCAACCCGCGCCGGTGACGGTTCAGGTGACCTGGAACTAAAGCTGCCAGAGGTCAGCCGCCACGCGAAACGTGTTGGCGTAAGCCTCGACCGATGCCTCGATCGGCTCTGCGTAACCGCCGCCGATGGCGATCGCGACGGGAATATTCGTTTGCCTGCACTGCTCAAGCACGCGACGGTCGCGCGTCATCAGTCCTGCGTGGGTCAAGGCCAGTCGGCCCAGCCGGTCTTGCGCCAGCGCGTCGGCACCAGACAGATAAAACACCAGGTCCGGCCGAAAATCCCATACATCATGCAACGCGTTGCCCAAGGCCGCCAAATAGGTGGCATCGTCGGTTCCGTCGGGCAAATCGACATCCCGCGTTGCCGGCACACGCTGAAACGGGAAGTTCTTCGCACCTTGGACCGAGAGGATATAAACGCGCGGATCGCCCCCAAGGATGGCGGCATTGCCGTCGCCCTGGTGGACATCGGTATCGACAATCGCGATGCGTGAAACACTGCCGTCCGCGAGCAGCGTCAGGGCTGCAACCGCAAGATCATTGAAGACGCAAAAACCCGAGCCGAAGTCGCGATGCGCATGATGCGTGCCGCCGGCGAGTTGGCCGGACAAACCCATGTCGAGTGCGGCACGGCCACTGGCGAGGGCACCGCCGACGGTTGCTCGGCTGCGGTCGACCAGCGTAGGGCTCCAAGGCAGTCCGATCCGGCGCATGGTGTCCGGAGACACGGCGCCGGCCAGCATCGCGTCGACATATTCGGTCGCGTGTGCACGCAGCAGATCGTCGCGGGAGGCGAGTGGCGCGGGCAACAGGTCGGCTCGCCCTAATATGTGATCGCGATCGATCACTGCACGCAAAGCATCGTATTTGCCGGATGGGAATCGATGGCCGGGTGGCAAAGGGATAACGGGCACGTCGGGATAATAAAATCGCATCGCCGTCCTTTGCGAAGCCGCCAGCAACCTGCACTTATATCCGGCTGGCGCTGCCGTTGCCTAAATTGTCGTGGCGAACTGCAACGCGCCAGTATAGCGAACGGCTTCGGCCTCGCCCTTGCCTTTCGCGCTCGACTTGACGCCGCGCCCAGCCTCGACTTCACCGAGCACGACGGGATGTTCGCCGGCCGCTACAAGCGCCGCGATGACCTGCGCGGCTTGGCTGGCCGCGACGATGACGACCATACCGACGCCGCAGTTGAAAGTGCGCAACATCTCGGCATCGTCGAGATTACCCGCGCGACGTAACCAGCCGAACACCGCCGGGGCGGAGAACGTGCTCAAGTCGATGTGTGCAGCCAGCCCCGCCGGCAGAACGCGCGGCAAGTTTTCGCTCAAGCCGCCCCCGGTGATGTGCGACAGTCCTTTGATTGCGCCGCCGGGGCCACCGCCACCTGTCGCTTTGAGTGCCGCAAGCACTGGTTTGACGTAAAGCCGCGTCGGCGTCAGCAAAGCTTGGGCGACGGTCTGTCCCGATGAGAACGGCGCAGCCTCGTCCCAGGCCAATCCCTCTTTTTCGACCAGCTTGCGAACCAGGCTGTAGCCGTTCGAATGGACGCCCGAGGCGTGCAAACCGATCAAGACGTCGCCAGCCGCGATGTCACTCCGCGGCAAGATTTCACCCCGTTCGACCGCACCGACCGAGAAGCCGGCCAGATCATAGTCTTCATTGCGGTACATACCGGGCATTT
>JANYHG010000042.1 GCA_025359165.1 Hyphomicrobiaceae bacterium
TACGACCTTCATCGAATTCCGCTCCATTGATCAAGCTGGGATCTGGGATACGCCACAGCGGCACGATGCCCTGCGAGCTCTCGCAAATGCGAAGTTCAAGCTACGACCACGCCCGCAGACTGTCAATAAAGCGTCTTCCGGCTGCGGTGCGGGGCCGTCGACTGGCGCTGAGGGAACAGAATGCCTTTTACACGGCCTTGAACGACTGTGTTTCAGCGTGCGTAACCGCGCTGGTGTTCAATAAGACCACAAGAGCCAAGCCGACGCTCGATCCGCCTTTGTACAATGTCCACACACAGGCCAACCAAGACGGTGAGATTCGCGGCCAGATCCGCAAATGAGCTGTCAGTTGTAGACGAACGCCGCATCCTCCAGATCGATCTTCGGGATCTCGTCTTTTTCGCGCCAGTAGTCCTGACTGTGCTGCCATTCCCGTTTGTCGCCGCGTTGCGGCAACAAGTGCATCCCGCGCATAAGATATCCGGGATTGAAATCTTCCGGGTCCATCCATGGGGTCAGCGGCATATCTTTATCGATCTCGCGCAAGGCGGGGACGATCTGCTTTGCGCCGGTGTCTTGCATGTGGTTGAGCAGGCGACAGACGAAGTCGGAAACCAAGTCTGCCCGCAGTGTCCAGCTTGCGCGGAAGTAGCCGAACACCCACACCATGTTCGGCACGCCCGTGAACATCATGCCGCGGTAGGTGACGGAGGCACCAAAATCGAGTGGTTTGCCGTCGATGACGAAGTCGATGCCGCCCAGCGGACTCAAATGGAAACCGGTTGCCGTGACGATGATATCGGCGTCGAGATGTTTGCCCGATTTAAGCTGAATACCCTGCGCGTCGAATTTCTCGATCTCGTCGGTGACCACCGAAGCCTTGCCCGTTTTGATGGCCTGAAACAGATCTCCGTCGGGAATAAACGCGATGCGTTGTCGCCACGGGCGATAGGTGGGCGTGAAATGCTTCGCGACGTTATCTTCGCCGAGATAGGTTTTTGCAACCGACAACAGTTCGTTCTTCACCTTGTCCGGCTCGTTGCGGGCCATGTGCGTGAAAGCATCCTGGTCGAAGAGGATTTTGCGCCGCACGATCTCGTGCACCCAGGTTTCGTCGACCTGCAGTTGTCGCAGCGTATCGGCCAACTCGATTGCATTGCGCGCGGCACGGAAGAACGTCGGCGATCGCTGCAGCATGGTCACATGCTTGCAGTCGATATTTGGAATGATCGTTGCGGCGGTGGCGCCTGATCCGATAACGACGACGTTCTTGTCCTTGGTTTCGAGGTCTTTCGGCCAAGTTTGGGGATGCACGACCTTCCCTTTGAAGTCAGCCATTGCGGGCCATTCGGGTGTGTAGCCCTCGTCATGATTATAATACCCCTGACACATCCAGAGAAAGTTGGTGGTGAAGCGCTTCGCGCCGCCGGTTTCGGTCTGGATGGCGTCGATGCTCCAGGTCTTGTCCTTGCTCGACCAGATGGCTCGCTTGATCTTGTGGTGATAGCGAATGTGTTTGCCGAGATCGTTGTCGGTGATCACTTCGCCCATGTAGTTCAAGATTTCCTGCGCCGTTGCGATCGGCGGGCCGACCCACGGCTTGAATCGATAGCCGAAGGTGTAGAGGTCGCTGTCGGAGCGAATGCCGGGATAGCGGTGTGTCAGCCAGGTGCCGCCGAAGCTGTGTTGGGTTTCCAGGACCACGTAGGATTTGCCGGGACACTGCTGCTGCAAGTGATAGGCGCCGGCGATGCCCGAAATGCCCGCGCCGACAATCAGCACGTCGAAATGCTCAGATGCTGCTGTCTTCTCGCGCTCGAGAGCTTCCATAACAGTCATGATATCGGATCCGTTAGCTGATTGAGGCGTGCGCAATCGAGATCGCCGCTATGGCATTGGAACACGTCCTGCGTGGGCTTCCAAGAGGGTCACACCAGAGGGTCACACCAGCTGTATGTCGGAGCTGTATGTCGGAGCGTACATGCAAGCCTCACCGCGTCCGTCAGCACTGCAGGCTGCGGGCGAGCACCTCTGCGACATGCAACGGCTTGCGACCAGTGCCGTCGGCGATCTGGTGGCGGCACGAGGTGCCATCGGCAACGATGATCGTATCGGCGGCGGCGGCCCGTACCGCCGGCAGCAGCGACAGCTCCGCCATCTGCTTCGACACTGAAATCGTCTCTGACTGATAGCCGAACGCGCCCGCCATGCCGCAACAACTCGTCTCGATCGTTTCGACCGACAGCTCCGGCACAAGCCGCAGCGTCGTTTCGACCGCACCCATTACGGCGAAGGCTTTCTGGTGGCAGTGGCCGTGCAGCAGCGCTTTTCCCGCCAACGGCCTGAGCGGCAATTTCATGTCCCCGGCCGCGTGACGTGCCGCGATGAATTCTTCAAATAGCACCGCATTGGCGGCCGCACGGGCAGCGGCCTCGCCGAGGCCGAGCGTCGTCATCTCGTCGCGGAAGGTCATCAGGCAGCTGGGTTCGAGACCAATGATCGGAATTGCCTTGTCGAGGTAGGGGGCCAGCGCCGCCAGTGTCCGGCGTGCTTCGGCGCGCGCCGCGTCGACGAGGCCGGCCGACAGAAATGTGCGGCCACAGCAGAGCGGGCGGTGCGTGCCGTCGACCGGGGTCGCGACGTGGACGCGATAGCCCGCGGCTTCCAGCACGGTGCACGCGGCGTCGAGGCGTTCGCGTTCGTGATAACGGTTGAAGGTGTCGGCCCACAGCACCACGCTGTTGTCGCCGATGACCGCGCCGGTCGGGTCCTGGAACGTATCGCCACGCCAGCGCGGCAACGTGCGCTCTGCCGCGAGGCCGAGCACGGTGTCGGTCAGGCGCGCAAGGCCAGGAATTCGGTCGCGAAGGTTGAACAGCCACGGCATGCGGGCCGCATAAGGCGCATAGCGTGGCAGGTAGGCGACGAGGCGGTCTCGCAGGGAAAGCCCGTGCGCGGCGACGCGTGCCGACAACACCTCGATTTTCAAGCGCGCCATGTCCACGCCGGTCGGGCACTCGCGCTTGCACGCCTTGCACGACACGCACAACCGCATCGCCTCGGCCATGTCGTCGGACTGCAAAGCGTCTGGCCCAAGCTGTCCCGAAATGGCGAGCCTGAGCGCGTTGGCTCGACCACGGGTGACGTGCGCTTCGTCCTGCGTGACGCGATACGACGGGCACATCGCGCCGCCGGAAAGTTTGCGGCAGGCACCGTTGTTGTTGCACATCTCGACAGCGCCAGCGAGCCCTTGGGCAGGGCCTGGATAGGCGGACCAGTCGAGTGCTGGCCTGATATCAGCCACTTTGTATTCCGGATTGAAACGGAACCTGCTGCGGTCGTCGAACTTCGGCGCGCGGACGATTTTACCGGGGTTCATCACGCCACGCGGGTCGAACAGGTCCTTGACCTGCTCGAACGCCCGCACGATCCGCGAACCGAACATGTACTCGTGGAATTCGGAGCGGACTATTCCGTCGCCATGCTCACCGGAATGCGAGCCTTTGTAGCTGCGCACCAGCGCGAACGCTTCTTCCGCGATGGCGCGCATGGCGGCGACGTCCTTGTCGAGGCGCAGGTTCAACACCGGGCGCACATGCAGGCAACCTTCCGACGCATGCGCATACCAAGTGCCTTGCGTGCCGTGCCGCTCGAACACGTCCGTGAGCCGTTGCGTGTAGTCGGCGAGGTGCGGCAGCGGGACGGCGCAGTCTTCGATAAACGAAACCGGTTTACGCGCGTCCTTCATCGACATCATGATGTTGAGGCCCGAGGTCCGCACGTCGGCAATCGCCGTCTGCAGGCCGGGATCGAGCACCGGCACGACGCCGCCCCACTGCGCGCCCGACCGGTCCCAGCCGATGCCTTTGTCGCCCATCAAGTCGCCGAGCCGTTGCAGGCGTCTGGCGTTCTCGCCGTCGTCTTCGGCAAACTCGACGAGCAGCAGCGCCTTCGGATCGCCCTTGACGACCTGCTGCATCGTGCGGCGGAACATCGGGATATCGAGCGCGAGACCGATCATGGTCGCGTCCACCAGCTCGACGGCGATCGGGCCCAGCGGCACGATGTATTGGGCCATGTCCATGGCCTGATGGAAGCTGCCGAAATGACAAACGCCGAGCGCCCGCTTGCCGAGCAGCGGCCAGAGCTTCAATTCGATCGCCGTGGTGAAGCCCAGCGTGCCCTCGGAGCCGGTCATCAGGTGCGCGAGATTGATCGTTCCGTCGTTGTGCTGGGGGATGAGAGCATCCAGATTGTACCCGCCGACGCGGCGCTGCACGGCCGGAAATCTGGCGGTCACTTCGTCGGCTTCGCGGCGACCGAGGGCTGCGAGATCTCTCAGCAGGGGTAACACGGGATCGTCGGCTGCGAGATCCGAAAGGTCGGCCTTGACGCGACCGAACTTTGCCGAACGGCCATCAGCCAGCACTGCGTCGAGCGAGACGACGTTGTCGCGCATCGTGCCGTAGCGGAGTGACCGGCCGCCGCAGGAATTGTTGCCGGCCATTCCTCCGATGGTCGCGCGTGACGCGGTCGAGACGTCCACAGGAAACCACAGGCCATGCGGTTTGAGCTGGCGATTGAGTTCGTCCAGCACAATCCCGGGTTCCACCACGCACCGGCGCGCGGCGACGTCCAGCGAGAGGATACGCGTCAGGTGCTTGGAGCAATCTATGACCAGGCTGTCGTTGACGGTCTGGCCGCACTGGGAGGTGCCGGCACCGCGTGGCAACAAACTTATCCCCTCTGCAATGGCGATTGCGGCGGCATTTATCG